>JAAVYL010000009.1 GCA_022791075.1 Lawsonibacter sp. | reverse complement strand
GGTCCTGGCCGGCGATGTCGGGTGCGGAGCCGTGGATGGGCTCATACAGCCCGGGGGCGGTATCTCCGATGGAGGCGGAGGGCAGCAGTCCGATGGAGCCGGTGATCATGGAGGCCTCGTCAGAGAGGATATCCCCAAACATATTCTCGGTTACCACCACGTCAAACTGCTCGGGGGCCCGGACCAGCTGCATGGCGGCGTTGTCCACCAGCACATCCTCGTACTCCACATCGGGGTACTCCTGCGCCAGCCGGTGCATTACCTGCCGCCACAGGCGGGAGGTCTCCAGCACGTTGGCCTTGTCCACACTGGTCAGCTTATGGCCGCGCAGCCGGGCCAGTTCAAAGCCTCTCCGGCCGATGCGCTCAATCTCCTTTTCGGAGTAGGCCATCAGGTCGCTGGCCTCCTCTCCCCTGTCCTCGGTCTGATAGCGGTCCTTTTTGCCAAAATACACCCCGCCAGTGAGCTCCCGGACGATCATCAGGTCGATACCCTTGTCGTTTTTCAGGGGACAGGACTCCGCCAGGGCGGGCCGCAGGGCGGCAGGGCGCAGGTTGGCGTACAGGCCAAGGTCCTTGCGGATGGACAGCAGGGCGGTCTCAGGCCGCTTGTCGGCTTCCGTGGAGTGGCCCCACTTGGGTCCGCCCACAGCTCCCAGCAGCACGGCGTCGCAGGCCCTGCACTGCTCGGCGGTGCCATCGGGGTAGCTCTTGCCCACCGCGTCTATGGCACAGCCCCCCATCAGGATGTCCACATACTCAAATTTATGGCCGAATTTCTCGCCGATGGCGTCCATCACCTTGACGGCCTCCCCCACCACCTCGGGTCCGATGCCGTCGCCCCTGATGAGGGCGATTTTGTAGTTCATACTGTTTCACTCCTTATTGTTGCTCCGGCCAGACCTGCCGGCACTTATCCAGTTCCGCGCCTGACTCCTCAGAAATCAGCACCAGGGCGGACTGGGACAGATCATTTTCACAGAACTGCTCCGTTTTCAGCAACTCCACAACCTTGGGCCACCAGCCCTCCGCGTCCTCGGTCTCCAGCCAGACACCCAAGATATGGCCCTCCTCGTCCAGATATTCATAACCGTCGTCCGACACCGCGCCCCCGGACCATTCCTCGATCCGGTCGGGCAGGAGGTAGCGGATATCCAAGTCCGGGTTTTTCATTTTCCGGGAATCCATACTGATAACAATGGCCGGCATTTTCTACACCTCCGTCCAGGAATCAAACCGGGTGGAAATCTGCGGGTCATAGAGCGGGCAGCCAAATTCCTGGGTCAAGACATCCAAAAACAGGTTCATATTCTGCTCGGACATCCCATAGCAGTCAAAACGGACAAATTGAGGTGTTGTAAACAGCTCAAAGCTGCCTCTTCCTTCTGTATTCTCGCAATTATCCCCATCCAACCAATTCCAGCCGGAAAACACCTCACGGATACGTTCCCGAATTTTTTCTACTGGAAGTTCCTGCAATTCCTCCAACAATTCCCCATCAGAGAGGGCGGCATAAACCCGCTGGTCATCGTGGGGTACCCCCTTCTTATACTTCCAAAAATCGTAATCTGCGCTCATTTCGCAGCCCCCCGCTCCTTCAGAGAGTTGAGCAGGCCGCCGCTTTTGATGATGCCGCCGATGAACTCCGGGAAGGGGGCGGCCTTCCAGGTCTTGCCCTGGGTGGTGTCAGTAATGACCCCAGTGGAAAAATCCACCTCCACCTGGTCCCCGGCCTGGATCTCCTCCGCCGCCTGGGGGCACTCCACGATGGGGAACCCAATGTTAATGGCGTTGCGATAGAAGATGCGGGCGAAGGAGGGGGCAATCACACACTTCACCCCGCAGGACTTGATGGCCATGGGGGCGTGCTCCCGGCTGGAGCCGCAGCCGAAGTTGGGCCCGGCCACGATAATGTCCCCCGCCTCCACAGTGGAGGCAAATTTTTCGTCGATGTCCTCCATGCAGTGGCTGGCCAGAGCCGCCGGAGAGGGGTCGTTCAGGTGCCGCGCCGGGATGATTACGTCGGTGTCCACATTGGCGCCGTATTTGTAAACCTTCATAGCAGATCCTTCCTTTTCTTATACAATGATCACATGATAGCCCGGTTTTGTCTTGCCGATCTCAATATGCTCTCTATAGCCGGCGATGTAGAATGGTATGTTGTCCTCGTCCCCCTTGATGAGGCGGCCCTTGACCTTCTCCCAGGCCTTGATGACAACAAGAAAGTCGGGGTGTCCCGCCGCCAGACCGGGCTGCTCCTCCTCCTCAATCCAGAAGTACTCCCCGCCGTAGTTCCGGCGGGCCGTCTCAAAGACATAACAGCCCGTCATGGAGTAGAGGTCGAAGAAGGCGTCTTCGGTCATCTCGCCCCGCCGCTTTCCAAGACCGTCCAGCATCTCATCAATCTCCTCCAAGCTCTCAACGGAGTAGTCCAGAGGAGCGTCAAAATACTGCTGCATGTTCTGGACGAAGTTATGGGCGGTGTTTACCACGTCGTCCGTCAGATTTCTCATCGCGTTCTCACCTTCTGGGGTCGGCCACACAGCCGGCGACGGCAGAGGCGGCGGCCACGGCGGGAGAGGCCAGGATAATCTCGGAGGTGGTGTGGCCCATGCGGCCCACAAAATTGCGGTTGGTGGTGGAGACGGTGCGCTCCCCCTCGGCCATCACGCCCATGTGGCCCCCCAGACAGGGGCCGCAGGTGGGGGTGGATACCGCCGCGCCCGCCTGGATAAAGGTCTCAATGAGCCCCTCCTGCATGGCCTGGAGGGTGATTTCCTGGGTGGCAGGGATGACCACGCACCGCACATTTTCGGCCACCTTTTTGCCCTTCATGATGGCGGCAGCAATGCGCAGGTCGCTGATACGGCCGTTGGTGCAGGAGCCGATAACCACTTGGTTGATGGGGGTTCCGGCCACCTCAGACACCACCTTTGTGTTCTCGGGCAGGTGGGGCAGGGCCACTGTGGGCTCCAGCTTGTCCAGGTCAATGACCACCTCCCGGCTGTAGACGGCGTCCGGGTCGGCGGCGAAGGCCTCGCAGGGGCGGGACACCCGGCCATTGATGTACTCCATGGTCTTCTCGTCCACAGGGAAGATGCCGTTCTTGCCTCCGGCCTCAATGGCCATGTTGGAGATGGTAAAGCGGTCGTCCATGGACAGGGAGCTTACCCCCTCCCCGGCGAACTCCAGGGACTGATACAGGGCTCCATCCACCCCGATCTCACCGATGAGGTGGAGGATCACATCCTTGCCGGACACATGGGGCTGGAGCCTGCCCTTCAGGGTCACCTTGATGGCGGATGGCACCTTGAACCACAGCAGTCCCGTTGCCATGCCGGCGGCCATATCCGTGGAGCCCACTCCAGTGGAGAACGCGCCCAGAGCACCGTAGGTGCAGGTGTGGGAGTCGGCCCCAATGATCACCTCGCCGGGGGCGCACAGGCCCTTCTCGGGGAGCAGCGCGTGCTCCACCCCCATCTGGCCCACATCGAAGAAGTTTGTGATCTGGTGCTTATGGGCAAACTCCCGGGCCTGCTTGCACAGCTGGGCGGACTTGATGTCCTTGCAGGGGGTGTAGTGGTCCAGCACGATGGAGATTTTCTCCCGGTCAAAAACCTGGGTGAAGCCCGCCTTTTCAAACTCAGTAATGGCAACCGGAGTCGTGATATCGTTGCCCAGCACCATGTCCAGCCGGGCCTCGATAAGCTGTCCGGCCTCCACCCTGTCCAGCCCGGCGGCCTTGGCTAAAATTTTCTGCGTCATTGTCATTCCCATTGGAAAGCGCCTCCTCGGTGATTGATTTGTCGGGCCGTCCAGGAGCCGGCCCCTACTCTGAGGGAGATTCTATCATGGGGCTTGTCAGAAGAATGTAAAGTATGATATAATTTGAAAAACTTTTTTGGGGGACTTCGATGAATCATGAGCTGGACTTCCCCGCCGGCATCTGGGAGGCCTTTGCCAAAAGCCGGCCAACCGTGCGGTGCTCTGCCGGCTACCTCATCTACCTCCAGGACAGTGAGGCCACCTGCTTTTACTTTCTTAAATCCGGCCGGGTAAAGAGCTTCCTCCAGTCGGAGGACGGCGTGGAGCGGGTGCTGCATATCTACTCCGCCGGGAGCCTCTTCGGAGAGGCGTCCTTTTTTGACGAGCTGCCCCGGGTGTCCTCCGCTGTGGCCCTGGACGTGTGCGAGATCGTCCCCATCGACCGGGAGCTGGTTGCCCAGGAGTTTGCCCGGCGCCCGGAGCTGGCCCTGGCCATGCTGAAATATCTGGCCCGGACGGTGCGGCTGCTGTCCGGCCAGGTGGACCAGATGGCGTTCCGCCCTGCCCGGTGGCGGACAGCCAGTTATCTGCTCACCCTTGCCGGCCAGGACGGGACCGTCTCATGCACCCAGGACGACATTGCCGCCGCCGTCTCGGCCAGCCGGGTGACGGTGAGCCGCATCCTCAACGACTTTGTCCGGACAGGCTGGGTGAAGCTGGGGTACCGCAGCATCACGCTGCTGGAGCCGGAGCGGCTGAAGGAGCTCTGTAAACTGTGAGGGACACGGAAATCATTCCGTGTCCCTGCTCGTTATTTGGCCCAACAGAGCACTGCGTCCCGGAGGAATTTGGCGCAGCCGGTACGCTCCCGGTCATAGTAGTCTGTAAAGCGTTTATCCTGTACATACAGCTCCGCCACCCCCCGCTGGCGCTGAGCGTCGTATTGGTCCCCCATGATGGTAAGCCAGCGGAGGTGGAGAGCGGTGATCTCCTCCCCTGCCTCCCCTGCCGGGTCGGCTCCGGCGGCCACGGCCGCGGACAGCTTCTCCAAAATTTCCTCCTCCAGCCGCTCATACTCCTTAAATTGCTCCAGCGTCACGCTCATCAACCGGGCGTTGGAGGTGTCCGCCTCCGCATCACCGTACTTCTCCCGGATCTCTGCACCGTACAGCCGCTCCTTCTCCTCTAAAAATTTCCGCTTAAAAACCTCAAATTTCTTCTCGTCTAACATAATCTCATCCCTTTCCTGTGTTTGGATCGTCTCCTGCACGGAGTCGATCAGCTTTTGAATGTGTTCCCGCTCCTGTTCCAATCTGGTCAGGTGGCCGCGGAGAACGGCCAGGCGGTCATAGGAGGGGTCGTCCAGAATTTCCTTTACCCGGGCCAACTCCACCCCGAGGGCCCGGTAGTACAGGATGTCCTGGAGCCGGTCCACCTCCGCCGGACCGTAAAGGCGGTATCCGCTCTCCGTCCGGCCGGTTGGCTTCAGCAGACCGATTTTGTCGTACCAGCGCAGAGCGCGGGTGGTCACTCCGGACAGGCGCGACAGCTGTTGAATGGAATACTCCATTCCTCTCACCTCCTCATCCAGAATACTACCACTTGACGCAGCGTCAATGTCAAGCAGTTTTTAAACCTCTCCTGGGCGTCCTGCAGCCGCCCAGGGAAATTAAAGGGCGGAAATTACCGGAAGGCTGCACAAATTCCCAGCTTTTTTCATAGGATGGGGAAAAATTGGGAGGTGCATTGCTATGCCCATTATATATCTGTCTCCATCTACTCAGGAGTGGAACCAGTACGTAAACGGCGGTACAGAAGAGGAATGGATGAACCTGCTGGCTGACAAGATGGTTCCCTATCTGGACGCCTCCGGCATCCGATACACCCGGAATACCCCGGATATGACGGCTGCCTCCTCCATTGCCGCCTCCAACGCAGGAAACTATGACTTTCACCTGGCCCTCCACTCCAACGCGGCCGCCGGTGCGCAGGCGGGTAAAGCCCGGGGCTCTATCATCTTTTACTACCCCGGCAGCGCCGACGGCAAGCGGGCCGCAGAATTGATTGCCGACGGCCTGAAAACCATCTATCCCGACCCCAACAAGGTCCGCACCGAGGGCACCACCACTCTGGGAGAGGTGGTGCGGGTGCGGGCACCCTCCGTCCTCATTGAACTGGCCTTTCACGACAACCCAGAGGACGCCGCCTGGATCAAGGCTAATCTGGATGCCGCCGCCCGGGTCATTGTGCTGGCCCTGACGGAGTACTTCGACATCCCCTTTTTTGAGACAGAGCACCGCCGCCCGGGTGTGGTGGATGTGGAGTGGGGCAACCTGAATATCCGTACCCGGCCCAGCACCTCCGCCCCCATTGCCGCCCAGGCCCCTGACGGCGCCCCCCTTACCATCATCAACACCGCCAACGGCTGGCATCTGGTGAACTATAACGGCACCATCGGCTATGCCAGCAGCCAGTTTGTCACGGTTGTGTAACTGCACCGGCGGACGCCATCCGCCCACAGCTCTCCGGAGTATCAAAAATGGGCGCAGGATTACGCCCCTGTATGATTGGAGGTAATTAATTTGGACATCCATGTCGTCCAGCCCGGCGACACCATATACCGGCTGGCTCAGCAATACGGCGTTTCCATGGAGCGGCTGCTCCAGGACAATCAGCTGGAAAATCCCTCCCAGCTGGTGGTAGGACAGACCATTGTGGTCCAGTACCCGGCGCTGACCCACACCGTCAAGGCGGGGGATTCCCTTTACTCCATCGCCCAGATGCACAATACCACAGCCGTGCATCTGCTGCGCAACAACCCTGTGCTCCACGGCCGGGACCTGATTTATCCCGGTCAGGTCATTGTGGTGAAATACGCATCCAGGCCCCAGGGCACGCTCACCGTCAACAGCTACGCCTACCCCTACATCGACCGGGAGCTGCTCCGGTCCACCCTCCCCTATCTGTCCCAGCTCACCCCCTTCACCTACCGTTTTGACGGGGACGATCTGATCCCGCTCCGGGACGAGTATCTGGTCAGCGCCGCCCTCCAGGGCCGGGTGGTTCCCGTCCTCCACCTGTCCAACCTGGATGAGCGGGAGCAATTCTCCGGCGAGCTGGCCCATGATTTGCTGGAGGACAAGGACAGCCAGAAGGAACTGATTGAGGACATTCTGGAGACAGCGGACCGTCGGGGATATCAGTGGGTGGATGTGGACTTTGAGTATGTCCACGGGGAGGACGCCCAGGCCTATGCGCAATTTCTCGCCCGTCTGCGCCGTGCTCTGGCTCCCAGCGGACGGCCTTTGATGGCCGCACTGGCCCCCAAAACCTCCCCCAACCAGCTGGGAAGGCTGTATGAGGGGATCGACTACCGCCTCATCTCCCAGTCTGTGGATTTCGCCCTGCTGATGACCTACGACTGGGGCAACCTCGCCTCTCCGCCCATGGCTGTGGCCCCTCTGCCCGAGGTACGCCGGGTTGTGGACTACGCGCTCACCGAATTCACCCCCAACCAGCTTTATCTGGGGATTCCCAACTACGGTTATGACTGGACCCTTCCATACCGGGAGGGCAGCCGGGCCCGCTCTTTGAGCAATGTGGAGGCCGTCCGGCTGGCCTGGAACCGGCGGGCCTCCATCCGGTACGACCAGCAGGCTCAGGCCCCCTGGTTCCGCTATGTGGATGATCAGGGTGCTGAACACGAGGTCTGGTTCGAGGACGCCCGCTCCATCCAGGCAAAGCTGGGCCTGGCCCTTGAATACGGTCTGTACGGCGTGGGCTACTGGAATCTGGACCGGCCCTTCCCTCAAAACTGGGTGGTGCTCAACTCTGTGGCGGATATCCGCTCTGAAATGTAGTGGATTTCCCGCCCCCTTTGTGATATAATCAGGCGATCAATGTTACAAAGGAGGACAAATCAATGTCTGTTGCTGTAGGTTTAAAGGGCCGTGCGGAGACGTTGGTCAGCGATACCAACACCGCCCAATCCGCCTGCTCCGGAGCACTGCCGGTATTTGGCACGCCGTTTATGTGCGCACTGATGGAGGAGGCGGCCTGGAAATCCATCGCCCCCTGCCTGGAGCCCGGCCAGAGCACCGTGGGGACAAAGCTGGACATCTCCCACGACAGCGCCACCCCCATGGGCCTGAAGGTCTGGGCGGAGAGCGAGGTAATCCAGGTGGACGGCAAGCGCCTTGTCCTGAGGGTGGCCGCCTATGATGAACGGGGCCCCATTGGCCAGGGCACCCACGAGCGGTTTATTGTCACCGACGACCGCTTCCTGTCCAAGGCTGCCAAGAAACTGGAGGGCTGAGGAGATGTCCATCGAAAAGGTCCGCGCCTACTTTCGCCCCCTGGGCCGGGAGGAGGATATTTTGGAATTCCCCGTTTCCAGCGCCACAGTGGAACTGGCCGCCCAGGCCGTAGGGGTCATCCCCGCCCGTATTGCCAAAACCCTCTCCTTCCTGGTGGAGGAGAGCTGTGTGCTCATTGTGGCCGCCGGGGACGCCAAAATTGACAACAGCAGGTATAAGGCCATGTTCCACACAAAGGCCAAAATGCTTACCCCGGAGCAGGTGTCCGCTTTCACCGGCCACGCTGTGGGCGGGGTGTGTCCCTTTGCCAATCCGGAGGGGGTCAAAACCTATCTGGATGTGTCTTTGAAGCGCTTTAACACCGTATTTCCCGCTGCCGGGAGCGGAAGCTCCGCCATAGAGCTCACCTGCGGCGAGCTGGAGGAGTATTCCCACAGCCTGGGCTGGATTGACGTGTGCAAGGGCTGGCGGGAGGAATAAATACTTGGGCTTTCCCGGACGGGAAAGCCCACTTTTATATCTCCACCACCTGGGTGGCAATTTTTTCCCGGAACACCCGGTCGTGCTCCACAAAGAGAAGGGTGGGCTGGTACTCCAGCAGCAGCTCCTCAATCTGCATCCGGGAGAACAGGTCAATATAATTCAGCGGCTCATCCCAGAGATACAGGTGGGCGCTGCGGCACAGGCTGGCCGCCAACAGCACCTTTTTCTGTTGTCCCGCACTGTATCCGGCCATGTCCCGCTCAAAGAGGGCCCTGGAGAAGTCCAGCTTGCGCAGTACCGTGAGAAACCGGGTCAGATCAAGCCCCTGCTCCTCCGCCCAGTCCACGGGATTCCCTCTCAGGAAGTCCGCCCTCTGGGAGACATAGGAAATTTCAAGCCCCGGCGCCCGGAACAGAATTCCGGTGTGGGGGACCTCCTCCCCCAGGGCCAGCCGCAGCAGACTGGTCTTGCCTGAGCCGTTGCCGCCGTTCAGACACAGCCGGTCACCCTGATTTAGTGTAAAGCGAACAGGCTTTATAGTCATGCCCGGATAAGAAATTGACAGCTCCCGCCCCTCCAGCAGGCGGCTGCTGTGATAAACCAGCGGAGTCAGCTTCAGGCTGTCCGCCCGCTCGATGTCTTTGAGCAGCCCCGCTTTCTCCTGGATGGCGCTCTGCTGGCGGCTCTCGATATTCTTGGCCCGCTGCATCATCTTGGCCGACTTGTGGCCGATAAAACCCCGGTCGGGCCGCAGCCCGGAATTTTTGGAGCCATATTTTGACTGCTCCACCTTGTCCGACCAGCCGGAGGTCCGCTTTGCCGCCTGCTCCAGCCGGCGGATTTCCCCCTTCAGCTTCTCGTTGCGGGCCAGCTCTCCCCGGTCCCGGTTCTCCTTGTCCTGGAACCAGCTGGAGAAGGTCCCCCGCACCAGCTCCGGGCCGGTCTGGTTCAGGGCCAGGATGTGGTCTGTGCAGCCGTCCAGAAAGGCCCGGTCGTGGGACACCAGCAGAAAGCCACGGTCCAGATTTCGGAGATACTCCGACACCAGAGCCCGGCCCGGGCCGTCCAGGTGGTTGGTAGGCTCGTCCACCATGGGGTAGGCCCCCTCGTCCAGAAAGAGGGCGGCCAGCAAGGCCCGGGTCTGCTCCCCGCCGCTGAGGGTGGCAAAGGGACGGTCCAGCACCTCCTCCCCCAGCCCCAGCTTGGACAGCTCCCAGCTCAGCCGCCACTCCTCCTCGGGGGACACGCCCTCCAGCAGAATGTCCAGCGTCCGCCGGGCGGGGTCGGTTACCGGCCTGGGCCAGCGCAGGCAGGGCTGGCCCAGGGATATGGCCCCCCGGCCCTCCAGCTCTCCCTCCAGAAGGCGGAGCAGGGTGGTCTTTCCCCGTCCATTCCGGCCAACCAGGCCCAGCTTCCAGCCGGTGTCCAGCTGAAGGTTCAGGCCCTCAAATACCGGAGTGTGGTCTCCGTCATAGGTAAAATGCAGATTTTGTATGGTAATTTGAGACATATTGTTCCCTCCTGACGCGCGAAAAAGCCGCAAGAGGACTCCTCCTCCCGCGGCGTCAGGGGCACAGTATGCCCATATGAGCCGAAAGGGGAAGACAGCGCATTTCCTCTTGCGAACCCACGACAGAACCGGGCTGTTCTCACAGCCCAAACCTTCTATCCTGTCATGGAATCAGCAAGTGGTCTTGCGCATCTTCCCACCTCCCATCTGTTTGTTGGGGACAGCATACCACGACTTTGACGGCTTGTCAAGAAAAACCGCTGTGGCTTTTTCAAAGCTGTCTGCAAGGGGCCTGACCTCTGAGAAGAGGCCGGGACATTCCACAACACAGGAGGTATTTGACGGTTTATTTGATTTCCCAGACAAAGGCGGCGGTATCCCGCAGGTCAATGTCATCCGGTCTGAGCGCCAGCATACTGCTCCTTTTTGCGGAAAGACACTCCAGGGTGTCATAGCTGTACTTGGTCCGGGACTCAACCCTTAGCTCACTCCAGCAGAGCAGTCTGTCCGGCGGCCTCCTCCATGGCGGCATTGTATTCCTTATTTTTTCCATGAATTACAATCGTCAGTTCAACAAAATCCACCTTCGCAGAAACAGCGCCCACGCCTTTGACCGTAATTGTCCCCGGCATATTTACACCTCCTGTTTTGAAAACGCCCGGTCCAAAAACCGGGCGTCTGTCTTTATTTTGTACCAAAAATGCGGTCGCCCGCGTCGCCCAGGCCGGGGACGATATAGGCGTGCTCGTTGAGCTTCTCATCCACGCCCGCCACATAGATCTCCACGTCGGGGTGGTCCTTCTGGATGCACTCGATTCCCTCAGGGGCGGCCAGAATATTCATCAGCTTGATGTGCTTGCAGCCATAGCCCTTGATGAAGGTGATGGCCGCGGAGGCGGACCCGCCGGTGGCCAGCATGGGGTCCAGAACAATCACGTCCCGCTCCGCGATGTCAGCGGGCATCTTACAGTAGTACTCCACGGGGCGATGGGTCTCCGGGTCCCGGTACAGGCCGATGTGGCCCACCTTGGCGGAGGGGATCATGTTGATGATGCCGTCCACCATACCCAGGCCCGCCCGCAGGATGGGCACCACAGCCAGCTTCTTGCCCGCCAGGGTTTTAAAGACCCCTGTGGTAATGGGAGTCTTTACCTCCACGTCCTCCAGAGGCAGGTCCCGGGTGGCCTCATAGCACTCCAGCGCAGCAATTTCAGAGACAATTTCCCGAAATTCCTTTACTCCGGTATTCTCATCTCTCAAAATGGTCAGCTTATGCTGAAGCAGCGGATGGTCCAGAATGTGTACCTTTTCGTTATACATGTTTTTGATCCCCTTCTATCGTAAATTGTGTGTTCCGCTCTCGTTCCAGCCGCTCCCGCTCCGCCTGGGACAGGCGGTGATAGACGGGAACCAGCTCTTCCCCGGACACCAGCCCGCCGGCCTCTGCCAGCGCCTCTGCCGCCCGGGCCACTCCCCAGGCCCGCTGCATCCGCAGGTGGATAGGGGCAAGCTCCAAGCCGGGAACCTCTTCTCTCAGGGTATTATAACACAGCTGGGCCCCGTCGCCAACGACTATTTTTGATTCCGGGAAATTTTTCAGCCCACGGCCCAGCTCCTCCAGGGAGAGGGCCCGGTCAGGGCTGACACGCTCCAGGTCCGCTCCCCGGGCCAAAAACAGGGCGCTGTACACCTGCTTCCGCCGGGCGTCCATGGCGCAGACAATCAGCTTCCCCTCCATATGGGCCAGAGGCCAGGCCATGGACTCCAGGGTGGAGCAGGGGGCACAGGGCTGTCCCCCCACCCAGGACAGTCCCTTGGCTGTGGACACACCGATGCGCAGGCCGGTAAAGGACCCGGGCCCGGCGGCCACGGCAATCACATCCACCCCACTCATGGACTCTCCGCAGCTACGGAGCATGTCGTTTACCATGGGGAGCAGGGTCCGGCTGTGGGTCAGGCCGCTGCACTGAAAGCTCTCCGCAGCCAGCACTCCGTCCCGGCACAGGGCGGCAGAACAGGCCACGGCGGAGGACTCCAACGCCAGAATGTTCACACAGACGCCCCCTTTATCCCAATCACCCGCTGGGTGCTGTTCCCGCCCCGGCGCATTTCCACAAAAATCGCACCCTCCTCCAGGGCGTCGGCCACATTTTCACTCCACTCCACGGCGCACACCCCTCCCCGGGCCAGGTAGTCCTCCCAGCCAATATCAAAGAGCTCGTCGGAGGAGGACAGGCGGTACATATCAAAGTGGAACAGGGGCAGACGTCCCCCCTCATACTCATTGACGATGGTAAAGGTAGGACTGGTCACCCGCTGCACAATGCTCAGTCCCCGGGCCAGCCCCCGGGTGAAGGCGGTCTTCCCCGCCCCCAGGTCTCCGGTAAAGGCCACCACTGCCCCCGGCTCCAGCTTCTCCGCCAGCCGGGCGCCTAGTGCCTCGGTCTCCTCCTCACTGTTGGTGATGTATTCCAACGCCGCTCCCCCGTTCACAGAAAATTTTCAGGTTCTTAAATATTATAGCACAGATAGGGTTTTCCTTTCCAGCAAAATGTGATAAAATGTAAAATTGAATTTTATCCATACCAGGGAGGTGAAGATTGCACCTTGTCCACTGTGTTCTCCCCTGTCAGGGAATTTTTCCGAAAGGGTGACATCATCCTGCTGGGGCTCTGTCTGGCCGCCAGCGCCTTTGGACTGGCCCTCATCCACTCCGCTACCCAATATCAGCTTGATCCCAATCAGTTTGTCAGCCGCTCCGTGATCATCCAGGCCATCGCCATTCTTCTGGGTGTTGTCACCTATGTACTGCTCACCTTTGTGGATTTTCAGCTGTTCACCGAAAAACGCTGGAAGCTGATGCTCCTCGGCAGCATTCTCTTCCTGCTCCTCCTCCTCTCCCCCTGGGGGGTGGAACGCTACGGCAACCGGAACTGGATTCAGATCCCCCACTTTCCCATGATGCTCCAGCCCAATGAGATTGTCAAGATCCCCTTTATTCTGATTCTCTCCCTCCAGATTATCAAAATACAGGACCGCGGATACAGCATCAGCTCTGTCCCCTCCGTCATGCAGATTGCGGGCTTCACGGCCTTCATGCTGGGACTGATCGCCGCCATCTGCCACGACATGGGCACCTGTGCCGTCTATATTATGATTTTCGCCTTCATGGCCTGGACTGCCGGGGTGAAGCTGCGATGGTTTGTGCTGGTGGGGGGCGGAACCGTGCTGGCAGCGGTCATTCTCTGGCTGTTCTTCCTGCCGGAAACCAGCCTTTGGACCAACTTCCGCATTATGCGCTTCCGGGTGGTCTTCGACCACAGCCTGGACCCCTCCAATGTGGGCTTCCAGCAGGGCCGGGCTGTTCTGGCCATTGGCTCCGGGAGGCTCTTCGGACAGGGCTACCTCAACGGCATCCAGACCCAGGCCTCCAACACCTCTGCACTCCCTGTCCGGGAGAGCGACCTGATCTTTGCCGTCTGCGGTGAGGAGCTGGGTCTGGTGGGCTGTATGGCTCTGCTGCTGCTGCTGTCCGCCATTGTCCTGCGGTGTATCTGGGTGGGACGGCACGCCAGCTCCCCCTTTTCCGCCTATGTGTGCATGGGTATGGCGGGAATGCTTCTGAGTCAGATTACCTTCAACGTGGGCATGTGCCTGTATGTGCTCCCCGTTATGGGGCTGACCCTCCCCTTCATCAGCTCCGGCGGCTCCTCCATCATAACCCTCTTTGCCGCCATGGGTATCGTCTCCAGCGTCAAGGCCCGGCCCATGCCCAGCTGGCTGCGGGACCGGAGCCAGGTCTGACGGGGGCTTGTTCCTTTTTCTTTTTTGTCAAAAAGGAACCGAAAAAGAAACTTCCCTGTTACAGCTTCTCCAGACAGGCGTCTGTCAGCTGAACGCCCAGCCGCAGGCCCTGGTAAAAGGCCCACAGGGCGTGTCCCTGGACGGGGTCATGCTTCAGGTGCTCCGGCCAGAACTGCGGGTTTGGCTCGGTGACATAGTCTGTATACAGGTTCTGTACAACAAAAGGAATCTCGTTCTGCATGGTTTGTCCCTCCCGAGTATGAATTGTTCTGTCGCAATTATATACGACAGAAGTCTACATGTCAAGAGGTGTAAGAGCATGATTTTTAATGAACGGTTAAAACTGCTCCGAAAAGAGCGGAAATTGACGCAAACACAAGTCGCAAAAGAACTTTCGGTTTCCTTGCGGAACTATCAGCGTTTTGAAGCTGACGACTGTACTCCGAATTATGTAAACTTAATCAAACTTGCCGATATCTTCGATGTTTCTATCGACTACCTCACCGGCCGCACAGACAAGCGGGAAATCAACCGATAAGCACAAAAACGCCCCGCCGACAGGCGGGGCGTTTCCATGTACGATTTACTCGGCGCCGGGGACGTGGATGACCCCCATGGGGCACTCCTTCACGCAGATCTGGCAGCCAACACACTTGTCCTGGTCAATCCTGGCCAGGAAATTCTCCACGGTGATGGCCTCCTTGGGACAGGCCTTGGCGCACTTCATGCAGCCGATACAGCCGGCCGTACACGCCTTCCGGGTGTCAGGGCCCTTGTCCTTGTTCTGGCACAGAACCACAGGCTTGCGCTTATGCTCAGGCACAATGGAAATCACGCTGTTGGGACAGACGGCGGCGCAGGCACCGCAGCCGGTGCATTTGGCCCGGTCCACCTTGGCGATCCCGTCCACAATGTGGATGGCGTCGAAGGCGCAGGCCCGGGTACAGTCGCCGTAGCCCAGGCAGCCAAATTTACACATACCGTCGCCGCCGTAGAAGCCCTTGACAGCCTGACAGCTCTGAACGCCCTGGAACTCATATCTTTTACCCGTCTTATCGCAGGTGCCGGAGCAGGCCACTACTGCCTTCATGGGAGTGGAGGAGCCCGCCTCTACCCCCATAATTTCAGCCACCTTGGCCGCACAGGCGGCTCCGCCGGGGGTGCATTTGTTGACGGCGTTGCCGTCCTCCACAATGCTCTTGGCGTAGTCGGCGCAGCCGGCGCAGCCGCAGGCACCGCAGTTGGCCCCGGCCAGGACGGCGGTGATCTTCTCCACCCGCTCATCCACAGGGACATACATGAAGATGGAGGCGGCCACCAGAATCACCGCGCCGATCAGACCGATCACAGTAACCAGAACAACAGCCATTAAAATTGGATCCATACTACACTCCCCCTCCTATGCTGCAACATTGAAAATAGCGTCCACGATGCCTCCGAAGCCCATAAAGGACAGAGAGGTCACCGCGGCGGCCACCAGGGTGATGGGCAGGCCCTCAAAGCACTTGGGGGTAACAGCCTGCTCCACCCGGCGGCGCACGCCGGAGAAGAGCACCATGGCCACCAGGAAGCCGATGCCGGCGCCGGCGGCGCAGACAATGGACTCGATAAAGTCATACTTATTGTCCAGATTCAGGATGGTCACGCCCAGAATGGTGCAGTTGGTGGTGATCAGGGGCAGGTATACGCCCAGAGACTTATACAGGGCGGGGATAAACTTTTTTAAAAAGTTCTCCAGCAGCTGAACCAGAATAGCGATGATGAGGATGAACACGATGGTCTGAAGGTAGCCCAGATCCCACTTCATAGTCCCGTCGGGGTTCAGGGGGGTGAGCAGGAAGGTCTGGATGGGCCAGGTAGCGGCGGTGGCCAGCACCATGACAAAAGTGACGGCCAAGGACATGCCCACGGCGCTGTCCAGCTTTTTGGATACCCCCAGGAAGGGGCAGATGCCCAGGAATTTGGCTAAGACGTAGTTGTCCACCAAAATCATGGTAAAGAAGATGACTGCAAGCTCCTTCATCACGCATTACCTCCTTCCGCAGCGGGAGCGGCCTTCTTGGGTCGGCTGGTCAGCCAGGTGGCTCCAGCCATGAGGATACCGAAAACGAAGAAGCCGCCGGGGGCGCTGGTCATCAGGGAGAAGGTGTCGATAGACTCAGGGATGACCCGGATGGAGAATTCAGACCCCAGAGCGGGAATCAGCTTGCCCAGGCCGGCCATCCAGGTGCCCGAGCCCAGAATCTCCCGGATGGAGCCCATGATGGTCAGGGTGATGGTGAAGCCGATGCCCATGCCAATGCCGTCCAGAGCAGAATCGACGATGTTGTTTTTAGAGGCGAACATTTCGGCCCGGCCCAGGATGATGCAGTTCACCACGATCAGAGGCAGGTACACCCCCAATGCCTTATCCAGGTCCGGCACATAGGCCTTGACCACCATCTGCACCACGGACACAAAGCCGGCAATGACGGTGATGTAGCAGGGAATCCGGACCTGGTCGGGGATAATTTTCCGCAGGGCGGAAATGACGATGTTGGAGCACAGCAGCACAAAGGTGGCGGCCAGGCCCATACCGATGCCGTTGGAAGCCATGGTTGTGACGGCCAGGGTGGGACAGGTGCCCAGGACAAGCCGCAGAACCGGGTTTTCGTTCAGAATGCCGTTGGTAAGGATCTTCATTTTACTATTTTCACTCATCTTGACTCACCTGCCTTTCAAGGAATAGCGTTGTACGCCTCAATGGCGGAGTTGACCGCCCTGAGCAGCGCCTTGCTGGAGATGGTAGCGCCCGTCTCGGCGTCGACGTCCTGATTCAGGACCAGAGCCTTGCCGGCGTCCTGATTCATGTACCGCTCCCAGTAGGAGGGGGTTGCGGTCACCTTGCTGCCGAAGCCGGGGGTCTCCTGGGCCTCGGTGACCTTGATCTGCTTGATCTGGCCCTCCGGGGTGAAGGCGGACATGACAGTGATGGTGCCGCCGTAGCCCTTGGAGGTGCTGGTGATCACATAGCCGGTACCGTTCCTGGCGGCGTAGACGTCGGTGACATTTTCCACGTCAATCCCCGCAACCGGGGTGAAGTCATCCGCCTCGGGAAGCAGCTCGGTGCGGGCCAGCCGCTCGGCCTCAGCCTTGGCTTTCGCAATGACGGGAGCCGTGGCGGCGTTGGTGGCGGCCAGAGCGCCGGTAATCACCACGCAGATGGCGCACAGCACCACAATGGGCTTAAATACTCTGTTCCAGTTGCTCATTTCGCACCCTCCTTTTTCTTCCTGGCAATGCCCAGCCGGTCCTGCCGGGTGTTGACCTCAATATAGGGGGTGATCAGGTTCATCAGCAGGATGGCAAAGGACACACCCTCGTTCATATTGCCGAACCTGCGGATCAGCATGGTGACAACGCCCAGGAAAAGGCCGGCAACCAGTTTGCCCTTGTCCGTGGTGGGAGAGGTCACATAGTCTGTGGCCATGAAGAAGGCGCCCAGCATCAGACCGCCGGAGAGCAGCTGTACAACGGGATCCATGCCGAAGCACAGGGACAGGACGGCCACAGTACCCAGATATGTAACAGGAATCACAGGGCTGATGACCTTGGTGGCGATGAGATAGCAGCCGCCGATGAGGATGGTAATGGCGCAGGTCTCACCCAGCACGCCGCCATGGGTGCCCAGCAGCAGGGTGACATAGTCGCCGGAGCCCAGCTGGTCCGCTGCGGCCAGAGGCGTGGCGGAGGACAGGGCGTCCACACCGCCCCCCATGGGGAAGCTGGACATCTTGGCGCCGAAGCCCACAGCCAGAGCGATACGGGCCACAATGGCGGGGTTGGCAAAGTTATAGCCCAGACCGCCGAAGAGCTGCTTAATGACGATAATGGCAATAAACGCGCCGACCACGGCCATCCACCACGGGAGGGTGGCGGGCAGGTTGAAGGCCAGCAGCATTCCGGTCACTACAGCGGAGAAATCCTCAATGGGGACCTCGCGGTTCATCAGCTTGCAGTAGCCCCACTCAAAAAAGACGCAGGCGGCCACAGTGACAGCTGTTAAAATCAGAGAATTGATTCCGAAGATGAACACAGAGGCGATGAGGGTGGGGACCAGAGCCACACACACCCGGCCCATAATCCTCTGGGTGCTGTCTGCGCTGGTGATATGGGGCGCGGCGGTGACAATCAGCTTGTTGTCCATTACTTCTTACCTCCATTCTTCATCATAATCTTGGCCAGAGCGATGGAGGGCGCCAGAGGCCGCTTGGCCGGGCAGACAAAGGAGCAGGTGCCGCAGCTCATGCACAGATCGGCGTTGAGCTCAACGAGCAGCTCCCCGTTGCCGTCGTTATAGGCCTGGACAATCTCCTTGGCGGACAGGCCCAGG
>JAAVYL010000073.1 GCA_022791075.1 Lawsonibacter sp. | reverse complement strand
GCCATCGCCGCCCCCTTGGCGAAGTTGACCCCCACCAGCACCGCCCCGATAAGGCCGGGGGCGCAGGTGACGGCCACAGCGTCCAGGTCAGGCTTTGACAATCCGGCATCAGCCACAGCCTTGTCTGCCAGACCCGAGATGGCCTCCACATGCTTCCGGGAGGCGATCTCGGGCACCACGCCGCCGTAGATGGTGTGCATCTCGATCTGGGAGGACACGCAGCTGGACAGCACTGTCCGTCCGTCCCGGACCACGGCGGCGGCGGTGTCGTCGCAGGAGGATTCAATGGCCAGGATGTTCATAAAAAGCACCACTTTCCACAAAAATTATACTTACACGGCAAGCAACTGTAACATCATGTAGGGCAAGGGCAGAGCCCTTGCCCTACTCTCCAAACTCCCGGGTCATAATCACGGCATCCTCCCGGGGCTTTTGATAGTACCCGGGGCGCAGACCCGCCCGCTGGAAGCCGTGCTTTTCATACAGCCCGATGGCGGCGGCATTGGAGGCCCGCACCTCCAGGGTGAGGAAAGCCAGATTCACCGCCCCAAAGCGGCAGAACACCTCCAGCAGAGCGGAGGCCACCCCGTGCCGCCGGGCGTCGGGGACCACGGCGATATTGTCGATATAGCCCTCATCCAGGACGGCATGGAGCCCGGCGTACCCCAAAATATTGCCCTCCCCATCGTCGGCTACAATAAAGCTGGCCTGGGGATCGAAGAGGGCGTCTGACAAAAGCTGCTCGCTCCAGGGCGCAGAGAAGCACTCCTTTTCCAGAGCGGCAATCTGAGGAATATGTCCCCGGTCCATGGGGACAATTTCGTAATACATCAGGAACACTCCTTCTTTCGGTACCGCAGGAGACGCGCCGCAGGCCGCTCCTACAAAATTCCAAACAAAATAAACCCCACGGCGTTGGTGCCCAGGTTGGCCCCCATGTGCATCAGCCAGGAGGGGCGCAGGCTCCCGTCC
This sequence comes from Lawsonibacter sp., assembly GCA_022791075.1. GTDB lineage: Bacteria > Bacillota > Clostridia > Oscillospirales > Oscillospiraceae > Lawsonibacter. The sequence continues at coordinate 11,514 of JAAVYL010000073.1, read as the reverse complement.
CGGTCCAGCCAGTTGAAGAGCAGGCCCGCCGCCGTCAGTCCGGCCACCATGAGGAGGATGAGGCCGGGCGCGCCCCAGCCGTCGGTGATGGAGACATGATACAGGGCAAAGGCCAGCGCGGAGAAGGCATAGGCCAGTCTCCTGTACCCCAGGCGGTACAGCGTCAGGAACCCAAAGCCCCGGAAGAACAGCTCCTCCAGCAGGGAGTTGCACAGGGTGATATAGGCGGCAGCCAGGGGGAAGGTCTCCCGTGTGATGCCCTCCTTGGCGGCCAGATTTTCCGGGATGGCGGACAGGTCCAGCCAGGGGGAGAGCAGCAAATATCCCCCGGCCAGCACTGCCAGCACCCCCGCCGCCAGCAGGGCGGCAGGCTTCAGTCCCTTCCCCGCCGGACGGACCAGGGCCCGGAACGGCTCCCCATCCCGGCTCACCAGAACGTACAGCCCAATGCAGCCCAGAAACACGGCTATCTTCAGGGCGGATTTCACCGGATAGACCGGGCGCAGGACTCCCTCCACCCAAGCCATGACTGCACAGCACATCAGGACAAGGATCATGACTCCATATGCTTTTCTGCTGTTCATCAGCTCACTCCCAGCAGCGCCCGCTTGGCCAGCCGGCCGAAATGGCGGGCGGTAACGTAGACGGCGTACCGGGTCGTAGTCTCCTGGGGATAGGAGTCCTCTCCCCAGTCCCCCATGCGGACCGGGGAGGGGCCCTCATATACGACGCAGGCGGCCAGGCGGCGCTCCAGAGCCCGGATGGTGGGACTGTCCGTCTCCCGCACCCCGGCCAGGCGGTACCGGGCCAGAATCTCCTGCACAAAGGTGACGCAGGTGTAGGCCTTGGAGATGTCGGGCCGCAGGTGGAGCAGGGAGGCCAGGGCGGCGGGGGTATTGTAGATATACTCCTCCCGCTCATCCCACAGCCGGGCCAGGTAGCTGCAGAGATAGTTGAACCGGGCCTCCGGCACCTCGATCCGGCATATTTTTACCCGTGCGGCCCCGGCAAAGGACCGGTAGCGCAGAATGGACTCCACCACAAAGCCGCCGTACAGCGGGATGGTCTTGTAGAGGCGGGCGAAGGTATACATTTTGTGAATGTCCCGCCCGAGGGAGATGGACACATGGTTATACCGATTCCGGGTGGCCTTCCGAATCAGGCTGCCCATCCCCGTGGGGGTGGCGGAAAAGACAACATAGATGGCATTTTCCACAGGAATTCCTCCTTAACGGGGCGTTGAGATAAGAAAACCTTTTGTAGGGGCGCATATTATGCGCCCCTGGGCGGCTATCAGCCGCCCCTACATGGATCCTTAAAACAACGCCCTTAACAGCGCGGTCGTTTTTTCCAGAGATACCAGCCCGCCCCGCTGCCTGTCAGGCCCAGAATGCAGGGGAGCATGACCAGCATACCCAGCAGATTCTCCCACTCGTAAGCCTGGCTGAGGTACCGCCAGCTCCACAGGAAGCCCCCTCCGAACAGAAAGAGGGGGGCCAGCCGGACCGGCTTCCATGGGCAGAACCTGCACAGGGCCAGCTGAATCACACAAAACGGCGCAGAGAGAACCGCCAGGGCGGTGAGCGTAGAAAACAGCGAAAACACAGCACTGATCAGCATGAAAGACATCCTCCTGTCCCGCAGCCGCGGCCTTTGGCCGCCCGTCCCCCTCAAGGGTCATCACCAGCATATCATGGGGAGCACGTTCCCTGCAAGCGCCTGGAGACAGTCGGTCAGCTTTGGCGGATAAGTGGTCAGAAGAGGGGGCCGCCGGGCAAAACCCGGAGGGGCTCCGTCTAGTGCGCCTGGGCCCAGGTCCTTCCCGCGCGGGTCTCGGCCAGCAGGGGGACGCTGAGCGCGGCCACCCCCTCCATCTCCTCCCGGAGCAGCCTGCAGACCGCCTCCGCCTCAGACTCGGGGCACTCCACAATCAGCTCGTCGTGAACCTGGAGGACCAGCTTTCCCTCCAGCCCCTCGGCGCGCAGCCGGTCCCGCACTTTTATCATGGCCAGCTTGATAATGTCGGCGGCGGTGCCCTGGATGGGGGCGTTGAGAGCCACCCGCTCCCCGAAGGAGCGGGTATTGAAACTGGAGGATTTTATCTCGGGAATCCACCGCCTCCGGCCCCAGAGGGTGGCCACATATCCGGCCCCTTTGGCCTGCTCCACAACCTTGTCCATATAGGAGCGCACCCCGGCATAGTGGACAAAATATTTGTCCATATACTCCTTGGCCTCCTGCACCGTAACCCCGATGTCCTGGGACAGGGAGAACGGGGAGATGCCGTAGACAATGCCGAAATTCACCGCCTTGGCGCTTCTGCGCATCAGGGGGGTAACCTCCTCCGGCGGCACACCAAAAACCTGGGAGGCGGTGATGGCGTGGATGTCCTCGCCGGACCGGAAGCCCTCGATCATGGCCTGATCTCCGGCCATGTGGGCCAGCAGACGCAGCTCGATCTGGGAGTAGTCGGCGTCCACCAGCACCCTCCCGGCGGGGGCGGCGAACATCTTGCGCAGCTCCGCCCCCAGCTCGGTGCGCACAGGGATATTCTGCAGGTTGGGCTCTGTGGAGCTCAGCCTCCCCGTGGCGGTGACGGTGTTCTGGAAGGAGGTATGGATCCTTCCGTCGGGGGAGATCACCTTGCCCAGGCCGTCTACATAGGTGGATTTCAGCTTGGTCAGCTGCCGGTACTCCAGAATGCTGTCGATAATGGGGTGCTCCCCCCGGAGCTTTTCCAGCACATCCGCATTGGTGGACCAGCCGCTCTTGGTCTTCTTCACCGGGGGCAGACCCAGCCTCTCAAAGAGGATGCGGCCCAGCTGCTGGGTGGAGTTGATATTGAAGGTATCCTCCCCCGCCAGGGCATAGATGGTCCTCTGCACCTCATCAATCCGCCCGGACAGCATCTCACCGAATCCTGCCAGCGCCCCCCGGTCGATGAGGAAGCCCTCGGTCTCCATCTCGGCCAGCACCTGGCACAGGGGCAAGTCCACGTTTTCATACAGCTCCCACATGCCCAGCTCGCGCAGCCGGGCGGTGAGGGTCTCCCGCAGGGCGTCGATGAGAACGCAGTGCCGCATCATGGCCCCGGCGGCGGCCGTCAGGTCGGACAGCGGTCCGAACGCCTCCTCCTCCAGGTAGATGTCAGCCTTGGGGAACGGTATGCTGTAATAGGTCAGGCCCAGCTTTTCCAGCTCGTAGCTGCCGTCGCTGGGGGCCAGGAGGTAGGCGGCCACCTCGGTATCGAAGACAAAACCGCCCGGGGCAATCCCCTCCTCCAGCAGGGCCCGGCACAGGTTTTTCACCCCGTGGGCCGCCTTTTTCACAGCGGGGTCAGAGAAGAGCGCCCGCAAAATTTCGTTGTAGTTCTCCAGCCTGCCGGCCATGAGCAGGCTGGCCCTCCAGGAGCCGTCGTCCAGGCGGCACTCCACACAGATAACGTCCAGAGAGGGCAGGGCGACAATGTGGACCACATCCCTGGTCCGCCAGAGCTCCAGCAGCTCCGCCGCCCCCTCCGGCGTGAAATCGGTTTCCAGGCAGCAGCCCCCCTCCAGAACGGCAGGGGTGTTCGATTGGGCCGTCTGCTCCCCCTGGGGGGCGGTGAGGTGGTATTTGTCAATGAGCTTGGCAAACTCCAGCTCCAGAAACAGCTGGTAGAGCCGGTCGTTGTCCGGCTCCTGGCGGAGATTTTCCTCGGGCTTGAATTGGATGGGGGCGGCGGTGCGGATGGTGGCCAGGTCATAGGAGAGCAGGGCGCTCTCCTTTCCCTCCTCCAGCTTTTTGATGAGGCCGGGCTTGGCAGCCACATTGGGAGCAGAGCAGATATCAGGCATATGGTCATAGAGGTGGGCCACAGTGCGGTAGAGCTGGATCAGGGACATGGCGGTCTTTTCCCCCACCCCCTTCACCCCGGGGTAGTTGTCGGAGGAGTCCCCCATAAGGGCCTTCAGGTCGATAATGTTGACAGGGTCAAAGCCGTACTCCTCCCGGAAGACCTCCGGGGTTACATCCCGGGTAGTGGTGCGGCCCATGCGGGTGGACACCAGCTTCACCGTGGTCTGCCCGGTCACCAGCTGGAGCGCGTCCTTGTCCCCGGTGACAATGGCTGTGGCCCAGCCTGCCTCCTCATCCCGCCGGGCAATGGTGCCCAGCAGGTCGTCGGCCTCCCAGCCGTCCAGCTCATACATGGGGACCCTCATGGCGGACAGCACATCCTTTAAAAGGGGCATCTGGCTGGCCAGCTCATCGGGCATCCCCTTGCGGTTCGCCTTGTAGCCCTCATAGGCCAGGTGGCGAAAGGTGGGGGCGGAGCGGTCAAAGGTGACGCACAGGGCGTCCGGCTTCTCCTCCTCCAGCAGCTTGTTCAAAATATTCAAAAAGCCGAAAATGGCGTTGGTCGGCTGACCCTCCCGGGTGGTCAGGCTCTGGCTGACCCCATAGAAAGCCCGGTTGACAATGGAATTGCCATCAATGACCATAAGTTTTCTCATGTCGGACGTCTCCCTATTACAAAATCTTGTGATAACAATAGTATAACAGCTTTTTTATGGAAGGGCAAGAAAACCCCTCTTTTTTTCTTGTCCGGCTTGTGATATACTGGTCCAGAATTTCATTCTGCACCTGCGGAGGCGCCTATGCTGTTTAATTCAATCGACTTTCTCCTGTTTTTCCCCCTGGTAACGGCCATTTATTTTCTGCTGCCCCATCAGATACGGTGGGTATGGCTGCTGATTGCCAGCTACTACTTCTACATGTGCTGGAATGCCAAATACGCCCTGCTCATCGCCCTGTCCACCCTGATCACCTATCTGAGCGGCCTGCTCATCCGCCGGGCAGAGGCAATCCCCGGGGAAGCGCGCCGCCTGCGGTGGAAAAGGCTGTGGGTTTTTCTCAGCTTCGCCTCCAATCTGGCCATTCTTTTCTTCTTCAAATACTTTAACTTTTTCCTGGACAACCTCGCCCTCGCCCTGTCCGCAGCGGGGATTGCCTTCAAACGTCCCGCCTTCGATGTGATGCTCCCGGTCGGCATCTCGTTCTACACCTTTCAGGCCCTGTCCTACACGGCAGACGTTTACCGGGGAGAGGTGCAGGCGGAGAAAAATCCCTTCCGCTATGCCCTGTTTGTCTCCTTCTTCCCCCAGCTGGTAGCCGGACCCATTGAGCGGTCGAAAAATCTGCTCAGTCAGATGTATGAGCACCACACCTTCGACCCTGACCGGGTCCGGAACGGCCTGCTGCTCATGCTGTGGGGGATGTTTGAAAAGATTGTGGTGGCCGACCGGCTGGCCGCGCTGGTGGACTATGTCTACAGCCCGGATAACTTTTCCGCCCTGCCCGGAACGGCCATCGCTCTGGCCACGGTGTTCTTTGCCTTTCAGATCTACTGTGACTTCGCCGGCTACTCCCACATCGCCATCGGGGCCGCCCAGGTGATGGGGTTCCGGCTGATGGAGAATTTCCGCCGGCCCTACCTGGCCATGTCTGTGGCGGACTTCTGGCGGCGGTGGCACATCTCTCTGAGCACCTGGTTTCGGGACTACCTGTATATCCCCCTGGGGGGGAACCGGAGGGGCAAGGCCCGCAAGTATGTGAACACCATGATCACTTTTCTGGTCAGCGGTCTGTGGCACGGGGCCAACTGGACCTTTGTGGTGTGGGGCGGACTGAACGGGGCCTATCAGGTGATCGGAGAGCTCCTGGCCCCCCTTCGGGAGCGGATCTGCCAGGCGCTGCACATCTGTCCGGACAGCCCCTTCTGGCGTCTGGCGCGCACGGTATTCACCTTCGGACTGGTGGACTTCACCTGGCTGTTTTTCCGGGCTCCCTCCTTCTCCGCCGCCCGGCAGATGCTGGTCCACATGTTTACCCAGCCCCACCCCTTTGTCTTTATGGGGATGATCTTTGACCTGGGACTGGACAAGCTCAGCCTCTTTGCGGCCCTGGCGGGCGTCGCCGTGCTGCTGGCGGCCGACCTGTATCAGGAGCACCGGGGGCCGCTGCGGCCTGTCATTACCCGCCAGATACTGCCGGTGCGGTGGGTCATCTATCTGGGTGCGGTTCTGACGGTGCTGATCTTCGGCGTCTACGGCCCGGGCTACGACGCGAGAGCCTTTACCTACTTCCAATTCTGAGGTCTGCCATGAAGAATAAAACTGTGAGATTTTTGTGCAGCGGGGCTGTCTTTCTCCTGCTGCTGGGACTGATTCTGATTCCGCTGCAGAGCCTGCTCTCCCGCAAGGAGCTGGCCGGCCCCTGGGACATGACAAACAAGGTGGGCGGCTTTTACAACGAGGCCCCGAACCAGTTTGATGTGATGTTCTTCGGCTCCAGCCACGCCTACGCCTCCTTCACCCCCCTGGAGCTGTGGGAGGAGACGGGGGTCAAGAGCTATGTCTTCGCCACCCAGCAGCAGCCCCCATGGGCCACCTATACCTATATCAAGGAGGCCCTGAAAACCCAGTCCCCCTCCTTAATCGTGGTAGAATGTCACATGCTTTTGGATGACCAGGAGTACTATGCCGACCCGGTGACCTACTCCTACAGCGACGAGATCCCCCTCTCCCGAAACAAGGTGGAGCTGGCCTGGGTCTCCTCCCCCACCCTGGAGGGGCGGCTGGGACTGCTGTTCAACTTTTTAAAGTACCATGGCCGCTGGAACGAGCTGCACCGCAGCGACTTTTTCCTTGACCGCAGCCAGCTTCGGGACCCCTACAAGGGCTTTGTCATGCTGCCCCCCAAGCCCGACCCCTGGTACCAGCCCTTTATTGCCGATGTTACCGGCCGCACCCCGCTGGGTGAAAAGCAGCAGTATTGGCTGGAGGAGATCATCACCCTCTGCCAGGAGCAGGACATTGCGCTCTGGCTGGTAAAGAGCCCGGCCAACCTGCCCCCGGAGCGCAAGGCGCTGCTCAACTCCGTCCAGGACACGGCGCAGGAGCACGGCATCCCCTTTTTCGACTTCAACATGAACTACCAGGCCATCGGGATTGACGAGACCTTTTTCTTCGACGCCTACCACCTGGATGCACTCGGAGCCTCCCGGTTTACTCGCTACTTCGCCTCTCTGCTGGAAGAACGTATGCCGGAGCTGATCCGGGACCCATCCGACCCGGCCTGGACGGCGGACCTGGAGACCTACAAACAGGCCCAGGCGCAGCTGCTGCCATAATGGGGAAGGCTTCCCGCCATCCTCCCCAAAATTTGGGGTCGAATTGAGACTTTTCCCGCCGTTTTGCCCATTGACTTCCCAAACTCCCATGCGTATAATACATGGACGCTGAACGGCATCCCCGCCTGCCGGGCAGGGACATAGAATGTTTTCTGACGTTTGGGAGGCATTGTCCATGGAATCCTATACCTATCTGCTGCTGTTGGCCATCATTCTCCTGTCCACCAAGGTGTTCGGCCTGATTACCGAGCATGTCCATCTGCCTCAGGTCGTGGGGGCGCTACTGGCGGGCATCATTATGGGCCCCAGCGGCTTCGGCGTGCTGCAAAGCACCGACTTTCTGGTCAAGGCGGCGGAGATCGGCGTGATCATGCTGATGTTCACCGCCGGCATCGACACCGATATGCAAGAGCTGAAGGAAACCGGACTCCAGGCCAGCGTCATCGCCGTGCTGGGCGTATTTGTCCCTCTGCTCCTCTGCGGCGGGCTCTATTTCTTTTTCTTCTGCGGCGGGGAGTTCACCCCCTATAACCTTCTCAAATCCGCCTTTATGGGTTCCGTATTCTCCGCCACCTCTGTCTCGATCACTGTGGAGACGCTGAACGAGATGGGCAAGCTGAAAAGCAAAACGGGGACCACCCTCCTTAGCGCCGCCCTGATTGACGACATTATCGGCATTGTGGTGCTGTCTGTCCTCAGCGCCTTCAGCTCCGGCGACTCCGACCCGGTGATGGTTCTGGTACATATTGTGCTCTTTTTCGCTTTCGTGCTGGCCGTTGGTCTGGTGGTGCGCCGAATCTTTACCTACGTCGCCGAGGAGCACTGGCACAGCCGCCGGGTAGCGGTGTGGTCCCTGGCTTTCTGTCTGCTCATGGCCTATTGCGCCGAGGAATGGTTCGGCGTGGCCGACATCACCGGAGCCTACTTTGCCGGTCTCATCCTGTGCAACGTCACTAAAGCCCGAAAGTTTGTGGCCAAAAAGTTCACCATCACCTCCTATATGGTGTTTACCCCGGTATTTTTTGCCGGCGTCGGCATGAAGACCAACCTGCGGGATATGAACTCCAGCATTTTGGCGTTCGCCCTGTTGCTGGTGCTGGCCGCCGTGCTGTCCAAGCTTTTGGGCTGCGGCTTGGGCGGCCTGGTCTGCCGCATGAGCCGCCATCAGTCCCTGGTGGTGGGCATCGGCATGGTGGCCCGGAGCGAGGTTGCCCTGATGGTCGCCCAGCGGGGCATCAACGCCGGAATGATCGACCCGGCTATCCTGCCTGCCATCGTTCTGGCTGTTATTGCCTCCGCCCTGCTCACCCCTGTACTGCTCAAGCTGGCCATTGCCAGGGGACCGGATCTGGCATAACAGTTCTCCTGCCGCCAGCAAGAAACCAAAACAATCGCCTGAGACAGTTTCGTCTCAGGCGTCTTTTTTGTTCAGCTCTTCGGCCCGTTCCTCCAGCCATGCCGCGGTCTCCTCCAGCCCCTCCTCTGTGAGCGGAAAGGCAGCGGTATCAAGCACTGTGCTCAGCTCCATGGTCAGCGGCCCACGCCAGAGCTGAACCGTCAGCCGTTTTTCCTCTCCCTCCGGGGTCTCCGGCCTGATGAAGAACCGGGCGGCGCCCAAACTGCCATACCAGCTGTTTCCATTTTCCCAAAACAAATACGTGGGGATCTCAATTCTGCCCAAGGAACCCGCCTCCTTTTTTTCTATTATGCCAGAAAATTCCGGCGGTGTAAAGCCCCTCGCACCGATCAGAGCTGCATTCATAGTATGGTATGTGGCACATCCACATTTATTACTTGAATCAAAGGAGCGCGTTATGAGACGATACTATGCTTCTGATTGGGAGCAAAGCAGCCGGGACGGTGTGGTAGCTCACCTGACCGGATGCGGCTGCAACACCGGATGCAACACCGGATGCGGCTGCAATACCGGATGCAACACCGGATGCGGCTGCCCCAGCCTGCCTCCAGTACCTCCCTGCCCGCCAACACCCCCCTGTCCGCCGGTACCTCCCTGCCCGCCAGGCCCCTTCCCGCCCTGTCCAGGAACAGGTCCTACCGGGCCGATGGGCCCGACCGGCCCACAAGGTTACCCTGGGCCTGACGGCACCACTGGTCCCACCGGACCTCAAGGCATCCCCGGCCCCGCCGGTGCAACTGGCGCAACCGGCGCAACCGGTGCCACGGGTGCTACGGGCGCTCAGGGCCCCGCTGGCCCTGCTGGTCCCACTGGCCCTGCCGGTGCGACTGGCGCCACGGGTGCTACGGGCGCTCAGGGTCCTGCCGGTCCTGTCGGTCCCACCGGCCCTGCCGGTGCAGCCGGTGCCACAGGTGCCACGGGCGCTCAGGGCCCCGCCGGTCCTGTCGGTCCTACTGGACCTGCCGGTGCGGCCGGTGCCACAGGTGCCACAGGCGCTCAGGGCCCCGCCGGTCCTGTCGGTCCCACTGGCCCTGCCGGTGCGGCCGGTGCCACAGGTGCCACAGGTGCCACGGGCGCTCAGGGTCCTGCCGGTCCTGCTGGTCCTACTGGCCCTGCCGGTGCGGACGGCGCTACGGGTGCCACAGGCGCTCAGGGTCCTGCCGGTCCCGTCGGTCCCACCGGCCCTGCCGGTGCGGCCGGTGCCACGGGTGCCACGGGCGCTCAGGGTCCTGCCGGTCCTGCTGGTCCCACTGGACCTGCTGGTGCGACTGGCGCCACAGGTGCTACGGGCGCTCAGGGTCCTGCCGGTCCTGCTGGTCCCACCGGCCCTGCCGGTGCGGCCGGTGCCACGGGTGCCACGGGCGCTCAGGGTCCTGCCGGTCCCGTCGGTCCCACTGGCCCTGCCGGACCTGCCATCACCCCTGGCCCCGCTGTGACTGATTTGGACCCAGGTGCTGGAACCCCAGAGCTCGTGGCCAAGATCAACGAACTGTTGACTTCGCTGAGAGCCGCCGGGGTCATTGCAACCTGATTGAAATCTGCCGGCGCTCCCATCCGGGAGCGCCGGTCTTTCAGAAGGAGGTTTTATGGGAAAATATAAGGTATGTGTCTACGCCATTTGCAAAAACGAGGCGCAGTTTGCAGACCGCTGGATGGACTCCATGTCCGAAGCGGACCAGGTGGTGGTACTGGACACAGGCTCTGACGACGGCACAGCGGAGAAGCTGCGGACCCGCGGAGCCCAGGTCACGGTGGAGACCATCGACCCCTGGCGCTTCGACACCGCCCGAAACCGCTCTCTGGAGCTCGTCCCGGAGGACGCAGATATCTGCGTCTGCACCGACCTGGACGAGGTTCTCCGCCCAGGCTGGCGGGAGGCGTTGGAACGCGCCTGGGCGCCGGGCGCCGGACAGGCCTCTTACCGCTACACCTGGTCCTTCAACCCCGACGGCTCAGAGGGGGTGGTTTTCTGGTATGAAAAGGTCCACGCCCGCCACGGCTACCAATGGGTCCATCCGGTTCACGAGGTGCTGAAGTGGGTGGGGGAGGGGAGTCCCGGACCTATGGTGACGGCGGAGGGGATGCAGTTGGACCACCACCCGGACCCCGCAAAATCCCGGAGCCAGTATCTGCCTCTGCTGGAGCTGTCCGTTCAGGAGGAGCCGGAGGATGACCGCAACGTTCACTATCTGGGCCGGGAGTATCTGTACTGGAGCCGCTGGGACGACTGTATCCGAACCCTGAAGCACCACCTGTCCATGCCTACTGCCGTGTGGCGGGACGAGCGGGCGGCCTCCATGCGATACATTGCCAAAGCCCTCTGGAGCAAAGGGGAACCGGCCCAGGCCCGGGACTGGTATCTCCGGGCCATTACCGAGGCCCCCCACCTCCGGGAGCCCTACATCGACCTGGCCCTCATCCTCTATGAGCAGGAGGAGTGGGAGGGGGTGCTCTACTTCACCTCCTGTGCCCTGACCATCACCGTCCGGCCCCGGAGCTACATCTGCGAGGCGGCGGCCTGGGGCAGCCTGCCTCACGACCTGCGCTCCATGGCCTTCTACCGCAGCGGGGCCTATCCGGAGGCCTTGGAGGAGGTCAGGCTGGCCCTGGCTCTGGAGCCTGAAAATCAGCGGCTGCAAAATAATTTAACGCTCATGGAGCAGGCCGCCGGACAGAGCTGACATACCTCACGCCGCCCGCTAAACGCGGGCGGCCTTTTTTACGGCCTGGCGGGAGGGCGCTTGCCCCTCCCGCGAAAAAAACGTCAGAAACTTTCTGTTTTTCCTGCCAGAAGTCAAGAATAAATTGCAGTAAATTGGAATAATCAGCACAGCGCACAAAATCCCCCTGCCCGTTTTATGCTATTTGACGGCAAAAAGCGCATAAAAACCTAAACGGGTGGGTCTTGCTCACTCGTTTAGAACGT
>JAAVYL010000072.1 GCA_022791075.1 Lawsonibacter sp. | reverse complement strand
GTGCCCAACGCCATCCGGGCCTTCCAGGAGGTTCTGGTCCCCCGAGGCATCACCAAGTGCGGCATCCGGCTGGACTCGGGCGACCTCACCTACCTCTCCCAGAAGGCCCGGGAGCTGCTGGAAGAGGCGGGCTTCACCGACTGCAAGATTGTGGCCTCCAACGCTCTGGACGAGTATATCATCCGGGACCTGGTCCGCCAGGGGGCACGGATCGACTCCTTCGGTGTGGGCGAGCGGCTGATTACCTCCCGCAGTGAGCCCGTCTTTGGCGGGGTGTATAAGCTGGCCGCCATTGAGGACGACGAGGGGAACATCATCCCCAAGATCAAAATCAGCGAGAATGCCGCCAAGATCACCACCCCCCACTTCAAAAAGATTTACCGCATCTTCTCCAAGGACACCGGCAAGGCGGAGGCCGACCTCATTTGCCTTCACGACGAGGTCTTCGACTTCTCCCAGCCCCTGGAGCTCTTCGACCCGGATGCCACCTGGAAGCGGAAGATGTATACTGATATTGAGGCCCGGGAGCTGATGGTGCCCATCTTCCAGGGGGGCGAGCTGGTGTATCAGGTGCCCGACATCCAGACCAGCCGGGCCTATTGCCAGCGGCAGGTGGACGCCCTGTGGGACGAGGTGAAGCGATTTGAGAACCCCCACAACTACTATGTGGACCTGTCCCAGAGGCTTTGGGACATCAAGCAGTCCCTGCTCAACAGCCATGAGATGAAGTAACAGTCTCCCCTGCCGGAACACTCACCCTCTCATCTCCAGCAGGGTTCTGGCCACATTATCGGCCCAGAGGCGGCCCCCGGCGATGGCCTCGGACAGGGAGTTGCCGTGGCCGCCCACCTCCACCAGGACAGACCCGGGGGACAGATGCTGGTTATAGCGGCTCTTCCGCAGGACCGTGGGGCGGACCAGACTGGTATATCCCCGGACCAGGTTCCGCTGCAGGCGCAGGGCAAAGGCCAGATTATCCCTCCAGCCGGGGTGCTCCGCGCCGCCGGCGTCGGTGCCCAGTACCATCATCACCTGGGCCACCTTCTGCCCCGCCTCCTGGGAAACCATTTTATAGACCTCCCCCTCGCTGCCCACCAGGGCGTCCCTGTGGACATCCAGCACCACCCGGATGGTGGGGTACTGGGCCAGCCACTGCTCCACCACGGCCTTGGAGCGGTCATAGGCCCCGTTGTAGGAGGGGTAGTCGCACAGGGTTGTGTCGTGAATCACCTGAAAGCCGTAGGCCCGAAAGATGGTGGCCATCTCCTCCCCCACCCGGACCACGTTGTGGGTACAGTCTGTGGTGCGATACGGGTCGCTCTCCTCATAGATATCCCCGTCGGTCATGGAGTAGGCCTCGCTGCCGTGGGTGTGGACAATCAGAATTTGGGGCCCTTCCCCCAGAGAGACCTGTACGCTTCCCTCCCCCAGCAGGGATGAGGAGAGGTCCAGCCCGGTTCGGTTGTAGACATAGACTCCGCCGTCTGACAGATAGCTGCTGCCCTCCTTGCCGCGGCCTGTCATCTCTAAAATACCCTCGCCGCCGTTGGCAGGGGGCTGCAGATCCGGCGGGTCCATGTCCTCCCGGTCTGCCGGACCGGCGCCGTCCGGTTCATCGCTGTCCGGCTGGCCGCCGGCGGACAGCCGTTCTGTCACGGCCTCCTCCCCTGCGGCCAGCAGAGGGGAGCCCTTCAGCAGCAGCCGGCCCCAGCCCGTCAGCTTTCGATCCCCGCCGGGCAGCTCCCCCATTTGAGCGGCCAGCAGGGATACGGTGAGGGCAGGCCGCTCCCCCAGGGCGGACAGACTCCGGCGCACACTTCCCACATCTGCCGTCAGACTCACGCCCCAGGCCGCCGCCAGCGCCAGCCCCAGGGCCACACCCCGGCGCAGGGCCCGTCCCATCCGGTTCTCCATACCATCACTCCTTATCCTGCGTATCCCTTGATACAGGAAATTTATGTGGCGGACCGGAGCAATATGACAGCAAAAAGGACCGGAGGCCTGTGCCTCCGGTCCTATGTATTTGGTTACCAGTTGGCTCTCTGCTTCAGGCGGAAAGCGCCCATCAACTGCTTGAGAAGGCTGGCTTGGGAGGAAAGCTCCTCGCTGGCGGCGGCGCTCTGTTCGCTGGTGGCAGAATTGGTCTGGACCACAGAGGAGATCTGGTCGATTCCCTCTGTGACCTGACTGATGGACAGGGTCTGGCTCTCCACGGCCTGCACCACAATGGCCATCTTTTCGGTCACGCCGCCAGCGCTCTGGCTTGTGCGCTCCAGAGACTGGGTGACCTTGCTCACTACCTCGCTGCCCTCATTGACAGAGGCAATGGAACTCTCAATCAGGTCCTTGGTGGCCTTGGCGGCCTCGTCAGACTTGGTGGCCAGGTTGCGCACCTCATCGGCCACCACAGCAAAGCCCTTGCCTGCGGCTCCGGCCCGAGCGGCCTCCACAGCGGCGTTCAGAGCCAGAATGTTTGTCTGGAAGGCGATATTTTCAATAGCGGCAATAATTTTGCTGATCTCCTCAGAAGAGCTGGAGATTTTCCCCATGGCTTCATTCAGCTGCTGGACATACCCCACGCTGATGTTCAGCTGGGCACCGGCCTGCTCCACAAATTGCCCGGCTTCCCGGGTGGCCTGGGCGGTTTTCTGGGCGTTCTCGGAAATTTCGCTGACCGTGGCGGACAACTCCTGGACCGAACTGGCCTGCTCTGTGGCCCCCTGGGCCAGCGCCTGGGCGCTGTTGGAGACCTGGTTGGAGCCGGCGGCCACCTGCTCGGCACTTTCCCGGATGCTGTTCATGGTCTCGTTCAGCCTGGCTTCAATGCTCACCATAGAGGTCCGGATGGACACAAAGTCGCCCACATAGTCCTGCTGAATGCTACTGGTCAAATCGCCGTTAGCGATGGCGTCCAGGACGCCGGAGATCTCTCCAATATAAGCCCGCAGCCGGAAAATAGTTCCCTCAAATATTCGGGCCAGATCCCCTACCTCGTCGTTGGAGTGGACGGTGATATGGATTTCCTCGCCGTTGGTCAGGCCCAGGTCGCCCCGCTCCAGCCGTCCCGCCACCTGGGTGATCTCAGCCAGCGGGTGGGAGACCGTCTTTTTCAGATAGCCGGTCATAATCAGAATGCACACCAGAATAACAGCTACGCTCACCACAGAAGAGGCCACCACAGTCATAAAGATCTGCTGGCTGGCCTCAGCACCGGAGATACCGGCAAAAATCAGGCCGTTAACCTTTCCGTCGTCCCCCTTGGTGGGGACATAGGAGCACAGGTACTCCTCCCCCAGTATGGTCGCCTTGCCCACATAGGAGCGGCCCTGCTGGATTACAATGTCAGACAGCTTGGAGGACAGCTGGGTGCCAACCACCCGCCTGCCATCCTGAATCACGGTGGTATAGGCCCGGGTGTTGCCCTCAAAGATGGTAAACTCACAGCCCATACGGCTCTTCAGTCCATCCAGCAGCTCATTCATATCCTCGCTGCCGTCAGTCTGGCTGAGGATATAAGACAGCATATTTGTGCCATTGGTGCAGCGGTCCTTCAGCATTTTTGTGGTCAGGCTGCGGAACATGGTCACACACATGGTCACAGCAAAAATAACGGATACCACCTGCATGATAACCACCAGATTGCCCACCTTTTGGCCGATGCGCTTGTACTTTTTGCCCGCAGTTCCCTGAGACAGCTGAGACTTTTTCATTGCCTTGCTCACTCCATCTGAACTAGAATTTTTTCCTGAGAGGGTGTACCCCTCATCGTATCAATTATAGTGTGCGCCGCGGTATTTTGCAACCCCCTCCGCGCTCTTTTTTCAGGTTTCTTTCATCGCCGCAGGCTGCTGGCAGATCCTCGCATCAGTGTGCCGGGAGCAGAAGAAATTTTTCCTCTCGACAGATTTCCCCCAAAAAAGGGACAGGCCCCTGATATATTGGAAGAAATTGGAAGACAAGGAAGTGATGGTATGGGCGACTGGCACAGCCGGCCGGCGGCCCAGGTGATGAAGGAGTTGGACAGCCGGTCCCAGGGGCTCACCCAGCGGGAGGCGGCCCAGCGCCTGGAGCGGTTTGGGCCAAACCAGCTGGCCCAGCCCGAGCCACCCGCGCTGCTCCTGCGCATCCTGGGCCAGCTGAAGGACCCCATGATTCTGGTGCTGCTGGCGGCGGCGGCTCTGTCCCTGGCGGCCAGCGGCGGGGAGGACTGGCTGGACGGAGTAATTATTTTAGTCATTGTGGTGGTCAACGGGGTGATCTCCATCACTCAGGAGGACCACGCCCAGCAGGCCCTGGAGGAGCTGCGGCGCATGTCCTCTCCTCAGGCCGCCGTCCTGCGGGACGGGGAGCGCCGGCACATTGCCGCCTCTGCCCTGGTGCCAGGAGACGTGATTGTGCTGGAGGCGGGGGACCAGGTCCCCGCTGACGCCCGGATTTTGGAGTGCAGCCGCCTTCAGGCTGACGAGTCGGCCATGACCGGGGAGTCTGTGCCCGTGGAAAAGCGGGCCGCAGAGAAGCTGCCGGCGGACACCGCCCTGGGGGACCAGGTGAATATGCTCATCTCCGGCACCCTGATCACCGCCGGCCGCGGCACCGCCCTGGTGGTGGCCACCGGGATGGACACCCAGATGGGCCGGATTGCCGGACTGCTGCTGGAGAGCGGCGAGGGGGACACCCCGCTCCAGCGGCGGATGGCGGAGATTTCCCGATCTCTGTCCTTCCTGTGCCTGGGGGTGTGCGCTGTGATGTTCGGCCTGGGGCTGTTTCAGGGCAAGGAGCTGCTGGACATGTTCCTCACCGCCGTCTCCCTGGCTGTGGCCGCCATTCCCGAGGGACTGCCCGCCATTGTGACCATTGTTCTGGCTCTGGGCATCCAGCGCCTGGCCGGGCGGAACGCTATTGTCAAAAAGCTGCCGGCAGTGGAGACGCTGGGCTGCGCCGGGGTCATCTGCTCGGACAAGACCGGTACCCTCACCCAGAACCGGATGACGGTGCAGCAGGTGTGGCTCACCCCCGGGGCCCGGCGGCGGGACGCCATGCTGGCGGGCTGCCTGTGCTCCGACGCCCGGCTGGAGTGGAAGGCCGGCGCGCCCACCGCCTCAGGGGACCCCACCGAGGGGGCGCTGGTGGTGGCCGCCGCCCGGGACGGGGTGGAGCAGAGCCGGGAACTGGAACGGATGCCCCGGACGGCGGACCTGCCCTTCGATTCCAGCCGGAAGCTGATGTCCACCATACATATCTGCCAGGAGGGGGGATGGACCGTCTTTGTCAAGGGGGCCCCCGACGTACTGCTGGAGCGGTGCGTCAGCACGCCTGGAGGTCCCATGACCCCCGGCGACCGGACCCGCGCCCTGGCTGCCAATGAGGACATGGCCGGCCGGGCCCTCCGGGTCATCGCCGTGGCCCGAAAGGAGCTAGACAGCCTGCCCAGCCGGCTGGAGCCGGCCAATGTGGAGCGAAATCTCACCTTCCTGGGCCTCTTTGGCCTGATGGACCCGCCCCGGCCCGAGGTAAAGGCCGCCGTAGCCAAGTGCCACCTGGCGGGGGTACGGCCTGTCATGATTACCGGAGACCACAGGGCCACCGCCCTGGCCGTGGCCCAGGAGCTGGATATTGCCCGCCCCGGAGACTGGTCGGTGACAGGCGCGGAGCTGGACTTTATGCCCCAGGAGCTGCTGGAGGAGGACATTGAAAGGTTCGCCGTCTTTGCCCGGGTCTCCCCGGAGCACAAAATGCGCATTGTTCAGGCCTGGCAGAAGCGGGGTAAGGTGGTGGCCATGACGGGAGACGGGGTGAACGACGCCCCCGCCCTGAAGGCCGCCGATATCGGCTGCGCCATGGGCAAGACGGGTACCGACGTGGCCAAGGGCGCGGCGGATATGATTCTCACCGATGACAATTTTTCCACCATTGTGGCCGCCATTGAGGAGGGCCGGGGGATTTATTCCAACATCCGCAAGGCTATCCACTATCTGCTCTCCTGCAACATCGGAGAAATTTTCACCATCTTTGCCGCCACCCTTCTGGGCTTTGGGCAGATGCCTCTGGTGCCGGTGCAGCTGCTGTGGCTCAATCTGGTGACCGACTCCCTTCCCGCTCTGGCCCTGGGGGTGGAGCCTGTGGAGGAGGGGGTTATGGAGACGGGGCCCCGGGATGCCTCCGCCGGACTCTTCGACCGGCATTTTTCCCTCCGCCTGGCCTGGCAGGGCCTGATGGTGGGGGGCCTCACCCTGGCGGCCTATTTTTTGGGCTTTACCTGGCTGGCCGCACCGGGGCTGGAGGGGGCCGCGGCAAATACCATGGCCTTTGCCACCCTCACCCTCTGCCAGCTGTTCCACGCCTTTAACGTCCGAAGTGAGGACCGCTCCCTCTTTGCCCAGGGGGTGCTGTCCAATCCCGCTATGAACCGGGCCTTTCTGGCGGGGCTGGCCATGCAGCTGTCTGTGCTGCTGGTGCCGCCCCTCCAGGGGGTGTTTTCCGTGATTCCCATGAACGCCCCCCAGTGGCTCACCGTTCTGGCTCTGGCCATGGCCCCCATCCCCATCTGTGAGGCGGCCAAGGCCTCCAGCCGCGGGGAGCGGGAGCAGGCAGAGGCCGGGGAGACCGCCTTCCGCACCTGATTTTTGTTAAGAGCACAGCCCCGCCGGCAGACGCCTGGCGGGGCTGTTGTCAATGCCCCCCGCAAAGCCGGTATTTCCGGGGCGGTTTTGCGGGGTCATGCGTTATTTTACCACAAATACTGCGCCGGAGCGGGGCGGAAGGGTGACGGTGTACAGCTCCTCCTCCTGGGTGAGCTCAGCCTGCCCCAGAAGGAGAAAGAGCCGGCCCACGTCGGCGGTCAGGGTGCGGGGCTCATCCCCGGCGTTGAAAGCACACAGCAGCCGCTCCCCTTCTGCCTCCCGGAGGAAGGCGAGCAGGGGCCCGCGGCCGTGTACATACCGGATACTCCCCCGGCGCAGGGCCTGCCAGCGCCGGCGGAGGCGGCCCAGGGAGCGGTACCAGTCCAGCAGCTCCTGGTCCTCGCGGCCCCAGGGATAGGTCTGGCGGTTGAAGGGGTCTTCAAAGCCTTCCATGCCGGCCTCATCTCCGTAATATATTGTGGGAGAGCCGGGAAAGCAGAACAGCAGCAGAGCGGCGGCTTTCAGCAGCTCCCTGCCTCGGGTTCGCTGCTTAGGGGACAGGTGAAACCGGGCACGCCACTCCTTGGACTGGTCCCAATACTCGCTGCCTGCTCCCAGCAGGGTGAGGAAGCGGGGGGTGTCGTGGGTGTCCAGAGAGTTCATGGCGGAGTAAAAGGCGAAAGCGGGATAGTTCTCCCGGATGGTCTCCATTCCCTCCACAAAACGCTCCGCCCCACCCTGCTGAAAGTAGCTCAGGATGGCGGAGCGGAGGGGATAATTCATCAGCCCGTCGCAGTGGCCGCCCAGAATATGCTTGCGGCGCACGCCGTAGGCCACCTTGGTGGAACCGTCCTCCCACACCTCGCCGATGACGACGGCATCCGGTTTCTCCTCCCGGGCAGCGGCATGGATGCCGCGGACAAAGTCGTCGGGCAGCTCGTCGGCCACGTCCAGCCGCCAGCCGTCCGCCCCGGCCCTCAGCCAGCGGCGGACCACGCTGTTTTCTCCGCCAAAAATGAAATCCCGATAGGAGGGGTCGTTCTCGCGGACGGCAGGCAGGGAGTAGATTCCCCACCAGCTCTCATACCGGCTGGGCCACTGGGTGAAGCTGAACCAGGGGTAGTAGGGGGAGTCCTGGCTCTGGCTGGCCCCCTGATCCGGGTAGAAGCCGTCGCCGTTGAAGTAGCGGCTGACAAAGCCGGTGTGGTTGAACACACCGTCCAGCATCACCCGCATCCCCCGGCTGTGGGCCTCGCGGCACAGAAGGGAGAAGTCCTCATTGGTGCCCAGCATGGGGTCCACCTTGCTGTAGTCGGCGGTGCCGTAGCGATGATTCTCCGCCGCCTCGAAAATGGGGTTGAAGTAGAGGGTCTCCACCCCCAGGCTCTTTAAATAGTCCAGCTTGTGCAGCACGCCCTGAAGGTCCCCGCCGAAGAAATCCCGGTTGAGTACCTCGCCCCGGTCGTTGGGGCGGAATTCGGGGAACTCCTCCCAGCCGGCGTGCACGGTGCGTCCGCCCACCAGCCCCTCCGGGTCGGGGATGCGGCTGCGGCAGAAGCGGTCGGGAAAAATCTGATAGGTTACTCCCTCGCCAAACCAGGCGGGAACGGGCTCCTCCCCGTCATATACCGTGAGCTGATAGGGGCCCAGGTCCTGGGTGCGGCCATTCAGCGTCTCCAGACGGAAGGAATACCAGATCAGCCCCACATAGTCCAGCGTGTCCAGGGAAACGGAAAACACATCCTGGCCCAGCTCAAAGCCCTGCCAGGGCATTTTCAGAATCAGAATCTGGTTGTTCCAGCTCTCAAACCGGGCGGTCATGCTGGCGTGGGAGAAAGCCTCGACCCGGGGGGGACGGAGGGCAAACTGTACATGTGTTCCCGAAGCTGCCGCCCCGTAGGGGGTTTTATACTGCGGGTCACGGGAGTTGTAGGTGGGCTGATAATGCAAATGGCATCACTCCGAGTTCAGGATCAATGCCCCGCGAGGGGGCGGAAGGGCTCCCCGCCGGAGGCGGGACCTTTTAATGGTATTTATAGCTCCCGCCGCCAATAAACTCCCGCAGCAGGGAGTCCTTGGCCACCAGCGCCGGGTCAATGGCCTCGAAATGCTCAAAGGCCTGGACCAGGTCCAGCATCTCATCGTGGCGCTCATTGTCCTCGGGGACGCTCTTGAGGATGGGGACGGCGTAGTTTTTCATCACCGACACCTCATAGGGCAGAGAGGAGTCGAAGACAATATCGGCCTTCCCCTTGAAGGGGGAGATGTACAGCTTTTCGCCCCGGCGGACATTGGCCCACATATCCAGCGTCTGGGCCACCTCGGTGCCGCGGAAGTTATAGTCCCGGACGGCCCGGCGGGTCAGCCGCATCCAAGTCCCCTTGAAGCGCAGGACCGAGCCCTCGTTCACGTTGGACCGGGCGGAGATATACAGCTTGGTGGCCTCCGGGTGGCGGCCGGCAATGTCGTCGTTGAGGGCGTGGATCCCTTCAAAAATGGCGATCTCGTTTTTTTCCAGCTTCATGGGGGTGCCAAGGCTGTCGTTGCGCATCTGCCGGGCGAACTCAAACTTGGGGATGAGGATCTCCTCCCCCCGGGACAGGGCGGTGAAGTGCTGGTCCAGCAGCTCCATGTCCATACACAGGGGGGACTCATAGTCGATGGCGCCCTCCGGGGTGCGGGGGGCGGTGCGGGGATTCATGGTGACAAAGTAGTTGTCCATGGCCACAGCCCGGGAGTTTACCCCCCTGCGTTGCAGCTCCTCCGCAACCTTCATGGCCGTGGTGGTCTTGCCCGAGCCGGAGGGGCCTGACAGCAGCACAATGGGGCTGCGCTCCAGGTTGGACAGAATCTTGTCCGCAGCCAGGGAAACCCGCTGGGCATAGGCCTGGTCGCATTCAGCCAAAAACTCCGCCACGTCGCTCTGGACACGCTTGTTGATCTCCTGTAATTGATACGCCATAATTATCGCTCCTTTCGTCGTCGCAAAGTCCATATCCGCCCGTTCAGGCGGTAAAAAACCTGAAAAGCTCTTTTTTCTGTTCCAGCACCTTATCCAGTCCGGACAGATAGTCCTGGGGGAACTTGGGGTTGGTGAGGCGGAGGATGCTGCCGCCCCGGATGAGCTTGGTCACGCCCCCCGCCCCCAGGGAGACGACGGTGTGCAGCTCCTCCATCATGATGATGTTGTAAAGGCTCCCGGTCCCCGGCCTGGCCCAGCCCACATTCTCCAGGGAGCCGGACATGTATTTCTGCCGGTAAAGATAGTATGGGATATAGCCGTGAGACATGACAAGCTCCCGGGACCAGTTCAGCATCCGGGCCACCTCGCCGCCGCTGGGGAGCTCCCCGCCGCTTTCCATCAGCCGGGAGCCCTTTTTCAAGGCCAGGGTGTGGACGGTGATGTTCTCCGGGTCCATGGCCAGCACCCCCTCCAGGGAGTCACGGAAGCCGCCGAAGGAGTCACGGGGCAGGCCGGCGATCAGGTCCATATTGACGCAGGCAAACCCCACCTCCCGGGCCAGGGCGCAGGCGGCTCGGATGTCTCCGGCGCTGTGCTTCCGGCCAATCGCCTCCAGCACCTCCTCCCGAAGGGTTTGGGGATTGATGGAGATGCGGCCGATGGAACGGGCCCTCAGGACCTCCAGCTTTTCACGGGTGATGGTGTCAGGCCGTCCCGCCTCCACGGTGTACTCGGTGCAGTCCGACAGGGGCAGGGTCTCCTGGCATCTGGCCAGCAGCCGGTCCATCTGGTCCGCGGTCAGGACAGTGGGAGTGCCGCCCCCCATGTAGAAGGAGCGGACTGTCAGCCCCAGCTCCCTCAGCACCCGGCCCGTCTCAGCCACCTCTTGGAGCAGCCCCTCCAGATAGGGCTCCACCAGCCTGAGGGTGCGGCCCACGTCGGCGGACACAAAGGAGCAGTAGGCGCACCGGGTGGGACAGAAGGGTATGCCGATGTAGAGGGAGACCTCGTTGGGCTTCAGCGACCGCTGGACCTCCACACTGGCCTGGGCGCAGGACACAGCCAGCTGCGCCCGTTCCGGAGAGACGTGATACTCCCGTTCCAGCTCCCTCTGGGCCTGCTTCGGGGTGGAGCCGGCCAGCAGGGCCCGGGTGGGCAGCTTCACAGGCCGCACCCCGGTAAGGGCCCCCCAGGGGGGCTCCGTCCCCAGCAGAGCCGTACCCGCCGTGTAGAAGGCCAGCTTCAGGGCGTGCTGGACGGTGTGGTAGACCTGCTCCGGGGGCCGGTCCAGTTCCTGGGAGGGGAAGCGGCGCACCCCATCGAAACGCTCCCGATTGCGGAACACCAGGGCGCTGACATTGGTCAGCTTTTTCCCCCGGTGGAGGGTAAAAATAACCGCGTTTTCCTCCCCGCTCAAAAGCCTGGGCGGGGGTCCATCCGGGTACTCGGGCCGCTCCCCGGGGAACAGGGTGAGCATCATCTGCTCGGCGGCGTAGTGATACCGCTCGGGGGACCAGGGGAAGTTTGATGCCTCAAAATACAGCTTCACGGCTGGCGCTCCCCCGCCGCCATGCGCAGATAGGGGTTGTTCTTCCGCTCGCGCTCCAGGGTGGAGGTCCCCATATGGCCCGGGCAGACATGGTAATCGCCCTCCAGGCCGGCCAGGCGTCTGAGGGACGCCATAATCTGCTCCTCATTCCCGCCGGCAAAGTCGGTGCGGCCCATAGAGCCGGCAAACAGAGTATCCCCGGTGAAAAGCACGTCGCCCGCCTGCAGGGTGACCGACCCGGGGGAGTGGCCGGGGGTGTGGAGCACCCGAAGGGTCAGACCGCCCAGGGGCAGGGTATCCCCCTCGTCATAGAACAGCAGGCCCTCCACCTGTCCGGCCAGAGGGAAGAGCTGGTTCCCCGCCCCGTTGGCGTCGGCCTGGTGGATATAGATTTTCGCCCCGGGCAGGGCCTCGTGCAGCTCGGGCACGGCAGTGGTGTGATCGTAGTGGCCGTGGGTGAGGAGAATATACTCCACCTCGGCCCCCAGCTCACGAAGGGCAGACAGAATGCGCTGCGCCTCGTCGCCGGGATCAATGACGGCGATTTTGTTTCCGTCCTCCAGAATATAGCAGTTTGTGCCAATGGGGCCCACCTGCATCATTTTTACATTCATAACGCTCCTCCTGTTCAGCCCAGCATGTCAGACATATCCTCGAATCCGGAGCGGTTCACCAGCCTGCGGTCGTAGGCGGCGCGGAAAAAGGGGATAACCTCCTCCAGCGTCTGCACGTCCCGGTCCCAGAGGGCTGTCCCCTGCCGGGAGCCCCAGCCAATCTCCACGGTGTACCAGCCGGGGCGGGGGCCCGCCCGGTTTATGGCGCTCTGGATGAACCAGTAGTTTTTAGGGTCGCCAGGGTCCTTCTGCTCCAGAATCAGAAAGCTGTCCGGGTCCTCCAGATTCAGCTCCCGCAGCTCGGACACGACCATTTCCCAGGTGTCAAAATCGGGCCACAGCTCTCCGCCTGTATTCAGAGTCCAGGGCCAGTCAGGATGGGGCTGGCCGGGGTCGGCTTTTTTCTTGAAAAACAGCATCGGAAATCCTCCTCGTGCCTGTAGGGGCAGACAATGTCCGCCCGATCTTCGTCTGCCATTTCGGGATTGCGCCGTATTGCCGCAGGCGCATATTGTGTGCTCCTAGGGTTTATCCGTGTCAAACAGAATGGTCACCGGCCCGTCGTTGACGGAGGCCACCTGCATGTCCGCACCAAAACGGCCGTGCTCCACCTGAAAGCCCCGCTCCCGGCACCGCGCCAGGAACCACTCGTAGAGCTGGACGGCCAGCTCGGGCCTGGCAGCCTTGGAGAAGCCGGGGCGGCGGGAGGAGGTGTCGGCGTACAGGGTGAACTGGGAGATCACCAGCAGCGCCCCCCCGACCTGCTCCAGATTCAAATTCATCTTTCCGTTTTCGTCCTCAAAGACCCTTAGATTACATATTTTTTCCGCCAGCTTATCCCCAGTGGCCTGGGTGTCCTCCGGGCCCACGCCCAAAAGGACCAAAAGCCCCTTTTCGATGGCTCCCTCCACGGCTCCGTCAATGGTAACGGAGGCAGAGGTCACACGGGTAACAACTGCACGCATTGGCTCACGTCCTTTCTATTTTCCCGCCGCCCGCGCCACCTGATACACGCCGGAGATATTGTTCAGCTTGTTAATCACACCCTCCAGCTCGCCCTTGTCCTTCACCTCCACCACCATGGAGATGACGGCATAGCCATCGGGCATGGCCCGGGCGGACAGGGCGGAGACCTTCACCTTGGCTGTGGACAGGGCCATGGCCACGTCCAGAGTCAGGTTGTCCCGGTCCTTGGCGGACAGCTCCAGGGAGGTCTTATAGGTGGGCAGCTTGCTGTCCACCCAGGAGACCTTGACCCAGCGGTCAGCCTCCTCCGGCTTGCGCCTTTCGGGGGCGGCGTTGGGGCAGTCCTGGCGGTGGACGGACACCCCGTATCCCCGGGTGATGAAGCCAATCACCGGGTCGCCGGGGACGGGGGTGCAGCATTTGGCGAACTTGACCAGGCAGTTGCCCAGTCCCTCCACAATAATGCCGGAGTCAGAGTGGCGGCTGCTCACCGGGCCGGTGTTTTCCGCCGTGGGGGTGCCGGCGGCGCTGCCCGGCATGATGACGCTCTCAGCAGTGGTCCGGGCCGCCATTGCAGCCTTCTCCGCCTGGAACCGGCCCAGCCGCTGCAGCTCGTCCCGGATGCGGGCCACAGACTTGGCGGCAGTGGTGCCGCCGTAGCCGATGGAGGCATAGAGCTCGTCCAGGGTGCCGCAGCGCAGTTTGTGGAGCAGATGGGAGAGCACCTCGTCAGAGGTGATGGCGGACAGAGGCATTTTGTAGTGCTTCAGCTCCGACTCGAAGGCCGCCCGGCCAGTGGCGATGTTCTCCTCCCGCCGCTCCTTCTTGAACCACTGGCGGATTTTGTTCCGGGCCTCGTTGGATTTGCAGAGGGCCAGCCAGTCCCGGCTGGGCCCCTTGGCGGACTTGGAGGTGATGATCTCCACAATGTCTCCGTTGGACAGCTTATAGTCGTAGGGCACCATCCGTCCGTTGATCCGGGCCCCCACCATGGTGTTGCCCACGGCGGAGTGGATGTTGTAGGCGAAGTCGATGGGGGTGGCCCCGCTGGGCAGACTCTTCACGTCCCCGTTGGGGGTGAAGACAAAGACCTCGTCGGCAAAGAGGTCCACCTTCAGGGTGCTGACAAACTCCTCCGCGTCGGTGTCCTGCTGGCCCTCCAGCAGCTTGCGTACCCACTCAAACTCCTGCTCGGTGCCCAGATTTTGGTTGGCCATCCCCTGCTTGTATTTCCAGTGGGCGGCTACGCCGTACTCAGCGGTCTGGTGCATTCCCCAGGTGCGGATCTGTACCTCGAAGGGGATGCCTGCCCGGCCGATGACGGTGGTGTGGAGGGATTGGTACATGTTGGGCTTGGGGGTGCCGATGTAGTCCTTGAACCGGCCCAGCACCGGCTTGAACATGTCGTGAATGCAGCCCAGCACGTTGTAGCATTCCGGAATGTCGCTGACAATGACCCGGAAGGCGTACAAATCGAAAATTTCGTCCAAGGTTTTGTTCTGGGCAAACATCTTGCGATAGATGGAATAGATATGCTTGACCCGGCCGTAAATGGTGCAGTGAATGCCCTCCTGATTCAGTCGCTGCTCAATTTTATGCTGAATACCGGCCAGAAACTCCTCGTGGGTGGAGGACCGTTCAGCCAGCTCGTCCTCAATCTCCTTATAGCCAACCGGGTCCAGATAGCGCAGAGACAGGTCCTCCAGCTCCCACTTTACCTTCTGCATACCCAGGCGGTGGGCGATAGGAGCATAAATCTCCATCGTTTCCAGCGATTTTTCCCGCTGCTTCCGGGGGGACTGATACTCCATGGTGCGCATGTTGTGCAGCCGGTCGCAGATCTTGATGAGAATCACCCGGATGTCCCGGCTCATGGCAATGAGCATCTTGCGCAGATTCTCCATCTGCTCCTCTTCCTTGGTGACAAACTGCATCTTGGTCAGCTTGGTGACGCCCTCCACCAGTTCTGCCACAGTGGGATTGAACTTTTTGGCAATCTCCTCGTGGGTGGAGGCGGTG
>JAAVYL010000071.1 GCA_022791075.1 Lawsonibacter sp. | reverse complement strand
GGTGTAGCTCAGTTGGTTAGAGCACCGGATTGTGGTTCCGGGTGTCGAGGGTTCGAGTCCCTTTACCCACCCCACACGTTAAGGCGGCAGGGCCGGAGCTTCTGCTCCGGCCTGCGCTTTTCCGCTCACGGATATAGGGGTGTAGCCAAGCGGCAAGGCAAGGGACTTTGACTCCCTCATCGCTGGTTCGAGTCCAGCCATCCCTGCCAGCGTCGAGGCAAAGTCCGCTTTGCTTGGAATACAAGGTGTTCCACGTGCTGCCCCCTTACCTCCCATCGCCAAGACGGAACCGCTCCAGGTTCCGTTTTGGGGGCCGCTTTCGGCGGCCTGAATTGCTATATGACCCGTTAGCTCAGTTGGTAGAGCAACTGCCTTTTAAGCCGTGGGTCCGGGGTTCGAGTCCCCGACGGGTCACCACGCCGGAGCAAGGTTCGCCTTGCCCCGGCGGTTTTTTTATGCCCCGCTCCGCATCGAAGCCGCTGGGCTTCGGCGGGGGGGACTGGTCTTATTTCGTCGCAAATTTTTTCATAAAGAATTCTGTAAAAGCAGCTAATTCCTCGTCCTGTGATACATAAACATACAGTGTTTCATCCTCCAGCCAATCATAGGCGTTGATGCCGATGTAGCCTTTTTTGTCCGGGTAAATGATAAAGGCGTCTGTAGGATATTTGTTCCTGTAGGCCTTCAAGATTTCTGTCCGCCGGTAATAGGTTGGGCAGCCGCAGCCGGAGAGGTCGGGAACGGTTGGAACAACCACAACCGTCAGACTGGCTTCGTTCCAGCCGACAATCAAATTTCCGATTTTTGTTTTACTGCCATGGACAAACCCGTAGTTGAACCGGCTTACATCTTCTGTGTAGCCGAAAATCAGCCTGTAGTTGTCACCGTCATCCACGGCCTGATTAAACAGCACCCGCATTTTCTTTGCGTTTTCGGCGCTTTTTTCCATGTCAATCTCCGGCCCTTTAAAAAGCTTACTGAACAATCCCATGTCTTTTCCTCCTGATTCAATCATAATTTGTCTGGAATTCAATTTGTTGATACAATGTATCAATGCGGCCCGGCGCGGCAAATAAAAATGGTTTTTAGAATTTGTCTTTATTTATGGGGAGAAAATCCGCCCGAATACCACGGCAAAACATAATATTCGGGCGGACCTCACAGCTCTCTTCCGCTAAGGCACTTTTACCCTTAACCGCTCCAGAGCATCCACAATCGCGTTAATCTGAAACTCTATCGTTTCGTCGGCAGCTTCTGGAACAAACAGCGGAAGAGTATCGGGAATTGCTCTGCGTACAATCATCACGGTCAAGCTCAGGTTTGTAAACAGATTAACCCTGTCTCTGTTCGCCTCTATCCCAAAGCCCTCTAAGATCTGGCTGAACAGACGGATTTGCTTATTACGGAACGTCTGATAGCTTTCCTTTGACAGGCGTTTGAAAATAAGCTGCTGTTCTTCGATTGACAGGACAGCAATACCAAACCTTTCACCATAACAGCAGGAATGGAGAAATTGTTTTACCGCATCGCGCCAGCTTAAAGCGGAGTCAGACATCAATCTCTGAACGTATTCAAGAATCCTCGGCTGCTGTAAATACAGAGCTTCAACAATCAGGGCTTCCTTCGTCGGAAAAAAGGAGTAGAAAAATGTCCGGGAAATGCCGACCTTTTTATAGATCTGTTCAACAGTTGTATGCTGTATACCTTGCTTTACCATCAGCTCAAGACCGGCGGAAATAAGCGCGGTTCTGATATGTTCCCGGTCTTCTTCAGAATAGGCCACCTTTGGCATTCTATCCCCCCAGTCATAAAGACAAATCCAAAAAACCGACCTTATTTTAGCACACCTGATTATATTTTGCAAGTCCAGAATGCCGAGGGGAAAAGCAGCGCGAAGGGATGGTAAATTACACAAAGATCTGCCTTAAATTTTGTGTTTTAAGTGGATATAAAATTTAGGGAGGAAATTTTGTGCAATTTTTTGTCGTTATTCGACTTGATTTTTATGTAATGTAGTGCTACCCTAGGTGCAAGTAAGGCTTATGGTGTTACGATCCTGCCAGGGGGATTATTTTTATTTAATTAGTTCGTTTAGTGAACAAAATAACTGTGAGGAGCAGGAGTGCTGTTATGGCTAAATCGACAAATCTTGGGCATCTGGAGCTGATTCGGAGAATCAACCGTTCTATGGTCTTGAGCACAATCAAAAGTGAACAGCCGATCAGTCGTTCACAGGTGGCAAAGCGTCTCAGCCTCAGTAAGGCCACAGTCAGTGCGATTGCAGACGAGCTGATCCAGAAAAAACTGATTATGGAGTATGACAGCTGTCGGGACGGCGGTGTGGGCCGCCCATCCACAATGCTGGTGTTTAATCCAAAATCTGCGTACTGTATTGGGGTGGATATCGGCGGTACAAAGCTGCTGCTGATTATTACAGACCTGGTTGGGGACATTCTCTATGAAAAAAAGGTGCCGACCAGCAGCCGCATAGAGGACCTGGTGGACACGGTGAGACAGGCCATGGCGGCCTGCAGCCTGGAGGAAAAGGACATCTTCGGGATGGGGATTGGAGTTCCCGGAACCGTGCTGGGGGACGGCATGGTGGTTCGGGCCAAGGCTCTGCAGTGGAAAAATGTACCTCTCCAGCAGGTGATGAATAAAGAATTTTCCTTCCCGGTCTTTGTGGGAAATGACGTTAACTTAGCGGCGCTGGGCGAACGCTGGCTGGGGTCGGGTGAGCAGGTGGACGATATGCTCTTTCTCTCACTAGGCACCGGGATCGGCAGCGCGCTTGTGTGCAATGGAAGACTTGTTTTAGGGGTTCAGGGCCGGTCCGGTGAAATAGGCTATTTCCTGGAGAGCCGGGATGTGGAGCAGGGGAATGTGAATCATTTGGGCGTTCAAGGAATCCTGGAGCAGAAGTGCTCGGGAACGGCTCTGGATGGACATGGGTGTTCCGCAGAGGAGCTGTTCCGCGCTTACCGCCAGGGGGACAGCCGCTCGAAGGAGATTATCGACCGGTTTGTTCTGGATATCTCTGTCTCTATCGCAAACTGTATCAGCCTGCTGAATCCAAGCAAAATTGTCATTGGCGGAGGTGTGTCGGACTCCATCGGAGAGGTGATCCACCGTATTCAGAGCGAGGTGGCGAGGATGACGCCCATTCAGGCTGATGTATGTCTTGCCAGCCTGGGAATCAGGGCTGGGGCGCTGGGGGCGATTAACTACGCCTCCTGTCTGATCGAACAGCAGGATATCCAAGTGCAGAAATAAAGAGGAACGTTTTTATGAAGCATACGATGAAGCAGTGCATTCTGGAGCAGCCGCAGACCCTGCGGGATGTGATTGCAGGCGCGCCACGGCAGATGGAAATTTTGGAATCGAAGGTGGGGCGCGGGCCCTTCAGCAGGATATTTCTGGTGGGCTCCGGCACCTCGCTCCATGCGGCGATGGCGGCAAAATATGCCATGCTGCGATGGACAAAAGCGGAAGTCCAGCTGTTTACCCCTTTTGAGTTTTTAAATTATGGCCCGCACAGCCGGATAGACGATACAACACTGGTGCTGGGAATCTCCCAGACCGCCCGCAGCATTGGGACCATCAGCTGTGTGGAGCTGAGCAGAAGGCTGGGGGCCAGGACCGTCTTTGTCACAGCCGAGCCAGACAATCCCGGCGCAGCCAGCGCCCATGGGGTCCTGGATACCTGCACGGGTCTGGAGCTGGTGGGGGCCAAGACCAAGGGCTTCACCTCAACCATGGCGATGCTGTATCTCTGTGCCGCGTGGCTGGGCGGGGAAGCTTTGGACCTGTCTATGGTCCCGGAGATGATGGCAGAGACCTTGACAAGGACCGCCGCTGTGATTGAACCGCTGGCGGAGGAGTACCGCACAGCCCGCTCGGTTACCATTTTAGGCGGGGGACCGCTGTCTGCGGCGGCCAAGGAGGGCGGACTGAAAATGCTGGAGGGAGTCCGGATCCCTGTGGAGGTCTACGATGTGGAGGAGTATATGCACGGTCCCTACCACTGTCTGGAGCAGGACTCTCACCTGATTTTCCTGTTGGACCGGGGGCCTGGGCTTGACCGGGCCCTGAGACTGGTCAGCTTTGTCCAGGAGCATTCCGGACATGCGCTGGTGATTGGGGACGAGCGTCTGCCGGAGCAAATGGAGTTCACCTGTTCCTTCCTCCCGCTGCCGGCGGCGGAAGACGGACTGCTGTCTCCGCTTTACTACCCGCTGCCGCTGCAGTGGCTGTCCAACGATGCCACACTGTTGCGCGGCCGGCGTCCGGAGCAGTCCCGCTACCCTCAGTTCCACAGGATCCTCGGCAGCAAGCATATGCCGAAAATCGACTATTACAACGGATAAGCGGTTCACTTATGCGCAGGAGGTTGAGTGATATGACAGAACTAAAGCTTGGCGTCGATGTGGGAGGAACTTTTACAGATGTGGTGGGAATCAACGGGGCTGGGGAGGTCTTTTTCGCCAAAACTCCCTCCACCCCGCAGGATCAGAGCATCGGTGTGCTGAATGGGATTCGTATCCTGCTGGAGCAGATGGGCGCGCCGGCGGACAGCGTGACCAGCGTGGCCCACGGCACCACAGTGGCCACCAACACCCTGCTGGAGCGAAATGGTGCGGTTACTGCGCTTATTACAACGGAGGGATTTCGGGATGTGCTGCACATCGGCCGGCAGAGCCGTCCGGAGCTGTATGATCTTCATGCCCGAAAGCCGGAGCCGCTGATTCCCCGGCGCCTGCGGCTGGAGGCAAAGGAACGCACCCTCCACAACGGTTCGCTCCTGGTCCAGCTGGATGTCGAAGACCTGAAAAGGAAGGTGAAGGAGCTGATTGCGGCGCATGTGGAGTCCATTGCGGTTTGTTTTCTCCACTCCTATGCCAACCCCGAAAACGAACAGCGCGCCCTGGAGGGGATCCGGGAGATAGCCCCCGATTTTCCGGTATCGGTCTCCAGTGAGATTCTGCCGGAGTTCCGGGAATTTGAACGGATGAACACCACTGTGCTTAACGCCTATGTGCAGCCCAGGATGCAGCACTATGTTTCCCAGCTGCGTGGCCGGCTGGATGAAAATGACATCTGTGCGCCCCTTACCATTATGCAGTCCTCTGGAGGCATGATGACGGACCAGGTGTCCGCCTCCCGCAGCGTGAATACCCTGCTGTCCGGTCCGGCCGGCGGAGCCTTGGCCGCGGAATTTTTGGCCAGAATTACTCCATACCGCAATATCATCACCGGGGACCTGGGCGGCACGTCCTTTGATGTGGCAGTGGTGCAGAACGGGAAGGTAGGCATCACCGGCGAGGGCGTGATTGAGGGCTTCCCTGTTAAATTCCCGCACATTGATATCACGACCATCGGCGCCGGAGGCGGCTCTGTTGCGTGGCTGGACGCCGGCGGGGCGCTGCGGGTCGGCCCGCGGAGCGCAGGGGCGGTTCCCGGCCCCGTCTGCTACAGCAAGGGGGGTGAGGAGCCCGCCGTAACGGATGCCCACGCCGTATTAGGACGGGTGGGCGGCGAGCTGCTGGGCGGCGCTATGAAGCTGGATATTCCCGCTGCCCGCAGGGCGATTGAGGACCGGCTGGCAAACGCGCTTCACATGACGGTGGAGGAGGCTGCGGAGGGCATTCTGCGGGTGGCAAATGCAAATATGGTCCGTGCAATCCGGGTTATGACAGTGGAAAAGGGAATTGATCCCCGAAAGTTTGTTTTGATGCCCTATGGCGGCGCGGGCGCCCTCCACGCCGTGGACCTGGCCCGGGCTCTGGACATCCCCACGGTTGTGATTCCGGTCGCCCCAGGCAATTTCTCCGCTTTCGGACTGCTGGTGGCTCCCATTCGCTATGATGAGGCGTGCACCTACCATAAGCACCAGCGGGATGTGGACCTGGATAAAATGGAGGCGCTTTTCAGGGCCCTGGAGGAAACAGCCCGGGAGGAGATGGAGCGGGACCATGTTCGAAGGGAGGAGGTCGATTTCCAGCGCAAGGTGGATATTCGATATTTTGGACAGGCCTATGAGCTGACAGTGGAGGTTGGGGACCAGCCGGTGGACCGGACTGTCTGGCAGCAGCTGGTGGAGGAGTTCAGCAGACGGCACCAGCAGTCCTACGGCTTCCGGAAGGACGATGACCCTGTGGAGATTGTCAGCCTCCGGCTGTCGGTTGTGGGAAAAACCGACCACACCGCCCTTTATGCCAAAAGCCGGCCCGGTACTGGCAGCGCAGAACCCGTTCAGATCCGGCCGGCCTATTTCTCCGGGAAATGGATGCAGACCGGGATCTTCGACCGCGCCCGGCTCAAGGCCAATGACCGCTTCACCGGACCTGCCATTGTAGCGGAGCACGGGGCAACCTCTGTCATCGGCCCGGGAGATCAGGCCTGGGTGGACGAATACCGCAATATTATTGTAACGATTGCCGGCCGCGAGGCATACCGCACCGCAGTGGCCAGTGCGGAGTAAAGGGGGACGGAATATGGACGCCATTACACTGGAGGTTATGCGCAACCGATTTTTCGCCATTACAGAGGAGATGGGCGCGGCACTGATTCGCACCGCATATTCTACCAACATCAAGGACCGGAGGGACTGCTCCTGCGCGCTGTTCAACGTAGAGGGCGACACCATTGCCCAGGCGGAGCATATCCCGGTGCACTCCGGCGTGCTGCCCTGGGGGGTAAAAGGGGCCCTGAAGCACATTGACAAGGCCGCCCTGCGCCCGGGAGACGCCATTATGCACAACGACCCTTTTATTGGCGGTACCCATCTGCCGGATATTATTATTTTTTCCCCTATCTTCTACCAGGGAAAGCTGGTGGCCTTTGTGGGCAATTTGGCCCATCACGTGGATGTGGGCGGGAAGGTGCCCGGCTCCCTCACCCCGGATGCCACTGAAATTTTTCATGAGGGGATTCAGTTTCCTCCGGTAAAGATAAAAAAGGAGGGGACCATTGATCCGGAAATATTTGGAATGTTCCAGGCCAATATTCGCACCAAATATGAGAGCGGAGGGGACCTGATGGCCCAGATCGCCGCAAATAATGTGGGCGCCAAGCGGTTTGAGGAGCTGTGCAGTGAGATGGGGGCCGAGCTGGTCCTGGAGGCCGTGACCGAGCTGGAAAACTACTGCGACCGCCGTATGGCCGCTGAGCTTGAAAAATTGCCCGCGGGCACGTTCACGTTTGAGGATTTCCTTGAGGGGGACGGCGTGACCACCCAGGAGCCGCTGCGCATCCGGGCTGCTGTTACAACGGGAGGTCCCCGTATTAAAATTGATTTCACTGGAACCTGCCCGCAGGTCACCGGTCCGCTCAACTGTGTGCGGCCAATGGCGCTGGCCTGCATCTACTATGTGGTCCGGGCCATGACCGACCCCACTATCCCTCCCAATTCCGGCACCTATCGCCGGTTTGACGTGATTACGCCGGAGGGCTCCCTGGTCAACGCCGTGTACCCGGCGGCAACGGGCTCCGGGAACTCCATTACCTGCCAGCGCCTGGTGGACGTGCTCATTGGCGCCCTGGCTCAGGCGGTTCCGGAAAAGGCCTGCGCTGCGGCCTGCGGCTCTATGAACGGGATCCAGCTGGGAGGGTACGACCCGAAATCCCACTCCTATTTTGCCAACGGGGAGACAGTAGGGGGCGGCTATGGGGCCACATGGGACCAGGACGGTACCAGCGGCGTTAACACCCACATGACCAACACCCGGAATACCCCCGTAGAGGTTCTGGAGAATATTATGCCGGTGAAGGTCATCCGGTATGGCCTGCTCCCCGATTCTGAGGGGCCGGGTCTGCACCGGGGCGGCTTTGGCATACAGCGGGTGCTGGAGTTTCAGACCGACGAGGTGGACTGCTTCATAGCCTCTGACCGGGTTGCCGCGCCCCCCTGGGGGCTGTCGGGCGGAGGGAGTGCCCGGGGAGCCCGCTTTACCGTGAAAAGGGCGGACGGAAGGGTGGAGCATCTTCCCTCCAAGGCCAGAGTGCGCTTCCAGAAAAATGACCGGCTGTATATCGAGACCAGCGGCGGAGGCGGCTGGGGAGAGCCGGCGCAGCGGGACCGTGCGGCCCTGCTGCGGGATGTGGAGGATGGTCTGGTAAGCCGGGAGCGGGCCGCCTCCGAATACAAATGCCAACTGTAAAACGCTCGCTCCGGCAGCAAACGTCAGGCTTATGCCAACATACGAAAGAAAGAAGGGTTTCTATGAAGAAGATGCACAAACGTCTGTTTAGTCTGGCCCTGGCCATCCTGATGGCCCTGCCGCTGGCTGGCTGCGGCCATGGAACCTCCTCCTCTGGCACGCCGGGCACTGATACGTCCGCCCCGCCCAAGGACGGAGCTGTATCCGGAACGCTGGAGATCCAATATTTTGTGGGCGGCTACGGCAGCGACTGGTGGGAGTGGCTGGTGGAGGCGTTTGAGGATGAATATCCCGAGGTGGAGGTTGTTGTAAATGCCGGTTCCGACATCAACGAGACCATGACCACCCGCTGGATCTCGGAAAATCCCCCCGATCTGGTCTATCTGGACGGCCCCAGCGTATCTGAGACCACCTTTGTGGAGGACGGCCAGCTGCTGGATCTGACCGACTGGTATCAGAACCTCACCATGGAGGATGGCTCCCTTCTGAAGGACAATTTCCTGGTGGACCCCAGCAACTATGGGGGAAAGGTATACGCCCTGCCTATCATCTATGATAACCGCTGCGTATGGTATGACGCTGCGGAGTTTGCTTCCAGAGGCTGGATGGTTCCCTCCGATTTCGACTCCTGGATCAGCGTAATGAAGCAGATTAAATCTGAAACCGGCGTGTCCCCTCTGGGCTCCACAGGGGTATACCCGTCTGTCTTTATGAAGGGCGTCATGTATCCGGCTTTTGCCGACGCGGGCGGAAAGGATTTCCTGATGTCCGTGATCGACGGCGAGGAGGGGGCCTGGTCCTCTCCGGAGTGCCTTTCCGTCATGAAAAAGCTGCAGGAGATTGTGGATGCCGGCCTGGTGGACCCCAACTTTGCCGGAGAAACCCACACGGAGTCTCAGATGTCTTTCCTGAATCACAAAAATTACTTTGTGGCCACTGGCTTCTGGCTCCCCAATGAGATGAAGGGCTCCATCCCGGACGGCTTTGAATTCGGAATGATCCCCACCCCCATGAATGACACGGGCAAGCCGGCCTGTACCATTCCGGACATCAAGAGCGTGGGCATTGCCCAAGGGGCTAAAAATCCCGCGGCAGCCAAGGCGTTCCTGGCCTTTATGTTCAGCCCTGAGAGCGCGGTCAAAATGGCGGAGATGGCTGGAACCTCTCTGAATCTGAAAAATATTGACTACTCAGGCAGCAGCAGTGTTCCGTCTTACCTGCTCACCGCAACAGAGATGCTCGCTGACGCCAGCCGGTGTGAGATCATATCCATTGACCACGCCATGTCTACTGATCTGCAAAATCCCATCGGCGACGTCATCAATCTTCTGCTTATGGGGGAGATTGATGCAGAGGAGTTCTGCCGTCAGGCAGAAGATATTGCTGAATTTTACCGCAGCAACAAGTAACCGCCACGGCAGCGT
The DNA here is from genome assembly GCA_022791075.1 of Lawsonibacter sp. Classification (GTDB taxonomy): domain Bacteria; phylum Bacillota; class Clostridia; order Oscillospirales; family Oscillospiraceae; genus Lawsonibacter. The sequence goes on along the minus strand of JAAVYL010000071.1, from coordinate 39,844 downwards.
ATACGGGCGGCCCCGTATACGCCGTCCAAACCAAAGAGGTGGCATATGAATCAAAAGAGAAACCGGCGCATGTTTGTCCTTTTCTGTACCCTTCCGACCCTGCTTCTGTTCTGCATTTTTACTATCTACCCCCTGTTTGACGGGCTGTATATGTCGTTCTTCAAATGGAGCGGACTGAGCGGAAGGAGGACCTTTATCGGACTGAACAACTATCTGCGCCTGCTGAAGGACCCTGTGATTCCGAGAACCATTTTTAATGATTACTTTCTGGTTGCCGTCAAGGTGATCTTTATTATGGCCCTGGCGCTGCTGTTTGCCGTTGTCCTGGCCCAGCTCAAGCCCCGCGGCACTGCCTTTTACCGCTTTGTCTATTTCTTCCCGAATGTGATGCCTGTGGTTACCACAGCTATTCTGTGGACCTTTATTTTCAGCTCCAACATGGGGCTTCTGAACGCTCTGCTCGGTGCGGCAGGGCTGGACGAGTTGAAGCGCAGCTGGCTGGGTGACCTGCACACGGCCCTCCCCTGTATTGCTGTGGTGCTGATCTGGGCGGGCGTGGGGCTGTTTATGCTGATGCTGATGGGGGCTATCAGTAATATTCCCCGGGAGCTCTACGAGGCCGCAGAGATTGACGGGGCCGGCAGATGGCGGCAGTTCTGCCAGATTACCATTCCGCTGATTTGGCCGCAGATCAAGACTTCCGTGGTCTATATCATCACCACCACGCTGAACGGATCCTATGTGCTGGTGCAGCTGACCACGCTGGGCGGGCCCGCCAACGCCACCCAGGTGATGGGCTCCTATCTCTACCAGCAGGCCTTTACAAACTATAACTTTGGGTATGCCGCGGCAATCGGCGTGATGATTTTGGTGCTGAACTTGGCCACTGTGCTCATAGCACAGCTGGTGCTTCGCCGTGAAAAGGTGGAATTTTGACTGGAGAGGAGGGATTGCGTTGAGAGGAGACACACTGATTTCCTGCGCTGGCCGCCGGGCAGCAGGCGTTCTGCTGCGGGGATTTTTGATTCTCTGGGCGGCGGCAGTGATATACCCGCTGCTGTGGATGATGATCAGCTCTTTTAAGGACACGAATGGGATATTTTTGTCCACATGGAGCCTGCCGGACACGCTTCATCTTGAAAATTATGTGATGGCCTGGGTGGATTATAAGGTGGGGCAGGCCTTTTTAAACACGCTGTTTGTCACAGTACTGGCCACAGTGCTGAACCTGACTATGGCAATCCCTGCTGCCTATGTCATTGAGCGGTATGCGTTCCGGGGGAACCGGGTGCTGATGAACTTTTACCTCACCGCCATGATGATTCCCGCCTGCATGGGTTGGATTCCGCTGTACTTCCTGCTGTTCCGCCTGAACCTGCTGGATAATCTGGCTGTTTTGTCGCTCATCTATGCGGTTGGAAAGCTGCCGTTCAGCATCTATATCCTCAGCAGCTTTATTGGGTCGGTACCGGTGACCCTGGAAGAGGCGTCCATTATTGACGGCATGAGCCGGTGCGGGATACTCTTCCGCCTCCTGCCCCAGCTGATCCGGTCCGGCATTATCACAGTCGTGGTGATGAACGTAATCCAGTTCTGGAGCGAGTATTTTATGGCGCTGATCTATATTCAGACGCCGGAAAAGAAGACCCTGGGGGTTATGATGAATTTGCTGTCCAACAATGCCCAGCATCAAAATGCCTGGGGCGCCCTGTTCGCGGGCCTGGTAATCTCCACCCTTCCGGTGATCATTATTTACGCCACTTTAAATAAACATGTGGTAAAGGGTATGCTGGAGGGCGCACTCAAGGGCTGAAAAGGGCCCGGCTCCGGCAGAACGCCGGGACTGCGCGCCGGCTGCGGGCCTGAGCCCGGTCTGCCTCCAGGGCACGAGGGTCTGTCCGGCGGTGCCAATGTATTGTGAATAGACGACAATTCCCCGGCGTCCGCCGGGGAATTTTTCTGCCTGATTTTTACATGGGGAGCGGCAAAAACATCTTGACAATTCGGATGGGATGTGGTAAAACTTTGATAGTAAGTCGCAACTAACTCGCTGGAGGATTCTATGGACAAACGAACCTTGGAGGACCTGTCCCCCGGTCAGAGTGGGACGATTATATCCATCAGCAACAAATCAGGAACGGTGAAGCGCCGCCTGGTAGACATGGGCCTCACCCCGGGCACCGAGGTGAGGGTGACCAAGATTGCCCCTCTGGGGGACCCCATTGAGGTCTCCCTCCGGGGGTATGAGCTGTCTCTGCGGAAGGAGGATGCGGGACAGATTGTCATGGGCCAGCCGCCGCCCAGAGGGACGGGCGCTGCCCGGGGGGCCATGACCCGCCGCGCCCCCGACCCGGAGACCGTCCGCCGCCAGCTTCGGGCCCACGAGCACGAGCTGGCCGAGCACAGCGGGCGCTATGACCCCGCCGACCACGACAGGCGCACCATGCGCATTGCTCTGGCTGGCAACCCCAACTGCGGCAAAACTACATTGTTCAACGCACTTACCGGCTCCAACCAGTATGTGGGCAACTGGCCAGGGGTCACTGTGGAGAAGAAGGAGGGGGAGGCCCGCATCGGCGACCGGACGGTGACTGTGGTGGACCTGCCGGGCATCTACTCCCTGTCCCCCTACTCCATGGAGGAGATTGTGGCCCGGGATTTTATCATAGGGGAGAAGCCGGACTGCGTCATTGACATTGTGGACGCCACCAATCTGGAACGAAATCTCTACCTCACGGTTCAGCTGCTGGAGCTGGAGCGGCCCACGGTTGTGGCCCTGAATTTCATGGACGAGGTGGAGAAGCGGGGGGACCGAATTAATGTAGACCGGCTGTCCAAGGAGCTGGGCATCCCCATTGTGCCCATCACCGCCCGGACGGGGGAGGGCATTGAGACACTGATGCACATTGCCCACCGGCAGATGCACCTGGGGGTTACTGTGGAGCCCGACGACCTCTATGACGACTACACCCACGACATCCATCACCGCATGGGCGAGCTCCTCCATGACTACGCCTACGCCGCCGGCCTCCCCGCCCACTGGGCCTCCATTAAGCTGCTGGAGGGGGATTCCATTGTGGAGCGGGCCCTCAGCCTCCCCCCGGAGGTGAGAACCCGGCTGGACGCCCTGGTGGCCGAGTATGAGAACTCCAGCGATTTAGGCGACCGGGAGACTCTCATTGCCGACAGCCGCTACCAGTATATCCAGAGGGTGGTGGGGACGTCAGTGATTCGGGGGGGCGTCCCTGGAGAGCTGACCTTCAGCGAGAGAATCGACAGGGTGGTCACCCATCGCATCTGGGCCATCCCCCTGTTTCTGTGCACCATGCTGGTGATGTTTGTGGTCACCTTTGGTCCCTTCGGCTCCTGGCTGTCTGACGGGGTGGGGGCGGGAATGGACGCCCTGTCCGTCTGGCTGGCCCCAGCGCTGACGGGCTTTGGGGTGTCCCACGTTCTGGTCAGCCTGATCTGCGACGGCATCATCGCCGGAGTGGGGGGCGTTTTGGTATTTCTGCCCCAGATTGCCCTGCTCTTCTTCTTCCTCTCCTTCCTGGAGGACTCAGGCTACATGTCCCGCGCGGCCTTCATCATGGACCGGGCTCTGCGCCGGTTCGGGCTCAGCGGAAAGGCGTTCATCCCCATGCTCATGGGCTTCGGCTGTTCGGTTCCCGCCATCCTGGGGGCCCGGACCATGGAAAACGAAAAGGACCGGCGGATGACCATTCTCCTCATCCCCTTTATGTCCTGCTCCGCCAAGCTGCCCGTCTATGGGCTCATCTCCGCCGCCTTTTTCGGCCCCTGGGCGGGACTGGTGGTGTTCGGGCTGTATATCATCGGGATGCTGGTGGGCATTGCCTCGGGCCTCTTCTTCAAAAAAACCCTCTTCGCCGGGGAACCCGCCCCCTTTGTGCTGGAGCTGCCCCCCTATCGCCTGCCCTCCCTGGGCAACATGCTCACCCATGTGTGGCAGAAGGTAAAGGGCTTTCTGGTGAAGGCCGGCACCCTGATTCTCCTCATGTCCATGGTGCTGTGGCTGCTCCAGTCCTTTGACTTCTCCCTGCGCATGGTGGAGGACGCCTCCCGGAGTATGCTGGGGGCCCTGGGCGGCGTGATCGCCCCCCTCTTTGCCCCCTGCGGCTTTGGACACTGGCAGGCCGCCGTGGCCCTGCTCACCGGCCTCGTCGCCAAGGAAATGGTGGTCTCGTCGCTGTCCATGTTCTACGGCTTCTCCCTCACCGCCGCCAGCGGAGAGGTGGCCGCCGCCATGACCGGCTTCACCCCCCTGGCCGCCTTTTCCATGCTGGTATTTATCCTGCTGTATGTCCCCTGTGTGGCCGCCGTGTCCACCCTCTTCAAGGAGATGAACAGCCGGAGGTGGGCCTGGTTCTCCATCGCATGGCAGGTGGGCTGCGCCTATCTCGCATCCATGCTGGTGTATCAGATTGGGGGATTGCTCCTGTGATTGAGCTCATTTCTCTGGACCTGGACGGCACCCTTTTGGACCCGAAGGGACAGGTCACCGCCCCCTCCAGGGCGGCCATTGCCAGGGCGAGGGCCGCGGGAATTCGGGTGATTGTCAACACCGGCCGCGACTGCCGGGAGGCGGAGTGGTTTGCCCGGGAGGCGGGGTGCGACACGCTGACCTCCTCCACGGGGGGCGCGCTGGTGCAGGACCGCGGGCGGACCCTCCGCAGGTGGGACGTGCCGGAGCCCTCCGGCCGCCGGGCCCTGGAGCTGGTGCTGGGCTGGGAGGAGGTGGGTCTGCTCATCTTCGCCGGGGAGAAAACCCTGGTGGGCTCCCGGTACAAGAGGGAGCTGGAGCGGTACTACCCCTTCCCCGTCTTTCACGAAAACGCCGTGGTCACCGACGACCCCTTAGGATATATGGAGGAGCACCGCCTCCCCCTGACCAAGCTCCACGGAGAGCTAGACCCCAGCCGGTACCCCATCCGGGCGCTGGCCGGGCTGGAGGGGGTGTTCCTCACCGCCTCCAGCAGCCACGACTTTGAGCTGGTGGCCGCCGGGGCGGACAAGGGGCGGGCGCTGGCCCTCATCGCCGGGGCGTATGGCGTCCCCCTGGAGCGGTGCGCCGCCGTGGGGGACAGCGCCAATGACCTGGAGGCCCTCCGGACGGCGGGAATGCCCATCGCCATGGGCAATGCCCCCCAAAGCGTGAAGGACGCCGCCCTGCGGATTGCACCCCCCAACAGCCAGGAGGGTGCGGCCTGGGCAGTTCTCAGTTGCTTGGAGTAACGCGCAAAAAAGCAGGAGCAGGCTTTTGCCTGCTTCTGTTTTGCATACTTTTACAAGCTGGCGGATTGTTTTTTATGTGGACCTCGCTACATAAAAAGTGCCTTTTCCAGTGGGAAAAGGCGAATGGGTTGCGTTCCTCTAATGCATCAGTTAAAATAGGGTCAGCCCGCTTCCGCATCAGCTTCAGGAGCGCGCGGTATTGAGGTCGGGCTCCTGCTGACAGCTGTGGGCTGATACAGAAAAGTATAAGGAGACCTTTTATGGAAAAGAGAGCCAATCCTATCCCCCAGGGGAATTATGTCCCGGCAACTCGGTCTGGGAATCTTATCTTTACCGCCGGAATGACCTCCCGAAGAAACGGGGTTCTCATCTTCACGGGCCGAGTCAAGGCGGGGGAGCCGCTGGAACCCTATCGGGAGGCTGTCTGTCAGGCCGCCGACAACGCGCTGACTGCGGCACTGAATCAGCTGCATGAGGGGGAACATATCAGCCAGGTGCTTTCGCTGATGGTTTATGTCAACGCTGAGGACGGCTTTACCCTCCATTCCAAGCTGGCCGATTTCGCCACGGACTATCTGTGTGAAAGGCTGGGGGATGCCGGCGTGGCGGCCCGGGCAGCATTGGGTGTCGCCTCCCTTCCGGGTAATGCCCCTGTGGAAATCCAGATTATCTGCGCAGCCTCCTGACAGGGCGGCGGCGCTGTTGAACGGCGCGGGCCTTGCCATTACCGCCTGCGCATAAGCTTTCCATACAATCTGCCTGTCCGGGAGAGAACAGACCGCAGGGAACCGGATGTGCTGTCAAAATGGGATTTACAGGGAAAATTGTTATGAAATATTTGATAAAATATGGTGTAGATTTTATAGCCTTAGCCCTCTTATATACGTTTATTTTCTTCCGTAAATGGAAAATCAGAGGTAAGGATGTACTGCTTGTCAACACACTGATGTATGTATATCTTTCTTTTGTGCTCTATTTTACCTTGATGCCGGTCATAATTTCGATTCCATTTGTCCTGAATCATCCCTATGAGCCTATGAATTTGGTGCCATTTATAGATGTTTTAGAGGGAAGAGGAGATTTTTTAAGGCAGATAATATTGAATATTATTATGACCATGCCATTTGGGTTCCTGTTTCCGTTAACGCAAAAGGGATCAGCCAAATTTGGCAGAACGGTATTTTGCTGCTTTTTGATGAGTATGGGTATTGAACTGCTCCAGCCGCTTATCAACGGTTTTAGATCCTCGGATATCACAGATTTAATGACGAACGTGATGGGAGGAATGCTCGGATACTGTTTTTATGTCATTTTTAAGCCAATTACTTTTTGGTTGTTAGGCCATTTGCAAACGAGAAATTAGAAATGTAGCTTCTGTTTTATTGAACAGCCGCAAATGTTGGGCTGCCCAAAGTGAATATGTGCCCTTGCAGCATAACAAGGACAAATCAGGGAAAATCAATCGGGATAAAATGCGCAGATGGACACGCCCCGCGGCTCCGCCGCGGTTGACAAGGAGGAGCCCGCGTGATAAATTGTAGGTATTGCCATTCCTCGGAACATATTTGAAAAACAGAAGGGGACAGTAAAATGATGGACCTGTACAGCCTTGGAGAGCTTGTAATCGACTTTACCCCCGGCAGTGAACCGGCCAGCTATATCCGCAATCCTGGCGGCGCTCCCGGCAACGCTGCTATTATCGCGGCCCGCAGCGGGCTGGAGGCAGGGGTGTGCAGCAGCGTGGGAGACGATGATTTCGGACGTTTTTTGAACCAGACCATGGAGGAGAACGGGGTTAAGGTGCTCAATCCGAAGCTCTGCAAAAACGCGGTCACCACCCTGGCCTTTGTCACCCTGGCGCCCGACGGCAACCGAAGTTTTACCTTTGCCCGCAAGCCCGGGGCGGATATGTTCCTGGAGGAGGAGGATGTCCGGGAGGAGGATATCCGGGGCAGCGTGATTGTCCACGCGGGCTCCTGCTCCCTGTCCGCCTCCCCTGTGGCGGAGGCCACTGTCAAGGCCCTGCGGCTGGGGCACGAGCTGGAAAAGCTGGTCAGCTTTGATGTGAATTACCGGAATGTTATGTGGAATGACGACCAGGCGGCCTGCGCAGCCAAGGTGCGGGAGATTCTGCCCTATGTGGATCTGCTGAAGGTTTCCGACGAGGAGGTCGACATGATGGGGGGCGAGGAGGCCCTGCCCGGTCTGATGGAGGAGTTCGGCATCTCCGTGGTCGTGGAGACCCTGGGCGGTGCCGGCGCCCGGTGCTTCTTTGGCGGAGAGAGTTGGGATGTGGCCAGCCACAAGGTCACCTGTGTGGACACCAACGGCGCTGGGGACGCCTTCTGGGGGGCCTTCCTCTCCAGCCTGCGCCTGCAGAGTGTGGAGCGGACGGACCAGTTCACCGCGCAGGTGCTTCGCCGGGCTATGGAGTATGGCAATGCCGCCGGCGGGCTGTGCGTACAGAAGAAGGGGGCCATTCCCGCCCTCCCCACCCGGGAGGAAATTGAGGCCTTTTTGGCCCGGCCGTGAAGCCGGCCTGCGTGCAGGGGACTTGGAAATACCAGACAGGGAGTGTCCCTGTCTGGTATTTTTGGGGCCCGGCGGCTTTGAGATGGCCCCGCTGGTCAACCCGGTTGTGGACCTGAAAAAGCACCCGGAAAAAGTGTGAAGCCAATAATTTTGAAGATTGGAGCGATAATGATGAAAGCTGCTTTTGTTTTGACTCCCGCCGAGGCCCGCCGCTTGATCGCCAAGGCAGTCGTTGGGATGCCCGAGTTCCAGAAGGCCTGGAGGGACGCCTATGTCCTGCTGGCCGGCGGTACAACCAACGCCTTCATCGCCCAGGAACTGCTGGGGGATAAGGGCATTGAACCGGGCCTGTGCACCGTGGGCATCAGCACCGACGGCCTGCTGTGCGTTACCGAGCCCTCCAGCCGCAGAAGCTTTCCCAATGTTTTCTACAAGGGCCAGCCTGTGGATAAAAAGATCGAGGAAGCCCTTCAGGACTACCATGCCGACACGGTCATTATCAAGGGCGCCAACGCCTTTGACCAGGACGGACACGTGGGTGTGATCACCTCCGGCTTTAACGGCGGAACCGTCCCCAATTTTATCGGCTACATGACCAGCAAGGGGCTGAAATACATCTGTCCCGTAGGCTATGAGAAGATGGTCCCCAGTGTCCCCGCCGCCAGCCGCGCCCTGGGCGGAGCGAGACATATCGACGTCTCCATGGGGGCTGACCCCGGCATGTACTGCCTGTCCGGCGCCGACATCGTTACCGAGGTGGAGGCCATCAGGATGATGTTCCGCTGCGACGCCAGGGTGGTGTGCGCCGGCGGCATTGGCGGCAATGAGGGCGCCCACTACTGGGCTGTGGACGGCGAGGAGGCTGACATCAGGGCCCTGGTGGAATTTTTGGAGAAGGACATCAAGGGAGAGCCCCCCGTCAAAGGGAATAAGGGGAACTGTGCCGACTGCCGCTACCCGGGCTGCCGCTATAACGGACTTCAGCCCGACCAGCTCCCTGCCTGGATGAAGAGAAAGGGAATCGAAAAATAAGTCCGATCTAACCTCGCCTCAGGAAAACGGAAACCGTCCGGTCTGACCCGGACGGTTTCCGTTTTCTATACATGACGGCGCAGCAGCTCAAATAAGACCATCAACCCCTCGCACATCACGGGATCCAGCACAGGGATGCCCAATTCCCGCTCCAATTCGGGGGCAATCCGGATGGTGGACATGCCGGTACAGCTCAGGGCAATCACGTCTGCGCCCATGGCCTTCTGCCTCTTTGCGGCCTCGGATGTGGCGGCGCAGCCTTGAGCCGTCATAAGGTCCAGAACGCTCTCCACGCCATCCCCCCGGTCAGAGCTGACCAGGGCGGGACCGAGGGTTCTCTGGAACCCCGCCGGAACATCGGCGGTGATTCCCAGTACAGCGGGCCGGCTGCCGTAAAACAGGCTGAGGGCGGCGGTGCTCTCCCCCGCGCCGACTACGGGGATTGGAACCTCCCTCCGGGCCTGCTCCACCCCGGGGTCTCCGGCGCAGCTGACGACAATGGCCTCGAAGCCCTCCTGCCACATCTCCCTGGCCAGCGCCACCACCTTGGGTGCGCTCAGGGCCATGGTGGCGTCGTCGTGAATCCCCTCCGGCTGGTGGGGAATACATCGGAATTCCACCTCCAGCATGGGGAAATACTGCTCCAGCAGCTTTCCGTGCAGCCCCAGCAGCTCCGGGTCCTCTGTCGTCAAAACGCGGATGAGTCCCACACGATAGCGTCTCATAAAAAGTCCTCCCCCTCAGATTTGAAAGTCGCCGTCCTTCATCACCAGGACGTCATCCAGATAGAGCGTGGGGTTTTTGATAATGCCGTCCATGTGGCAGTCCGCCTGATTGACCCCGCCAAACCCGGTATTGGTGCCGAAGGCGATGTGTACCGTGTGGAAAGCCTTTTCGTCCTCCAAAATAATCCCGATGAGCTGGGCGGCGTAGTTGGTGCCGATGCCCAGCTCGCACAGGGTGGAATTTCGCTTATTCTGCAGCAGGATGTCCAGCTTGCCGGCGTCCGCTCCGGCAATGCTCTGCAGCCTGCCGTCCTTCACAGTGACGGTGAGGGGGGAGGAGAGAAGGCCCACCCCGACCATAGAGCCGTCAATGACCATGGTTCCGTTGGAGCTGTTCTCCAGGGGGGCGATATAGGCCTCGCCGGAGGGGAGGTTTCCCCCCTGCCCCTTTTCGCGGTATACGCCGGGGCTGGAGACCCCCGGCCGGCCGCTCAAGTCCAGGGTGAGCACATGCCCGTCCTTTTCAATCCGGGCAGTGGAGGCCTGGGTGAGCAGGTCGGTGACGCGGAGGGTCAGGTCCATTACCGTATCGTAGTTGGCGGTCATGGCGCCATGGCTGAACATGTACTCCGAGATGCCGGGCATGGTGGCGATGCGGGCGCCGGCCTTCACGGCGGCAAGCTTCGCCTTGGTATGGGTGATGGAGGTGCTCATGGGGCAGAGAATCACGTCTGCGGCCAGCATGGCGGCGGCCACAGGGGCGGGGGGCTCCTCGCCGGAGACGCGTCTGGGCTCCATGGTGACCAGCATGGCCTCCGCTCCCATCTCCTTGGCGGCCTGATACAGGGCCTGTCCGATGTCCAGCTTCTGATCATCGGTAATGACCAACACGGATTCGCCCGCCTTGACGTCCATACAGGAGGACAGAATACCTGCTGCAATCTCGATCAAACTCATGTGATACCTTCCTTTCTTACGCCAGAAGCTCTGCGACGGCACGGGCTGCAAGGGTGCGGGAGAGGACCACAGGCTTGCCGGACAGCTGGCGCACCCGCTCCTTCATCGCTGTGGTGTAGCCCATACAGTCCATCACTATCAGGTCTGCGTCCAGCGCGGACGCCTCCCGGGCGGCCTGGTCCAGCTCCTCCGGCGGCCCGTAGGGGGAGGCGCAGACGACCTGGACGGACTGGACGAAATTCTGCCACTTTTCCATGCACTGTGCCCGCTGCTCCTCCTTTGGAGCGACTACCGCAATGCGGGACCTCCCGGTCAAAGCGGGAACTGCTCCGTTGAGGACCACGCAGGGGTATATCAGGGGGACATGGCTCTGAAAGGGGGGGAAGCTGCCGGTGCACAGAAACAAAATCAGCTCCGCCTCCTGTTCCTCCAGAGAATAGATGCACTGCTGGAGCCGGGGGAGGATGCGCTGCTCTCCCAGCAGTACGGTGGAACCGTCCCGCAGCTTGGAGATCAGCACGCTGTCTCCCTCCTCCGGGGCCAGGGCGGCCGCCTCCTGGGGGGTGATGCCGTCCAGAGCGCCCGCCTGACACAGCTGAACGTCCGGCCCGAGGATGGGCTCCAGGTCAGGGGTGATGTCTGTGCGGGGCGATTGTCCGATGGTAATAAGTCCCAGCTTTTTCATAGGGGTGACTCCTTTCAAAATGCTTTATCTGCTAGTTTCTCATCCGTTTCATGATGCGGTCGGCCAGCTGCCGCAGCCGCTCCAGCCGCTCCGGGACGACAAGGGCGGAATTCTCGTCCAGAAAGTCCCCGGTGCTCAGTCCGGCCGCAAAGCGGCCATAGCGGTCGTAGATGGGCACGCTCAGCCCCCAAAGCCCCTTGGTGAGCAGCTGCTCGGTGTAGTCGTAGCCCCGCTGGCGGATCCGGTTCAGCTCCTCCTGCAGACCCGCCCTCTGGGCGTCGTCCAGCAGCAGGGACTCCAGATACTCCTCCTGCTGCCTGGCGTCCATGAAGGCCAGCAGGATGCGATTGGAGGCGCCGCGCTGGAGGGAATAGCTCTGGCCGATATACAGGGAGTCCTCGTCGTCCGCGAGGGAAGAAAACTTTTCAATCACAACGCTTTTGCCGCCGATACAGACCGTAACGCATACATGGTCTCCCGTCTGCTGATAGTAGTCCAGGACCAGGCGGTGGGAGGCTCGGTAAATTTCCTTGTTCTGCAGCCCAACCAGGCCCAGCATTACGGTGCCGTCTCCAATTCGATACCGCTTGCTCACCGGGTCCTGACTGAGAAAGCAGTGCTCTGTCAGGGTGTAGAGCAGGCGGTAGGTGATGGTCGGGCCGAGGTGGATCAGATGAGAAATCTCTGTCAGGGAGTATTCCCCCTTGTCCTCGAACAGCTGCAGGACGGACAGGGCGCGTCCTGCAGTTTGCAGATAGCTGCTGTTTCCTTCCCGTTCCATGGTGACTCCTCCTTCCCGATTGGCGGCAGACCGCCCCTTGGTTTGCATCATTATAGCATGGGCTGCTGTGCTTGAAAAGAGAAAATTGCAGTTGACAAATCCTCCTATCTGCGCTAATATGTCTATGTTGCATAATAATCGCAAAAAAACTCCTGTATTTTTGTGCAAAGAGAGAGGAACGAGCGGCTGATTTTCCGATAACCGAAAACTATTTTTCGGAATGCGGAAAAGGAATGCAAGAAGCGGGGGAGCGTCATGCAACTCGACGATTTTCCGGGCGCGGGAGAACAAGGAGGAATGCGCGCTGCTGGAGCCCGAGCCGGAAACAGCAAGGCTTTTAGCTTTAAATTAGCTTTAAAACAGAGAGGAGGAGTTTTTGTGAAGTACCTGGCTGCGGCGATCCAATACAACAGCCGGCTGCTGGATAAGGCATACAACATATCCCAGCTGGAGGCGTGGACCAGGCGGGCGGTGAAGGATGGCGCCAGGCTGGTGGTCCTTCCGGAGATGGGCACCACCGGCTATTATCTGTCCGGCCGGGCCCAGGCGGAGGAGCTGGCGGAGGAGGTGCCCGGCGGCCCCACAGCCCAGCACTTTATCCGGCTGGCCAGGGAGCTGGACTGCTATCTGGTGGTGGGGCTGCCCGTCCGGGAGGGGCGGCGGCTGTACAACGCCTGCATCCTGGCAGGGCCGGAGGGCTATTGGGGCTGCCACAAAAAGGTGCACCCCTACACGCCGGACACTATGTGGGCCAAAAACGGCGACCAGCCGACTGCCGTGTACGACACCCCAATCGGCAGAATTTCCATGCAGATTTGTATGGACGTCAGCTTTCCGGAATCTGTACGCCTGTCCCGGGTGAAGGGGGCGCAGGTGCTGTGCGTTCCCACCTGCTGGAACGAGCCGGTGATGCCGTCGGCCATCTGGCAGACCCGGGCCTATGAAAATCAGGTGGCTATGGTGGTGGCCAACCGTCACGGCACTGAGAAGGGGTTTGATTTTTCCGGATGCAGTGCGGTTTTGGACCAGAGCGGCGCCGTCCTGGCAGTCCAGGAGGAGGGGGACGGCATAGCCCTTGGGGAGATTGACACCGAGAAGACCGCCTGTGACGAGCTGGCCCCCCGCAGGCCAGAGCTGTACGCAGGCCTGCAGCTGCACCAGTACCACTGGCCCCAGGATATGCTTCACACCATCTACGCCCAGCCGCTGATTCCCTCCGGTGAGGTGATGCGGGCGGCAGTGGGGCAGTTCCAGCCGGAGCGGGGAGCTGCGGACCGCAACCTGGACCGCATCAGGGAACTGACGGACCAGGCCCGGACCGGGGGACACACCCTGCTCATACTGCCTGAGCTGGCGGTGTGCGGCCGTCCTCAGAGCCGGGAGGAGGCTGAGGCGCTGGCAGACAGGGAGGACGGTCCCGTTATGGAGCAGCTGGCCGGGCTGGCGCGCCATACCGGGCTGACCCTGATCTGCGGCCTGATTCTTCAGCGGGAAGAGAAGCTCTATAATTCTGCGGCAGTCTTCGCCCCCGACGGAGGGCGGCTGGTCTATCACAAATCCCATCTGCTCCTCTCTGAACGGGTCTGGGCCTCGGCAGGGGACCGGCCTGGGGCGTGGATGGATTTGGGAGGGAGCCGGATTGGAGTACTGATCGGCTCTGAGATATGGACCACTGAGCTGCCCCGCCTGCTGGCAAACGACGGCTGCGATTTGATTGCAGCCCCCGCTGACCTGCAGAAATGCTGCATCCCCTATTCACGGTCGAAGACTCCAGACACCCACTGCCATATTGGCCGCATCCGGGCCAACGAGAACAGCACCTATGTGGCGTTCAGCAATGCGCAGGGGCACAGCGGAATCTTTTATGCGGACATGTTTGTGGAGCCCAGACAGGAGGCTTTGGCCCAGGAGGGCGCCGGACTTGCGGGGATGGAGCTTGATACCCGGCCCGCGGTCTGCCAGAATGGCAGCTGGGTTCCGAATCCGGTGCGCAGCAAGCTGATGCTCAGCACCCGGCAGCCCGTCTGGTATGACGCGCTGTTTGAGAGTGAATAAGGAGGTTATTTTATGAGCGAAGAAAAGAAAAGTTTTGTCCAGAAAATGGACGAGGTAGCCGACGACTACGCCCTGCGTCCGGTGCCTAAGAGCGAGCGTTACGGCTGGGTCAAAATGTTTTTTGTCTGGCTGTGCTGGAACGTTGTGGTGGGCGACCTGGCTACAGGAACGGCTCTGGGCTCCAGCCTGACCTTCTCCGACGCGATGATTGCCCTGTCCATCGGCGACATCATCCTGGTGGTGATGATGATTGCAACCGTGTATATCGGCTCAAAGACGGGCCTGTCCAGTATGCCGCTGCTGCGCTTTACCATGGGCAGAGTGGGCACCTACATCTGCTCCGCCATCATCTGCTTCACCTCTGTGGGCTGGTTCGCGGTTCAGCTGGGCTTCTTCGGCCAGATCTGGAGCCAGTATCTCCCCGTCTCCGTGCCGGTGCTGGCCGTGATCGGCGGCGTCCTGATGTCCACCACCGCCATTGTGGGCTTCAAGGGCATGGAAAAGCTCAGCAGCCTGGCGGCCATCCCCCTGCTGCTGTTTATCGTCCTGGCTCTGTTTAACTCTATCCGCCTGATTGGCCTTGACACCCTGTTTACCTATACGCCGGCCAGCAACCAGGTCAACTCCCTGACCATCGGCATCAGCACCACAGTGGGCAGCTGGGCCGTGGGTATGGCCACGGTTCCCGACTGCGGCCGCTATGCCAAGACGGACATTGTTAAAATTGCCCTGGTGTGGGCGGGCGGTCTGTTTTTCGGCCACTTCCTGCTCCCCATCGCCGGCATTGCCGCCGCCCTCCACCTGAATACCTGGGACTTCGGAGTTGTCAGCGACTACATCGGCATTATGGCCACTGGCTCCGGCGTTGTGGGTGCTGTCCTGATCACCCTGGCCGCCTGGACCACCAACCAGGCGAACCTGTATTCCGGGGCCAACGCCCTGTGTAACATCATCGAGGCAAAGAAGTGGCGGCTGACCACCATTCTGGCTGTGATCGCCGTTGCCCTGGGCTTCGGCGGCGCAGTGGATTATTTCGTCCCCTACATGAACTGGCTGGGCATTCTGGTGCCCCCTATGGCGGCTATCATGGTGTCGGACTATCTGATTCTGCCTCTGTTTGGGATGAAGGAGGAGCGCAACTATGAGGATATCTCCTATGACAAAATCCCCATGATTAAGCTGCCCGCTTTCCTGGCCTGGGCCTGCGGCATTGCGATTGCAGTGTTTACACCCGGCATCCAGACCCTGAACGGCCTGATTGGCACGATGGTGCTGCATGTGATCCTCAGTAAGCTGATGTGGAAAAAGTCAGCCTGAACCGATGGATGAATTATAAATGGAGGAATGACCTATGGCTCGTTTAAAAATTACAAGTGAAATGGCTGAGGCGGCAGTTGTCGGCGGCTGTGTTCTGGGCGGCGGCGGCGGTGGCTCCAGAGCGGAGGGCCTGAGGGCGGCCAAGCTGGCAGTGGAGACCGCCCCCCTGGAGCTGATTGACATTGAAGACCTGCCCGGCGGGGCCACCCTGATCAATGCGTCCGCTGTTGGCGCGCCCTCTGCGAAGACCGCTCTGGCCACCCCCCAGGATTTCAGCGACGCAGTAAAGCAGCTGTGCCATTTCACCGGGCAGGAGGCTGCAGGCATCTTTACCAACGAGATGGGCGGACTGGCCACAGTGAACGGATGGATGCAGAGCGCCCTGCTGGGTATCCCTGTGGTAGACGCGCCCAGCAATGGGCGTGCGCACCCCACTGGCGTCATGGGCGCCCTTGGCCTGCACGCGGTCCCCGGCTATGAGTCTGTTCAGGCGGCCATTGGCGGCGACCCGGCCTGCCGGCGCCGGATTGAGCTGGTGGTGCGGGGAACCATCGATCAAACCTCGGCACAGGTGCGCCACGCGGCTACCCTGGCCGGCGGGCTGGTGGCTGTGGCGCGCAACCCTGTTACCGTGGACTACGCCCGGAAGCATGGGGCAAACGGCGCCGTTAAACAGGCCATCAGGCTGGGCCAGGCCATGCTGGCCTGCCGGGAGCAGGGCGGAGAGGCGGTCATTCAGGCGGTCTGCGGTGAGCTGAAGGCCCAGGTGCTGCACCGCGGTCCCGTTGAGCGGATGGAGCTGATCTGTCAGGGCGGCTTCGATGTGGGCACCGTGACCTGGCCGGGCTTTGGGCTCACCTTCTGGAATGAATACATGACAGCGGAGGCGGACGGACGCAGGCTGGGCACCTTCCCGGACCTGATTATGACGCTGGACGCCCAGACGGGCTGGCCCGTTACCTCGGCTGAGGTGCAGGAGGGCATGGATATTGTCGTCATCTGCGCCCCCAAGTCCAGTCTGCTCCTGGGCGCCGGAATGCGGGACCCCGAGCTGTTCAAGCAGTGCGAGGAGGCTGTGGGCAAGTCCATCATCTCCTACTCCTTCTAAACCGGCCAAAGCGCCGATAAACATATACTCCCCTGTGAGAAACAGCCTTTCAGCGTCTCTCACAGGGGAGTTTTCACAAATAGCCGGCTTTACAGCACCACTTCCTCCAGCATAGCCAGCTGGCTGATTCCCACACTGCCGCCCGAAATGACGAAGCAGACCTTCTCTGCCCTGTCCACAGGGAGCAGGCCCTGCAGAACCGCGCCGATGCCAATACAGCTGGAGGGCTCCGCCAAAATTTTGCCCTCGGTCAGCAGCAGCTTCATTCCCTTCAGCATGAACTCGTCTGACACTGGGACCACCCGGTCCACATATGTCCGGACCACGGGGAAGCACTTGCTCCCCGGCTGCTGGGACACCAGGGCGTCGGCCAGGGTCTGCTGGTATGGGACCTGCGTCGGTTCTCCTGCCGCCAGGCTTTGAGAGTAGCGGGGCAGGGCGGCGGGTTCCGCGCCGTATACCCTGACAGCGGGCAGCGTCTCCTTCAGGGCCGCCGACACACCGCCGATGAGACCTCCCCCGCTGACAGGAAGGATTACGGTGTTTACCTCCGGGAGCTGCTCCCCGAGCTCCAGGCCGGCGGTGCCCTGGCCGGCCATAACAAACTCGTCATTGTAAGGGGGGATCAGGGTGGCCCCCTGCGCCTCACAGATGCGCTCCGCCACCTGGAACCGCTCGCTGGCCTCGCACTGGACCACCTCCGCCCCCAGGGCCCGGATGGCCTGAACCTTCACCGCCGGGGCGGTATTGGGCATTACAACCGTGGCTTTTGTTCCCAGCAGCTTAGCGGCATAGGCGATTCCCCGGCCGTGGTTGCCGGAGGAGGCGCACACCAGTCCCCGCTCCAGCTCCTCCCGGCTCAGGCTGAGGGCGCGGTTGAGCGCACCCCGCAGCTTGAAAGCGCCGGTGACCTGCATGTTCTCCGCCTTGATATAGACTTCGCAGTTGAGATAGTGGTCCAGCGTGTGCATACGCAGCACAGGGGTTTGGACAATATAGGACTGGATGCGCTCCCGGGCCTGCCGGATTTCTTGGATCGAGATCATTGTCTTTCCTCCGTTTGTGGTTGTTTTGATGGGGATGCGCGGTCCGGCGCTGATTTTGCACAGCCGCACAGAGCCGGCTGTACCCGATATAGCTCAGCGTTATTATAGCATATTCAAGCGGCAGGTACAACTTTTGGAAAGCAAGGAAAAAGGATGCCGCTGTGAAGCCTTGGGCCGCACACGCGGATTCTCTCTATCCCGGCCTGGAAATTAAAATGATTTTGTGTTATTCTATTAGGGGCAGTCTTTGCGCCGGCGCCTGAAGCTGTTCCGCAGGGGGTGCGCGCCTGCCCGGGAAGGAAGCCGCATCGGAAGAGCGGGTGAAACAGTCCCGCCACTACACAGTGAAAAGAGGTAAGAGCTATGCTTGAAGAACTGAAACAACAGGTCCTGGAAGCCAACCTTCTGCTGCCTAAGCACGGGCTGGTCACCTTCACCTGGGGCAATGTATCCGCCATTGACCGGGACAGGGGGGTGATTGTCATCAAACCCTCCGGCGTGGAGTACGACGGCATGACTGCCGGTGATATGGTGGTTGTCAGTCTGGAGACCGGCCAGCGGGTGGAGGGCAAATGGAAGCCCTCCAGCGACACCAAAACCCACCTGGAGCTGTACAAGGCCTTTCCGGGAATCGGAGGTATCGTCCACACCCACAGCCCCCACGCCGTGGCCTGGGCTCAGGCCGGGGAAGACATCCCCTGTTTCGGTACTACCCATGCCGACTACTTCTACGGCTCCATCCCCTGCGCACGCCACCTGTCTCACGGGGAGCTGGAGGAGGATTATGAGAAAAACACCGGTACGGTTATTGTCGAAACCTTCCGGGAGCGGTGCATTGAGCCCACCGCCGTCCCCGGCGTAATCTGCGCCAGCCACGGCCCCTTCACCTGGGGCAGGGACGCGGCCCAGGCGGTGTATCACGCAGTGGTCCTGGAGGAGGTGGCAAGGATGGCCATTCTTACCCGTCAGATCCGGGCCTCCGCCGGCCCCGCCCCCCAGCGCATCCAGGATAAGCACTATTTTCGCAAACACGGTCCCGGCGCTTACTACGGCCAGGACTGAGTACAATGGGATCCGCCCGGCTGTACATCAGCCGGGCGGATATTTTACAGGGCAGGATTGTGGGCGCGTTCCCGGAGCAGGGCCCGCTCATAGATCATCTCTCCAGCGATGCTGACGGCAATCTCCTCCGGCGTGACCGCTTTGATCTCGGTGCCGATGGGGGTGTGAACGCTCCCGATGGTCTCCTCCGGCAGGCCGTCCTGCCGGAGCTTCTGGTTTATAAAGGCGGCTTTGCTCCTGGAGCCGATTACGCCCACATAGGCGGGGGGGTGCTGGAGGACCTGACGCTGGACCTCATAGTCGAAGCTGTGGCCGCTGGTCATAATTACCACATAGTCGGAGGGGGTCAGCTCCAAATATTGAGAGATGTGCAGGTAGTCGCCGCAGATGACGGTCTCCGCCTGGGGAAACAGGGCCTGTGCGGCATACTCCGACCGGCTGTCCACCACGGTGACCCGAAAGCCCACCCGGCTCAGGAGCGGAACCAGAGCCTGGGCACAGTGACCACCGCCAAAGATGACAGCCCGCTCCCGGGCAGGCAGGGGCAGATAGAAACGGATGCCGGTTTGGAGGCACCGCCCCGGTTCCAGTCCGGGGACGCCCTCCCCCGTCTGTACAAGGAAGGGAGGGGCGCCGTCCAGACAGAGCGCCAGCCAGCCGGTCCGGTGCTGGGACAGGGCGGTGAGAAGCTGGGAGGAGAGGTCCGCCCACTGGGGGTCCTGGGCGTCAATAAACTGAAACCAGGCGGTTACATCGCCTCCGCAGACCATTCCAATGCTCTCCGCGCCGTCCTGACGCAGTGAGAAGTTCTGAGAAAAGGACCGCCTCTCGGTCAGGGAGAGGAGGGCGGCGTCTGTGCATCGCTGCTCTACTGCTCCGCCTCCCACGGTTCCCAGAATCCGGCCCTGACTTCCTGCCAGCATCTGGGCGCCAAGACCCCGCGGGGAGGAGCCATCCTGGGAGATAATGGTGACTAAGGACATGTCGTGTCCCTTCTCCAGCTCATAGAGAATTTGGGTGAAGATACCCTCCATAGTGAGATTCCTTTCCGCAGTGCCTCCACAGAACCCCAATGGGGCGGAGGCGGCAAAGTGTTTTTGAAACAGGGCCTGGAGGACGTTCTCCGCCTCCAGGCAGAAGGCGCTGTAGCGCGCCATCAGGTCTCTGGCCCTTGGGGTCAGATGGGAGAAGCCGCCCCCTTTTCCGCCCTGCCGGGTCTCTATTACCGAGGCGCCCAGCTGCTGCTCCATGGTGGAGATGAGCTTTCGGCCCTTGGTGTAGGAGATGCCCATGCAGCGGCAGGCCTCGGACAAAGAGCCCAGCTCCCGGGTCAGCTCCAGAAGCTTATGCGGTCCTGGTCCGTAAAAGACGCGCTCGGCCAGGAGCCGGAAGCGAAGGGCGGCGCGAAATCCCGCGGGGCCGGGAGAATAAGGCTGTTCCGGGAGCATTCAGGTCCCTCCTCTCTGGAGCCTTGTGTAATCACAGGGCTCCGCTGTAGAGCTGCTCCAGCTGCTGGTTGGTGAGCTGCACATGGTAGAACAGATGGAAAAACTGCCGGACCTCCTCGTCCACGTCAAAATTCAGGCGGTCGGGGTAGAGTAAGCCGGAGAGCCAGCGCAGACCAATGATTCGGTTGGGACCGGGGGGGCGGTCTACCCACCCGAAGGGCGCGTTGGGCACGCCATATACCCTCCCCGCCTGAACCGCGCTCAGCGAGGCGAAAACCGGGTCGCTGCGGAGCGCCTCGGCGGCCGAGCTGCCGCTCATATTGGATGTGGGCTCCCCCACAGTGAGAATAACATCCGGGTCCCAGGCCAACAGTTGTTCCGGAGAAATCCGTATCCGTGCGCCGTCTCCCAGCTCCAGCTCCGCTGCGTTGGCGGCGCCTGCCAGCTCAATGATCTGGGCGTGGGAGGAGCCGGCGGGAGCTGTTTCCAGCGAGTCCTCGCCGTTGCCATAATAGACGCGGACCCGCTCCTCCTCCGGAATATTGAGTCCGGCGATGTCCTGAAGGGTGCGCTCTGCGTAGCCGGCCAGCAGCTCTCCCTGCTCTTGAGCACCGAGCAGCTCCCCCAGAAACCGATAGGCCTGGGGCGAGGCCATCAGGTCGCCGTCTACAGCCACCACGGGGATGCCCAGCTGACGGGAGAGCTTGTCGCAGTCGGAGATCAGCTTGTCGTTGATGGTTCCGGTGTTGAGGACGAGGGAGGGGGCGGCGGCGATGACTGCTTCATAGCTGACCGCGTCGCCCATACCATAGACGGGAAGGGTATGGTACTGCTCCGGAAGGATGCTCTTTTCCTGGTCGTTCAGCGGGTAGTTCCAGCCCAGCAGCCGGTCCGGCGCCAGGGTGTAGAGATAAATGGCGGAGTTGGGCCCGGTTGGGAATACAGAGTCGATTTGGACAGGGACGGTTACCTGACGGCCCGCCATATCGGTGATTTCCCGATTTTCCCGGGTGCTTTGAGAGGTGTTTTCCCTGGGAGCACAGCCGGTGAGCAGGGTCAGGACCAGGAGCAGGGCCAGACCGGCTCTCTCAAATCCATTCAGATGTCTCATGATTCATCTCCATCCTGGATGTTGTTTCTCTTTTGCGGAATGCGCCAAATCCGCCGCCGGGAATTGACAGCGGACAGCTCCTGTGTTATATTTTTAAAAGCGAATCGTTTTTAAAAATATAACCCTTGGCACATCATACCACAGGGGGAAGGCGGTGTCAAGGGAGGGGAGCGCCTATGGAGAGAGAATGTGGAGAGATCAGAGCGGTGCGGCAGTGGAGAGACCGGCTGCTGGCACTGGGTCTGCCGGCTCTTTTGCTCGCGGTATTGCTGTTTTCCCTGGGGGTGGGCTATTACCCCATTTCGCCCTCCCAGCTGGTCCGGGCGTTTTTCAGCTGGTTCGGTGTGCAGGGGGAGGCTTTGCCCCAGGCGGACGTTATCCTGAAGCTCCGGCTGGCCCGGGTGCTGTCTGCGGCGCTGATTGGAGCATCACTGTCAGCGGCCGGCTGCGTCTATCAGGGGATGTTCCGCAACCCCTTGGTGTCTCCGGATATTCTGGGGGTGTCTTCCGGGGCGGGGCTGGGGGCCTCCCTGGCCATTCTGGCCGGCGCAGCCAACTGGGGGGTGCAGCTCGCCGCCTTTTTGGGGGGCGGAGCGGCAGTGGCAGCCTGCTGCCTGATCAGCCGGAGGTCGGCCCACTCCCAGACGCTGAGCCTTGTGCTGTCCGGCTCCATGGTTATGGCTTTGTGCAACGCCGGCGTTACCGCAATCAAATATGTGGCCAACCCCAGCGACGTGCTGCCGCAGATCACCTTCTGGCTGATGGGCAGTCTGACAAAGACGGATATGGAGGCCCTTCTGTGGAGCGCCCCGCCTATGGCGGCGGGACTGGCCGTGATTTTTGTGCTGCGCTGGCGGATTAATCTCCTCACGCTGGAGGAGGAGGAGGCCAGAAGCCTGGGGGCGGATGTGGGCCGGGACCGGCTGATTTTTATTGCCGCCTCCACCCTGCTCAGCGCCTGTGCCGTGTGTCTGGGCGGCCTCATCGGGTGGGTGGGACTGATGATTCCCCACATGGCCCGGTCTCTGGCGGGGGCGGACTATGGCCGGCTGCTCCCTGTCAGTGCCGGGCTGGGCGCGGGGTATCTGGTTTTGATGGACGACCTGGCCCGCTCTCTTCTGTCTGTGGAGCTGCCTCTGGGTGTGGTGACCGCCATTGTGGGCGCCCCCTTCTTCGTCTGGCTGATTCTCAAGCGGAAGGGGGGATAGACCTTGCTGGAGCTTCAAAATGTGCGGGGCGGCTACGGCGGAGGGGACGTGGTAAAAGGGGTGAGCTGCCGCGTTGAAAGCGGAGAGATACTCTGTGTGGTGGGGCCCAACGGCTGCGGAAAGACGACCCTGTTCCGCCTGATACTGGGCTCTCTGCCCGTGACGGGGGGGAGCATCCGCATTGACGGCCGTGATACCGGAGGGCTGTCCCCCAGAGAGCTGGCCGGTCTGGTGGCGTATATTCCCCAATACCACGCACCTGTGTTTGCCTACACGGTGCTGGAGGTGGTGACAATGGGACGGGCGTCTCATTTTTCCGCCTTTGAGGCCCCCAAGAGGATTGACCGGGAGGCCGCCTGGGCGGCCCTGGAGAAGATGAACATTGAGCACCTGGCCCACAAGAAGTATACCGCCCTCAGCGGCGGACAGCGGCAGCTGGTTTTGATTGCCCGGGCGGTTTGTCAGTCGGCGAAGGTGTTTGTTATGGATGAGCCGGCGGCCAGCCTGGACTTTGCCAACCATCAGCTGCTGACGGAGGTGGCGGAGGACCTGGCGGCGAGGGGCTACTGCGTGGTCATGTCTACCCACAGCCCGGAGTACTCTGCCGCCGGAAGCAAGATTCTGCTGATGAGCCAGGGGCGCGCCGCCGGCTTCGGTGAGCCGCGGGAGGTGATTACACCAGAGAACCTGGAGCAGGTTTATGGAATCGAGATGGATGTGATTACGGTTCAGGACCGTTACGGCACAGAACGGACCATCTGCCTGCCGGTGAGGGCAAATCATGGAAGGGGGAGCTGAATGTTATGGCGCACGCCCTGATTGTTGGGGACCGAGGGGTTGGAAAGAGCACCCTGCTCCGCCGTGTGCTGCTGGAGCTGGGGCAGCCGGTATTTGGATTTGAGACAAAAAAAGAGCCCGTCCCGGGGGCGGATGGGTCAGACGCACAGATCTTTCTCTATTTGACCGGAGAGCCCCGGCAACAGACCCGGGACAACCGGGTGGGGTACTGCCGGGGAGGGCGTGTCACTGCCGTCCCCGGGGCCTTTGACCGCTTCGCTCCCGCTCTGCTGCGCCCCGTGCCGGAGGGGGCTGTAATCCGGTTTGATGAGCTGGGCTTTCTGGAGAGCGGGGAAACCGGCTTCTGCGGCGCAGTCCTGGCCCGGCTGGAGGGCGGTGTGCCCGTGATGGCCGCGGTGAAGGAGCGGGATACCCCCTTTTTGCAGGCCGTCCGGGGCCACCCCCAATGCCGGAGCTTTTTGATCACCCGGGAGAACCGGGAGCGGCTGTTTGGGGAAGTGCTGGATTTTATGAGGGAACAGCTTCAAAAAGCGGAGAGGAGGAGCGGCGATGGGTGAGCCCGAGGGGCTGCAGGGGATGAGAGACTGGCCGCCCGGCAGAGACGATCTGGAATATTTTACCGCCCTGCTGGAATCCAGGCCCTCGGGTAGCTGCGTCCCGAGCTGGGACCGCCGGGCGGAACTCTGGGCGCGGGAGGGCGAAAGCAAGGGGGGCCAGCGGGTCAGCAGCGCCGTTGCCTTTTTGACGCAGCGGGGGGCGCTCTGCCCGGATTACGCTGTGGCGGACATCGGCTGCGGACCGGGGAAGTTTGCCGCGGCGTTTGGGGCACGGGTGCGCAGCGTTGTGGGACTGGACCTGTCGGAGCGGATGGTGGCCCACGGACGGGAGTATATCCGGAGGCAGGGGCTGACCAATGTGGATCTGCGCGTCTGCGACTTTCAGACGCTGGATGTGGACCGGGAGGGGCTCCGAAAGGCATTTGATCTGGTCTTCAGCTCCCTGACTCCCGCCGTGCGGGGCGTGGACGGCCTGTCCAAGGTGATGGAGATGAGCCGAGGCTTTTGCTGTAATGTCACTCACCTGTACAGACATAACCGGCTGAGGGAGCGGATGGTCCGGGAGGTATTTGGCCGGGAGGGCGGACAGGAGCTGGACGGGCGCTGGTTCTATGCGCTGTTCAACGTGCTGTTCCTGATGGGATACTGTCCGGAGACAGGCTATGAGACCCGCCATCAGGAGAGGCTGGTGCGGCCCGACGGAGAGTATGTGGAGTTTGTGATGGAGCATGCCCTGACGCCTGAGGAACAGACCATGGAGAACGCGGCAAGGGTGCTCCGCTGGCTGGAAAAAAATACAGACCAGGAGGGCATGGTGCGGGAGGTTACCGACTCCTGCTACGGGACGGTATTCTGGGATGTGAGGAGGCGGAGGGGGTGAGCGGCCGGTTCACCCGGGCAGTGCGTCCCCGAAAATTTCCCGCTTCAGGCGGACGCCGGTCGGGGTGGCGGCCAGGCCGCCCTGGGCCGTCTCCCGCAGGGAGGAGGGCAGGGCCTTGCCCACCTGATACATGGCGGAGATGCACTCGTCCACAGGAATTTTGCTTTCAATTCCGGCCAGCGCCATCTCAGCGGCGGAGAGGGCAATCACAACGCCCGCCCCATTGCGCTTGATGCAGGGCACCTCTACCAGCCCGGCTACCGGGTCGCACACCAGCCCCAGCTGGTTTTTCAGCGCCATGGCGCAGGCGTGAGCCGCCTGGAGGGGCGTGCCGCCCCTCAGCTCCACCAGAGCGGCCGCCGCCATTGCCGCCGCCGCGCCGCATTCCGCCTGACAGCCGCCCTCCGCACCGGCCAGCGTGGCCCGATTGCCAATTACCATGCCGATTCCACCAGCGGTGAACAGGGCCATAACCGCCTGCTCCCGGCTGCACATCCCCTCCTCCAGCACCGGCAGAATGGCCCCGGGCAGGATTCCGCAGGAGCCGGCAGTGGGCGAGGCCACAATTTTTCCCATGGCGGCGTTATACTCCGAGGTGGCCAGGGCGCGGGCAATGGCCCGGCTGAAAAGGGAGCCCGCAATGCCGCCCGACTGGGCGTAGCTGCGCATTTTAGCCGCGTCCCCTCCGGACAGGCCGGAGGGGGAGCGCAGGGACGGGTCCATCCCGGCCTCTGCCGCCACCTCCATAACCTGGAGCCGGGCGGACATCTGTTCAAGCAGCGTCTGTTCCTCCTGCTCCAGAGACCTGGCCTGGTCGGACAGGACCACCCGGGAGATGGGAAGGCCGGAGTCCTCCGCCGCCCGGCACAGCTCTTCCACACTTTGATAGCTCAGCATTGCATTGCCCCCTCAGACCGCCCGAATCAGCACCACACGGATGATGTTGGGCAGTGTTTTCAAATGTTCCGCCAGCGTGTCCGGGATATCCCCGTCCACCTCAATGGTCATAACCGCCTCGCCGCCCTTATGGGGGCGGGAGAGGCGGAAGCTGCCGATGTTGATACTGGAACAGGCCACATAGTTGGTCACCGCCGCAATGGTCCCCGGCTTGTCAAGGTGGAGTATGACCAGGGTGCTGTTCTGCCCCGTCACATGGACCGGCATATCGTTGATCTCCGTAATCAGAATATTGCCGCCCCCCACCGACGCGCCCAGAATGGAGGCGGTTTTTCCGCCGGAGCCGGTCAGCGTAATCCGGGCCGTGTTGGGGTGGGCGTTGGGGATGGCCTCACAGCGAAGGAAGTAGTCAAGCCCCTGCTGCTCCGCCAGTGCCAGAGAGTCCCGCAGACGGGCGTCGTCCGGACGGAACCCCAGTATCCCTGCCAGAAGGGCTTTGTCCGTTCCGTGGCCCCGGAAGGTCTGGGCAAAGGAGCCGCTGAGCTGGATGGCCGCCTGAGCCGGGGACTCCCCCAAGATTTTGCGGGCCACATAGCCCAGCCGCGCCGCACCGGCGGTGTGGGAGCTGGAAGGGCCGATCATCACCGGGCCGATGATATCAAAAATGTTCATTTCCGCCGCCTCCAATGGAGAGAGGTTTTTTGTTCATAGTTTACCACACAGAAGAAAATATATCTACCAAAAAAGACAGGATGGAAGACACTTTGTTTTCCGTCCTGTCTTTTTTGAGGCGGCGGCTCTGAATTTTTTTGGAAGGTTGTACGCAAACGTACAACTTTTCCGCTGCAGCAACCATGTGTGAGGCGGAGGGAAGGAGGGAAAGGACAATGTTTATACTCTGCGCCGAAAAGAACCGGCTGTCCCTGCAGCAGGGAGAGCCGCTGACCAGCGGTTCAGCGGGCGTATATCAGGTGCTGTTTCGGTTTTCGCCGGACTGGGACGGCCTGAGCAGGACGGCCTGCTTCCGGTCCGGCGGTCAAAGCGCCTGTGTGCTGCTGGACGAAAGCGGAACGTGTACCGTCCCCTGGGAGCTGACCGCTCTGGAGAGCGAGGGCAGACACCTGTTTGCCGGGGTCTGGGGTTCCGATGCTTCGGGTGTGGTTCTGCCCACCGTGTGGGCGGACTGCGGCGTTATTCTGCAGGGCGCGGCGGCGGGAGCTGAGGCCGCTCCGCCAACGCCAGGACTGCTGGAGCAGGCACTGGAACGGAAGGCTGACGGCATCGAGGTGGAGGGCCTGGAGCTCAGGCTCCTGTCAGGAGACCGGCCGCTGGCCTGTGTACGCCTGCCGCCTGCCGGAGGGGCCGGCGGGGAAGCCGCTACGGAGGAGGAGGTCAACCAGATGCTGAACGAAGTGTTCGGCCCTGTGCCAAACACAACAAAAAAGGAGGAAAACTATGAATTTTAACGAGGAAAAGCTGACAAAGCTGGGGGCCTTGAAGCGGCTGGCCCAACGGGTCAATGAGAGCTTTGCCACCAAGCAGAGCGTGGCGGAGCTGAGTGGACGGGTGGACAAGCTGCCCGCCGTGGACCTGACGGGGTATGTGGAGAAGGAGGCGGGGAAGGGGCTGTCCTCCAACGACTACACCGACGAGGAGAAGGCCCGGCTGAATTCTCTGGACTTCGCCGCAGATGAGGAGGTGGCGGCGATGCTGGACGAGGTGTTCGGAGGGGAGACGGCCTGACGCCGGGGGCCCCTCCCCGACAGAATTGAGGTGAGTATGATGAAGAAAGCTGTTGATTTGCAGCAGCTGAAGACGGCCGCGCAGCGGACGGCTGCGGAAATTGAGGAGCTGTCCGCCCGCTGTGTGACCATGGAGCAGGTAAACCGGGCCATTGACCGGGCGGTGACCGGCGCGTTGGAGGAGGCGTATTGATGTGGAGCTGAGGACGCTGTTTCGGGACATTGCCGGCGCCCTCCGGGAGAAGGACGGAAGCGGGGAGCCTATTGCAGCCGGCGATTTTCCAGCCCGCATCCGGGCCATCCCCGGGGCCGCCGGGGCGCCTTTGGAGCCTTTCAGGGTGTATCAGGCCGCCCGGCCCGCAGAGTGGCTGGAGGTGCCGGAGCCGGAGGAGGACGAGCTGTATCTGCTGGTCCATATTCCGGACGGCAGGGAGAGTATGCTGGCCTTTACCGTGACCTGTGCGGGGTCATACACCGTGGAGCTGGGCGCTTTGAGCGGCGGGAGCTTTGTTACGTCCGTCCGGGCCAGCGCCGCCAGCGGAGCTAAATATGAGACGGTGCTGCGGGCGGAGGACTGGGGGAATCTGGCCGGCGGGGTGAGACAGGTGCTGGTGCGGATTAGGGGGAGGGATATTTTGACCTGGGAGCCATCCGTTCACAGCAAAAGGACCTCCCCAAGCAATTTTTCCGGATGGAATATTGTGGAGATCAAGTGCAGGCTTCCCTGCGGGACGGCGGTGCGGTGTGGGAGCGGAACGGGCAACCGGGCACTGAAGGGCCTGAAGTTTTTTACCTGGCGGGGAGAGAACAGTTTGACCAGCCTGGACAGCATGTTTTACAGCTGCGTCTCTCTGATCACGGTTCTGGAGCTGAATACCTCCAAGGCTGTGTCGGCCGCCGCCATGTTTTATAACTGCGCCGCCCTGACCGCCCTGCCGGGGCTGGATACCAGCGGGGTGAGCACCCTGTCCAGAGCCTTTTACGGCTGCGGGTCTCTGGTCCGGCTTCCGGAGCTGGACACCGCCCGTGCTGTGGCTTTGGACTCGGTGTTCCGGGGCTGCGCCTCCCTGAGCTGTGTGCCGCCGTTGAACACCGCCCAGGCGGCGCGGATGGACTATATTTTTTATGGCTGCGCCTCTCTGACCGCCATTCCCCGGCTGTCCACTGGCCAGGCGTCCAACCTGGCGTCCGCCTTTGGGGGATGCTATGCTGTGAGCCGGATTCTGCTGGACCCGGCGGTCACCGGCTGGGCCGGGGCGGCTATGGACCTTCGGGACTGTTCCCTGTCGCTGGAGGCGCTGACAGACCTGTTTTACAGCCTGCCCGCCATCTCCGCAGCCAAAACCCTTACGCTGACGGGGAACCCGGGGGCGTCAGAATTGACGGACGAGGTGAGAGCCATTGCTGAAAATAAAAACTGGACGCTGAGGATATGAGAGGAGTTGAGCCTGTATGGATGAAAAAGCGAATCATTTGAAAGCGGCCATTGCTGCGGGAGTCGGGGTGCTCACCGGACTGTGGGGCTGGCTGGGCTGGCTGGTGGTGCTCTGGGTGGCTCTCATGGCCCTGGACTATATAACCGGCTCCGCTGCCGCCTGCAGGAAGGGGGACTGGGCCAGCTGGCGGGCCCGGGAGGGAATCTGGCACAAGGCGGGCATGGTGACGGTGGTGATCGTGGCCGCCGGAGCCGACCTGCTGATCTCTCTGGTGCTGGCCAACCTGCCTGTGCTGGCCCTGCCCGTCCGGTACCCCGGGCTGGTGGGTCCAGTGGTTCTGGTGTGGTACATCGTGACCGAGCTGGGTTCTGTTACGGAAAACGCTGTGATGATGGGCGCGCCCGTGCCAGCGTGGCTGACCAGGCTGCTGGCCGCCGGGAAGGCCGCTATGGATAAGGCCGGAGATGCGCTGACCGTGGAAGAGGAGGAGCGATGAGGCTGAGAGAGCAGCTGCTCACAAAAAATGAGTGCTACACCGGCGGGCGGACCATCAGGCCCAAGGGGGTAATGGTCCACTCCACAGGGGCTAATAACCCGAACGTGAGCCGGTATGTCCCCGGGGACGCTGAGATGGGCCGCAACACCGGCGGTAATCACTGGGATCAGCCGGGAAAGCTCTGCGTCCACGCCTTCATCGGAAAATTTGCCGACGGCAGGGTGGGGACTGTGCAGACCCTGCCCTGGAACCGGCGGGGCTGGCACTGCGGCAAGGGGGAAAAGGGCTCCGCCAACGACACCCACATCAGCTTTGAGATCTGCGAGGACGGGCTGAAGAATCGGGCTTATTTTCAGGCGGCGTATCAGGAGGCCGTGGAGCTGACAGCCATGCTATGCCGGGAGTATGGCCTGGACCCGCTGAAGGACGGGGTGGTGATCTGCCACGCAGAGGGCTATAAGCGGGGCGTCGCCTCCAACCATGGAGATGTGCTCCACTGGTGGCCCAGGTTTGGAAAAAATATGGACGATTTTCGGTCCGACGTGGCCCGGACCCTGAGAGGAGAAGCTGATAAAATGAGCTATGAGCAGTGGAAGGAGTATATGGAGCGGTATAGAAGGGAACTGTGGACCCTGCCGGGGGTGGCCTCCGGCACGATGGCCGAAGAGATGCAGCGGGCAGTCGCCGCTGGAATTACTGACGGCTCCGGCCCCCAGGCCCTCCCTACCCGGCAGGAGGTTGTGTCTATGATTGTCAGAGCAGGAAAATAGCCAGCTGCGGCCTTGTGCAGCAAAAGGGCCTCTGATTTCAAGGGAAATCAGAGGCCCGCCGCCTGTCAAAGAGATATGAATTTATACAGTCACTTATAAATTGGAAAATACGTCCATCTGCTTTTGCAGCTCGCCCACAATCTCCTGATTGGTGCCCATGCCGGCAGTGATGCCTTCCATATCGTCCACCAGAACGCGAGTGCTGCCGGCAACGCCGGTGACGTCGGACACCGCGCCGTCGATTGCGCCGGAGATGTTGGAGATAGACCCGGCGATATCATCCATTGCGGTCTTCAGCCGGGCGGTTCTGTCATTGAACGCCTCCATGGCGTGTCCCACATAGTCAGAGTCCTCCCGGTACTGCTGTCCAGCCTGCACAGACCGGTCCAGCTGGGTCATAATCGCCTGGCTCAGGTAGCCGGCCAGCTCCCGGGCGCTCTCTGAGAGGTAGTCCACCGCTCCCGTAACCACGCCGCTGACCTCCTGGATATTGTTGGCCGTCTCGGCACAGGAGTCGGCCAGCTGGCGGATCTCCTGCGCCACGATGGAAAATCCGGCTCCCGCCGCTCCCGCCCGGGCAGCCTCGATGGAGGCGTTGATGGCAATCAGGTTGGTAGAGGAGGAGATGTTGAGAATCGCCTTGGTCAGAACGCTGATCTGGTTGACGTTCTGGCTTTTTTCAATGGCCTGATCCAGAAGGGACATGATTTCCGAGGTCTTTTTCCGCACCTCATCCATCTCCAGCCGGGCGGAGCGTTCCATTTCCTCGGCCCGTCCCCGCATTTCCACGGAGTAGGCCGTAATGGCGGAGCACTCCTCCGCCATGGTCCGGGCGTCGGACTGGGTGTCGGAGGTACTGCGCTGGATGGCTGACGTGCTGGCGGCAATTTCCTCCAGGGCGGCAGAGAGCTGCTCCGCCAGGCCGGACAGGTCCCGGACGCTGCCGCTGGAGGTCTGTGTCCGCTGGCGCACATCGCTCACCACGCCGCTGATGCGTTCAGAGCTGTCCTGAAGGGTGTCCATCGCGTCATGAATCGGGGAAATCACATGCCTCCGGATGATGCGGAACGCCGCCGCCACCAGGAGGACACCGGCGGCCAGGGTGGCCGCGCTGATGACCAGCGCGGTAATGTAGACAAAGGTCAAATGTCTGCGTGCGGCCTCGGCCCGGCCGCTGACTGCGGCATAGAGGTCGGCGACGCTCTGATCTGCGGCCTCGCTCCAGTGGGCCACATCCCCGTTGGCCGTGGCGTAGGCTTCCTGGGTCTTGCTGTCGGCACTGGCGCACACCAGATAGACCAGGGCGTGTTTAAAGGCGTCGTAATCCTGAAGAAGGGACTGGTAAACCGCTGTGTCCTCCTCGGCAACAAAGCTCTCATAGCTGGCCAGCATCTCGTCCAGGGAGGCCTCCTTCGCCTTGATTTCCTGGACAAGCCGGATCATGGTCGCGTGGTCTGCGGCCACGATATGGGACAGGGCCAGCAGGTGAATATCCGTCATGGAGCGCCTGATTTCCTCCAGCTTTCCTTCACTGACCATATACTCGTCCACAATGGTTCCTGCATTGGAGTGGACGTTGTTGATGCTGAACACCGCCAGGATGTTGGACAGAAATGCCACCAGCCCCAGCAGAACAATGGGCAGAATTAAACGTTGCTGTAATGTCAGTTTGCCTCTCATGAGATTTCCTCCCAAGTATCAATACTCTGTGCCTACCGCGCGGCGACGCTCTCTGCCAGCCGGTCCAGCTGGACCTGAAGAGAGGTGCCGGAGGGGTTTCCTGCCGCCATATTCAAGGCGAATTCGGATACCGGGTCCCAGAACTTTCCGCCCACCCGCTGGAGCTGGGAAAATTCCGATTGGGCCAGCAGGGCCGCAATGGCCGGCGAGGCCTGAACCTGCGGAGAATTTGCCGCGCTGATGTTGGCCGGACCCTGTCCCCGCCGCTCAAAGCGCAGGCGCTGGTTTTCCTCGCTGGTGATCCACTCGGCCAGCCGCGCCGCCCACTCCGGGTGCTCGGAATAGGCATTTACGCCGATCAGCTTGCACCCGGAGAAGGAGGCCATCTGTATCTGCCTCCCCGCGCAGGTATAGCAGGGCAGCTTGGCCGCCCCGGTATTCTCTCCCCAGGCCTCCTGAACCGCTACGGCGTTCCAGACGCCGCTCACCCCGGCAATCACAGAGCCGTTCTGCACACCGGCCAGGAATTCCTGATCCGTCATACTGGCAAAGCCGGGGCTGGCTGCAACGGCCAGCATGGCCTCGGCCACATCCACGCCGCGTATGGCCCCTTCGGTGCTGTTCCAGGTGCAGTAGTTGGTCAGGCCGTCTTCGTTAAGGCCGACGGTCAGACCGGTGTTGCCGAAAAAGGCGTAGACATACCACGCGGAGGACCAGTCCATCGCCACCAGCCGCCCGGCCTGAGCGGCAAGGTCCAGCATCTGCTCCAGGCTCTGGATATCCGCTTCTGAGAAATACGCCTTGTTGTAGTATAGAAAATACCCGTTATCCGCGGTCAGCGGGTAGGCGTAGAGGTCGTTCCCCACGCTGGCCGCCTCCACCGCGGCGGAGAGACTGGCGCTTCGGATCGCGGCGCTGTCTTCGATGGGGTCCAGACCTCCGGCCGCAGCCAGGGCAGACACCTGATCGTCGGCGAAGGCAAACACATCCGCGCCCCCCTCCAGATCGCCCAGCAGCGCATCCTTGCAGTTGGATTCGCTCTGGGGCTGAAACGTGATGTGAAAGCTGGCCTGGCCGGCGTAGTGGGATTGGAATGAAGTGAAAATTTCCTGGAGCAGCTCCTCGTCCTCCTCTGCGCCCCACACGGTCAGCTCAATGGTCTCCGGCTCTGCTTCGTGCTCTGGGGGAGGGGCTTCCCGGCTGCCGCAGGCTGTCAGTAAAACCAGCGGCAGAAGCAGGCACGGCAAGAGGAAAAAAGTTTTCTTCATCAGCAACCACCCTTCCAGTTGATTCCAGGGAATTATACCACATGACTGCCCATATTGGCAATGGCTTTTCTCCGGCTGAGGCGCGGCGGGCGCGGGAATATGAGGACGCAAAAAGGTTTTTTATCGCACTTGATTTTCTTATGGGCTTCGTTTAGAATAGGATATATCAGCCGCGAAAACCTGATTATAAAACAGGGGGTAAGTTCAAATGCAGAAGCGTATTTTAGTGGTGGATGACGACGAAATGAACCTGATGAGGACGCAGATCATCCTCGAGGGAAGCTATGATGTAGTGCTGGCGGACTCAGGGGTACGGGCGCTGCATGTGCTGAAAAATGAAAGAATAGACCTGGTCCTTTTGGACATTGATATGCCCCTGATGAACGGGATCGAGACGTTTGAACATATGAAGGAGTTTGCCGCAGAGATACCTGTCATTTTTTTGACGGCCTCAGGAGAGGTGGAGGATGTGGTGGGCGCGCTCCTGCTGGGCGCAGTGGATTATCTGAAAAAGCCTTATCCGCCGAAGGAGCTTTTGAAGCGGGTGGCTCAGGAGTTTGAGAAGAGATGAGGGTGGGGGAGCAGACGAGCAGGCATCTGCTGCTGGCAGTTATCACCACAGTGTTCAGCGGAATGCTGGGTCTGACCACTGTGGTTATGGCCTGGGAGCTTTGGATGGTTCCTCTGATGGCGGCCGGCTGCTTCAGCGTGTGGCTTCTGCACATTGCGAAGATTGGCTCGGGCGTTTTTTATGAAAATCTCTGCGCCGGGTTTGTGCTGCTGGAATTCTTTTTCTTCGGCGTACATGAATCCAGCCTTTATGACATACCTGCCGTAGCCTGTATTATCATTCTTGCGCTGTTTGCACTGAACAAAAAATGGGTTATGTATGCCCTTGAGGCTCTCTATGCCCTGGCGCTGCTCTACCATATCTTCATTCTCCATACCATTTCTTATGATATGGAGTTCCGGGATGGTTTCCGCGTGGGGCTGGGGATTGCTGTGACCTTTTGCGGGGCGGCGCTGGCAGGATACTGGATTAAGCAACGCAGTATCCAGCGAAAATGGTATGACCATGTGTTTGCCGACCTGGAGGCGTCCGGGAAGCAGAATGCGGTTTTTTTGTCAAACGTCTCCCATGAGCTCCGCACGCCCATCAATATGGTGATTGGAATCAGCGAGGTGGCGCTGGGAACAGAGCTCTCCCCGGATATCAGGGAAAACATGACGTCTATCCAGCTGGCCGGGAAGCGTCTGTCCAGCCAGATCAACAATATGCTTGACTATACGGAGATCGTGGAAGGTACGCTGACCCCGGCCACGGAGGAGTATATGATCACCTCCGTGCTGAACGACGTCATTACCATGACCGCGCTGCAGAGCAACCGGCAGCATTTGGAGATCGTATTCGACATTGATCCGGGGATGCCCGCAGTCCTTATAGGAGACGCGGAGAAAATTTCCCATGTGCTCAAAATTCTGGTGGAAAATTCCATCAAATTCACCGAGGAGGGCGGCGTGAGCGTCCGCATCGGATACCGGCCGGAGAGCTATGGAGTCAATTTGATTATTGATATCTGCGACACAGGCATCGGCATGACGGATTCTCAGATGCTGCAGATGTATGACGACTTTTATCAGGCGGACTCCGGAAGCAGCCGCCTGGTGGGTGGCCTCGGCCTGGGGCTTCCCATCGCCCGGGGAATTTTGAATGCCATGGGCGGCTTTATCCACTTTGACAGCAAGGGACAACAGGGCCTGCACGCCCATATTGTGGTTCCCCAGGGGGTGGCGGACAATCAGCCGTGCATTGTGCTCGACCATGCGGACCAGGTGTGTGTGGCGTGCTATTTCCGGCCGGAGCGGTACAGCTGTGACGAGGTCCGGGGGTATTATGACGGCCTGATCAGAAGCCTGCTGGAAGGGCTGGGCATTCATGGGTATCAGACACACAGCTTTGAAGGACTCCTTAAGTTACAGCGCAGTCATAACCTGACCCATGTGTTCATCGCACAGTCGGAGTATGAAGAGGACCGTATGTACTATGAGGAGCTGGCCGGTACGCTCCGGGTTGTAATCATTGCGGAGAAGGATTTCACGCTGGACAACGGGAGCCGGCTGTATGTCATGCACAAGCCGTTTTCCGCCCTTTCCATTGCCAACCTGCTGAACGGAGACCTGGGGGCGCGGGGCTTCGCAGAGGCCCAGGCCGCTGGCCGGAAGCCGTTCACCTGCTCAGGCGTCCGGGCGCTGGCAGTAGACGACGAGGAGATGAATCTGGTGGTGGCCAAGGGCATGCTGGGAAGCTATGGGATTGAGGTTGATACCTGCCTGAGCGGACGGGAGGCCTTGGCGCGGTGTGACAGTACCTCCTATGACATTATCTTCCTGGATCACATGATGCCGGGATTTGACGGGGTGCAAACCCTGAAGAAGATCCGGGAACTCCAGAACGGCGCCTATCAGGACCTGCCGGTGATTGCGCTGACTGCAAATACCGTCAGCGGGGCACGGGAGATGTTCCGCAGTGAAGGCTTTACGGAATTTGTCCCCAAGCCCATTGAACGCACTGTTCTGGAGCGGGTGCTGCGGAGGGTACTGCCTAACCGTTTTATCCAATACGGTGAAGAACTGGAGGATACGCCCGGGAACGGCGGGCAGGCTGTGCTGGAGGAGGAGAAGCCTGAGGCGGCTAACGGCGGCTCTGCACCGGCGGAGCATATCGAGTCTGTGGAGGAGGCAGGTCCCGCACAGACGCCCGCCGGTGAGCCGGCGATTCCCTGCGGCCGGCTGGCCCAGGCCGGCATCAATGTGGATCTGGGGCTGAATTACTGCGGCGGAGACGAGAGCTTCTTCCGGGAGATGCTGCGGATGTTCCATGCCAAGGGCGGAGATAAAAGGGCGGAAATTATTTCTCTGTATGAGGCTGAAAATTGGACGGACTATGCGATAAAGGTCCATGCGCTCAAGAGTACGTCGCTGACCATCGGCGCGGAGGCCCTTTCCGCCCAGGCGAAGGAACTGGAGCTGGCCGGGAAGCGGGGGGACGTGGAGTTTATCTTGGCACACCACGCCGCGCTGATGTGTGCGTACGATGAAATCTGCACACAGATTGCCGGAATATAGTCTGTTCTGATATTTCCTCTGAGCGCCATGTTGGAAGGAGCAGGAATTTGTGTGATAAACAAATGGCTAAATATTATCTTTGACCATAAGATCAGCCTGCGTGAGCGTATGTTCCGCATCACGACAGCAATCTGCATGGTCGCACTGATCTTCACCCTGCCCATGGGCAGAAGCGTCTTGAACCTTGTCATTCTGGTGGTAAGCCTGGCGGTCATCGCGGCGATTGTGCGGGTCAGTATTCGGAGAGGACAGGTACAAAACGGAGCTACGGCGATTGTGGTGCTGCTGCTTGTGCTGTTTCCATTCACGTTTTTTACCGCAGGCGGATTTTACAGCGGAGTGCCGGAGTGGTTCGTGCTCTGCTTTATCTACATCTGCATCACCCTGCAGGGAAAACGCATGGCGGTGTTTTTTGTGCTGTGCGCGGCGGAAACATTGATGTGCTATGGCATCGCGTACTATTTTCCGGAGCTGGCCTCCTTGAACACCCAGCAGCGATCCTTTTTTGAGTCTGCGTTTTCCATGGTTATGGTGGGACTGCTCACCAGCGTGCTGCTCATGTTCCTGAACCGGATGTATGAGGAGGAGAATGCCCTTACCCAGCAGCAGAAAAAAGAGATTGAAGAGCTGAACCAGGCGGAAAACCACTTCTTTTCCAGTATGAGCCACGAGATTCGCACACCCATCAATACGATCATCGGGCTGAATGAGATTACGCTGCGGGGCGATATTCCAGAGGAGGTGGCGGAGAACGCCAGGAATATCCAGGGGGCCAGCAAGCTGCTGCTCACCCTGATCAATGACATCCTGGATATCTCCAAGATCAAGTCGGGAAAAATGGAGATTATCAACGCATCTTATGAGACGGGGACGCTTTTTTCAGAGATTGTCAACATGATCTGGATCAAGGCAAAGGAGAAGGGGCTGGAATTTAAGCTCCACATAGACCCGTCCATTCCAAGTATGCTCTGCGGAGACGAGGTGCGCATCAAGCAGATTTTAATCAACCTGTTGAATAACGCGGTGAAATATACCAGCGAGGGCGCCATTACCCTCTCCGTCCGCTGCGAGCGCCAGGGCGTCAACCGGGTACTCGTCTGGTACTCTGTGGAGGATACCGGGCAGGGGGTAAAAAAGGAGAATATCCCATATCTGTTTAATGCGTTCCGGCGGGTGGACGAGGAAAAAAACCGCCATATTGAGGGGACCGGGCTGGGGCTGAGCATTGTCCAGCAGCTGGTGGAGCTGATGGGCGGTGAGATCAGCGTAAACAGCGTCTATACCAAGGGATCAAAATTTGTCGTCACCCTGGAGCAGGATATTGTGGACGAAAAGGAGCTGGGGACGTTTACACTGGCCTCCCGGGCAAAGCTTCACGACGAGGGGACATACCAGCAGAGCTTTGAGGCGCCGGACGCACATATCCTGGTGGTGGACGACAATGACATGAACCTGATGGTGGTAACCAAGCTGCTCTCGGCCACCAGGATTCAAATTGACACCGCATCCAGCGGGGCGGAATGCCTGAAGCTGACCCAAAACCGCCACTATGACTGCATTTTGATGGACCATCTGATGCCGGAGATGGACGGAATCGAGTGCCTCCATGCCCTGCGCGTACAGCCGGGAGGGCTATGCCAGGACGCCCCTGTGGTGGCCCTGACCGCCAATGCGGGCAGCGACAATCAGCTGCTTTACCGGAAGGAGGGATTCAGCGGCTACCTGGCCAAGCCGGTCAGCGGTGCGCTGCTGGAGGCGGCTGTGCTGAACATTCTGCCCAAGGAGCTGGTGCGGCAGCGTGAGGACGCCGGGCAGTCAGAAATGGAAAAGGAAATCCTGATTTTTGAGCAGGCGAAAAGGCGCTCCATCCTGATTACAACGGACAGTGTGTGTGACCTTCCGGAATCACTCCTCAAAGAGTTTGGCATTTCCGTCTGTCCATACTACGTCTGCACAGAGGAGGGCCGCTTCCTGGATGGCCAGGAGCTGAAGCCGGATGAGCTGCTGGCGCACATTACAAGGGGGCGGAAGGGCTATTCCCAGCCGCCTGAGGTGGAGGACTACGAGCGGTTTTTTGCAGAGAAGCTGACAGAGGCGCAGAATGTGATTCACATTACGATGGCAAAGCATGTCAGCGCTGGTTATCAAAACGCGCTTGAGGCGGCAAAATCCTTCGATAACGTTACGGTGATAGACTCCGGGCATCTCTCCAGCAGTATGGGCCTGGCGGTGCTGTACGCGGCGCAGCTGACAGAGCGTCATGCCACAAAGGCGGAGATCACCGCATCCATAAGACGGGTAGAGCATTTAATTTCCTCTGCCTTTATCATAAATAACATCCGTTCGATGTGCCAGTCCGGGCGAATCTCGAAACGTATACAGGTCCTTTGCGACGCGCTGCTGCTGCACCCGATCCTTGTGCTGAAAAAGAGCAAAATGGTGGTGGGCGGTGTAGAAATGGGCGGCTTTACAAATGTTGCGAAAAAGTATATACGGAGGGTGCTTCAGGAGACCAGGACCATTGACCGGCGTATCCTGTTTATCACATATTCCGGTCTGAATGAGGAGAAGCTCCAATACATTCAGAATTTGGTGCGGCAGTATTGCTCGTTTGAACGGGTTTATCTGCAAAAGGCGTCATCCGCCATCGCAAGTAACTGCGGACCGGGGTCATTCGGCCTGCTGTTTATGCGAAAGGATAGTACGGCAGCGTTTGTTGCTTAAAGGGGAAAGCCGCCGTATACCAGAATAATGTCAACGCCGTCCAGTATCTGGGCGGCGTTTTTGTTGCTGATGGTCCCGCCGTCCACCAGCACCTGCGGGTGTTGAGAAAAAGCCTCGCCAATGGCGAGGCTTTTTGACACTATGATGAAATCCTCCGACAAATTTAAAACTTAGAGTTATTCAATTAAGCGGTACATTTTTTCAACATAGAGATCTGGGTGATTTATACTGATGCCGCTATGTAAAAAGAGGATGGTCTTATCATGGTTGATACCATATTCTAAAAATTGCATTTGTGCTCCCCTGTAATTCCCGGTTTGTCGAATAGGCATAGACTAAGTATACTATCATTACATGCGACTTTCAGCTATCATTTTTAGGTGTTGATAGCAGCAGCAAGCAACGCCCCGGTATATACCCGGCGCAGCTCCGCCCGATGAAAAAGCCGCCGTTAGCGTCTGCTTCCCTGTCAATACTGGGCAGGGAAGGAATGCCCGGCAGGTCTCCCTGGTCGAGCGCGCGACTGCCAAAGGCAGTACCACCGCCCGCTTGCGGGTGGTGAGTAAGCACGCTCTTCAAGAGGGGGCGGCAAAGAGAATATAGCGCCCAGGTTATCCCTGGACGGCTGGGGCGAAGCCGCGCCGCTATAAAAATCGAACTGGACTATGTGAAAGTGGGCGATTACTACCTTACATATAGGGCAAATAACAGTCTATACTTCTAAATGTGCCGTGAGGGGAATCAGCTCTACGAAGCCTATGTGGGGAAAACTGTTTTCAAAAAAATTTCAAAAACCTTGTAAGATTTTTATAAATGCGAAGTCTTAGAAGGGAGGAGGTGAGAAAGTGGCAGGTTCCAAAGATGAATATGAGGAAATCTATATAAGGTACTTTAATGATGTATTTCTTTTTCTACAAAAGCTGTCCAAAGATGAAAGTATTGCAGAGGAAATTACAAGCGAAACATTCTTCAAAGCAATGCGCTCAATAGATGCTTTTCGCGGCGATACAGACATTCGTGTTTGGCTTTGTCAAATTGCAAAAAACTGTTACTTTTCTAATTTGAATAAGCAACAGGGGCTTTTAGATTTTGATGATGTTGAATTTACAGTTATCTTAGACACCTTTGAGGAACAGATATTAAACCGAAG
>JAAVYL010000070.1 GCA_022791075.1 Lawsonibacter sp. | reverse complement strand
GATTTCCCAGTACTCGGTTCCGGAGTAATTCATATACTGCACGCCCTTGTTGATGGCGTCCTGGTGGCTGCCGGAGAAGGAGGTAAAGACCAGCTTGCCAAAATAGGGCTGGCGGTCTCCAACCGGAATCTTGGTGCACCGCTCATACATCTCTTTGATCTTGTTGATGTGGGAGAAGTCCAGCTCCGGGTCCACCCCCTGGGTATACATGTTCATGGCCAGAGTGACCATATCCACATTGCCGGTGCGCTCGCCGTTGCCGAAGAGGGTGGCCTCTACCCGGTCTGCTCCGGCCAGCAGGCCCATTTCAGTGGTGGCAACCCCGCAGCCCCGGTCATTGTGGGGGTGGAGGGAGATGATGGCGCTGTCACGGCCGGGAATTTTTCGGCAGAAGTACTCCAGCATGTCGGCAAACTGGTTGGGCATACAGTTCTCCACTGTGGTGGGGAGATTGAGGATGACCTTGTTTTCCGGAGTGGCGTGGAGGTGGTCCAGCACCGCCTGACAGATCTCCACGGCATAGTCCATCTCGGTGCCCATAAAGGATTCTGGAGAGTACTCAAAACGCAGATTCATACCAGATTCAATCATGGGCTGAGACATCTCGTAGATCAGGTCGGCAGCGTCAGTGGCAATTTTGGTGATGCCCTCGCAGTCCATGTGGAAGACCACCTTGCGCTGGAGGGTGGAGGTGGAGTTGTAAAAGTGCAAAATGACATTTTTTGCGCCCTGAATGGCCTCGAAGGTCTTTTTGATCAAATGCTCCCGAGCCTGGACCAGCACTTGGATGGTCACATCTTCGGGGATGTGTCCGCCCTCAATGAGCTCCCGGCAAATCTCGTACTCCGTCTCGCTGGCGGAGGGGAAGCCGATCTCGATCTCCTTCACACCGATGTCGACGAGGGTGTGAAAATACTCCAGCTTCTCGGCCAGATTCATGGGGTCCACCAGCGCCTGGTTGCCGTCCCGCAAGTCCACGGAGCACCAGACGGGGGCTTGGGTGATCACCCGGTCGGGCCAGGTACGGCCCTGGATGGGCTGGGGCTGGAATGGAATGTACTTTTCAAATCCTGGTTTCATAGTTGTGTGTCCTCCTTGCAAAATGTGTGATAGCTTCTGATTCAGGCCCACACTCCTCTCCGCAGGGCGGGGACGCAAATCAAAAGCTGTTGGATACGTCAGGGGACAGAAAAACCCCCGACTTTTTCAAGTCAGGGGCGTAACTAGATTACGCGGTACCACCCTGGTTCAGCGGACAGTTGCCTGTCAGCCCTCACAGCCTCCAACAAGGCTTTGGTCTGTAACGAGACCAGCCGTCCTACCCTACTAAATGCTTCAGGCAGACTGCTCAGGGGCCAGTTATCCACAGGACCTCTCACACCGGCTCGCACCATCCGCCGGCTCTCTGAGTGGGAATGACCTGTCTTTTTCCCCTTCATCGCATTTGCTTGTCAGCCATTTTAACGGATAACTGGAAATTTGTCAAGCGTATTTATCCTCTTTTCGGGAAAGCGCTGCAACAATTCTATATTGTACCATAGTGATTCCTGTTTCTCAATAGCTATTGCGGCTCAAATCATTAGTTTTTCTAGCCCGCTCCGATTGTGCAAATACTATTGACTTTCCCCTTGGAACAGCATAAAATAGCCGGTGCTGATTTTAATTCCGGGAGGCGGAGCCCTTGTTTCACTATTTGGATAATGCTGCCACCACGCCGGTGAGGCCTGAGGCAGCTCAGGCGGCGCTGGAGGCCATGACCGGGGGGTGGGGGAATCCCTCCTCCCAGTACGCGCTGGGGAAGCAGGCTGCCGCCCGGGCAGAGGCGGACCGGGCCGACGTTGCCCAGGCGCTGGGCTGTCTGCCGGAGGAGGTTGTCTTCACCTCCTGCGGCTCTGAGAGCGACAACTGGGCCATCCAGGGCGCGCTGGAGCGGAACCGGCGGGTGGGAAAGCACATTGTCACAACGGCCATTGAGCACGCCGCCGTGCTGGAGCCGCTGAAGGCTCTGGAGCAGAAGGGCTATGAGGTCACCCTTCTCCAGCCTGACTGCCAGGGGTGGATTGCCCCGGCTCAGGTGGAGGCTGCACTTCGTCCGGATACCGCTTTGGTGTCTATGATGCTGGTGAACAACGAGGTGGGCGCTGTCCTCCCGGTCAAGGAGACTGCCCGGATAATCAAAAGGACAGGGAGCGCCGCCCTGTTCCACTGTGACGCGGTCCAGGGGTTTCTGAAGGTGCCCTTTACCCCGGGAGAGCTGGGGGTGGACCTGCTGTCTGTCAGCGGGCACAAGGTCCATGCCCCCAAGGGGGTGGGGGCGCTGTATGTCCGCAGAGGTCTGCGCCTGCCGCCCCTTATCCGAGGCGGGGGACAGGAGCGGGGGCTGCGCTCCGGCACCGAGGCCACCAGCCAGATTGCCGCCTTTGCCGCCGCGGCCCGGCTGGGGGCTGCCTCTGCTCGGGAGGACGCCGCCCGCGTGGTGGAGCTGAAGGCCTATACTGTGGAGCAGCTGGCCCGGGAGGTCCCGGAGATTCTGATCCTCACCCAGGGGGGCGCGCCCCATATTCTGCCCATCACCCTGCCCGGCTATAAGAGTGAGGTGGTGGTCCGCTTTCTCAGCGACCGGGGGGTTTATCTCTCCTCCGGCTCCGCCTGCCACAAGGGAAAGCCCAGCCATGTCTTTGCCGCTCTCAAGCTGCCCAAGCGCCAGCTGGACGGTGCGCTCCGGGTCAGCTTCTCCTGGAACAGCACGCGGGAGAACGTGGACGCCCTGGTCCAGGGCTTGAAGGCGGCCAGAGACCAGCTGTATATGAGTTTGTCTTGAGAAAAGGAGTAGGATTGTGTTCTCGTTTATGAAGCAGCAGCCCGGCTTTTACAGGCAGGTTGTTTTTTTGGCGCTGCCCATTGTCAT
Source organism: Lawsonibacter sp. (assembly GCA_022791075.1). Classification (GTDB taxonomy): domain Bacteria; phylum Bacillota; class Clostridia; order Oscillospirales; family Oscillospiraceae; genus Lawsonibacter. The sequence goes on along the minus strand of JAAVYL010000070.1, from coordinate 4,114 downwards.
GCAGAATCTGATTACCAGTATGCTTGGCATGGCGGATACCTTTATGGTGGGAATGCTGGGGGAGGGGCCGATGGCGGCGGTAACTCTGGCGAATATTCCACTGTATGTGGTCCAGATGTTCATTTTTGGTGTGCAGAGCGGGTCGTCGGTCCTGGTCAGCCAGTACTGGGGCAAGCAGGAAATGGACTCCATCAACCGGGTGCTGGGCGTGGCCCTGTGGGTGGTCCTGGTGGTGTCCGCCCTCTTTGCGGGAGTGCTGCTGGTCTGTCCCGTGGAGTTTTTGAGCCTGTTCGGCAACGAGCCCGCAGTCATTGAGCTGGCTGCGCAGTACGGCTCCATCGCAGGCGTATCCTATGTGTGCAACGCCTTCACCATGATGTATGTGGCCGTTTACCGCAGCATGGAGCGGCCCCAGCTGGGCATGTACATTTTGGTTGCCTCCATGACCGCCAATACATTTTTGAACTGGGTGTTCATTTTTGGCAAGCTGGGGGCGCCCGCCATGGGCGTCCGGGGCGCAGCCGTGGCCACCCTGATTGCCCGGCTGCTGGAAATCACCATTGTGGTTGTCCATATGATGAAAAGCAGCTTCTTTCAGGTCCATCTCCACCTGCTCCTCCGGCCCGGCGTGGACATGGTCCGCCGCTTCCTGCACTACGGGGGCCTGGTGGTGTTTAACGAGACCACCTGGGGGCTGGGCGCCTCCATCTTTCCCACCATCATGGGCCATATGGCGGGGAGCACGGAAATTCTGGCGGCCTACACTGTGGCGGGTAATGTGGACAAGGTGTGTATGGTGGTCTCATTTGGCCTTGCCACCACTGCCGCCGTTATCATTGGACGGGAGGTGGGGGCCGGACGGCCTCAGAGAGTCCGCTCCATGGGGATGACTATGGCGGTTTTGGCCGTTCTGTGTGGACTTGGCGTGGCCGGACTCCTGCTGATTTTTGCCCATTTGATTGCCCCGACCTGGGTATTTCCGATGTTTAAGATGTCGGACCGGGCGGTGTCCATTGCGGTGATGATGATGACGCTGCAGGCGATTGTCCGTCCGCTGCGGGATTTTAACGGTGTGGCGATTGTGGGTGTGCTCCGGGGCGGCGGCGACGTGAAGGCCGCTACGCTGATTGACACCATGCCCCAGTGGCTGGTGGCCATCCCCGCGGCGGTGATCTGCGGTGCGGTTCTGCAGGTTGAAATCCTCTGGGTGTATCTGGTCATGATGCTGGAGCATTTTATCAAATTTGCCATGGGCGTCTGGCGGCTGAGGGATGACAGCTGGATTCGGGATCTGACCCGGGCATGATTATAAGGAGGCTTTTGCTTTGAAGGTAACCGTTTTGATGGAAAACACCGCGCCGGAGGGCTGCGGCCTGGTTCCGGAGCATGGACTCTCCCTGTACATAGAGCACCGGGGAAAGAGGCTGCTGCTGGACGCCGGCTCCTCCGGCCGCTTTGCCGACAACGCCTGTACGCTGGGCGTGGATCTGGCCGCTGTGGAGCTGGCGGTGCTGTCTCACGGCCACTATGACCACGCTGACGGCCTGCGCCGCTTCTTCCAAATCAATGACCGGGCCATCGCATATGTCCGCCCCGGCGCGGCGGGGCCCTATTTTGGCCGGGATCCGGAGGGATGCCGGTTCATCGGAATCAACCGGGGTATCTGGGAGGACAGCCGGGAGCGTTTTGTGGAGGCGGAGGGGGTATATCCCCTGATGGAGGGGGGATGGCTGGTGCCGGGGACCGTCCATGACCCGGACTTCTCCGGCCAGGCCGCCGACCTGCTCTTCAAGCGGGGGGAGGACGACTTTATTCCCGACGACTACCGCCACGAGCAATCCCTGGTGCTGGAGGGGGAGCAGGGGTTGGTGGTGTTCAACTCGTGCAGCCACAGCGGAATTGTGAATATTGTCCGGGGTGTGCAGGAACAGCTTCCGGGGCGGAAGGTGTCTGCCGCAGTGGGCGGCTTTCACATGTTCGGCAAGGGGGACAGCGGCATGAACTGCTCCCCGGAGTATGTCCTCCGGGTGGCGGACGCCCTTAGAGAGCTGGGGGTGGAGCAGATATACACCGGCCACTGCACTGGCGGACCTGCCCTGACCCTCCTCCGGGAGCGTTTTGGCGCCGGCTGCCACGCGCTGTCCACAGGACAAGTGATAAGCCTCTGAAACTATTGTATGAGAATGTAATACAGCAAGAACAGAAATTAGCACAACCCCGGTTATTCTGCAAGGAATGGCCGGGGACGATTTGTTTATAATAAATTCATAAAGTGGCTATTGACAATTTTGGGGGGCAGTGGTACATTATCTTTAGCACTCGAAGAATATGAGTGCTAAACCAACCAAAACATAAGGCGGTGATTTTTTGGGGCTGTCAGACCGGAAGAAGCGCATCCTGCGCGCCATTGTAGAGACCTATATTGCCACCGCTGAGCCGGTTGGCTCCAAGGCCGTGGCCCAGCTGGCGGGGCTGGATGTGTCCACAGCCACCATTCGCAACGAGATGGCCGATCTCACCGAGCAGGGGTATCTGGAGCAGCCCCATACCTCGGCGGGACGTATCCCTTCCTCTGCCGGCTACCGGCTGTATGTCAATGAGCTGATGGACCGCCAGCAGCTCACCCTTCAGGAGACCCAGCGTATCAACGACGCGCTGAATCTGAAAATGGAGGAGCTGGACCGGGTGATTGACCGGGCGGGCAAGGTGCTCTCCCAGATTAGCGACTATCCCGTGTTTACCATGGCGGCGGCCAAGGAGCGCATCACCGTCAAGCGGTTTGACCTGCTGATGGTGGAGGACAATGCGTTTATCGCCGTGGTGATGACGGACAGCAGCGTGGTGAAAAACAAGCTGATCCACATCCCCGGCGGACTGTCCGACCCCCAGCTGCAGATGCTGTCCGCTGTTCTGAACAGCTCCTTTGTGGGTCTGTCCCGGGAGGAGATGTCTGAAACTTTGGACAGGATGGAGACCCATGCCGCGCCCGGGGCCTTTGAGCTGATTGCACTGGTGGTGGAATTTGCCATGGAGGTGCTGGCCGACCAGGGGCAGCAGAAATTCCGCACCGCAGGGATCACCCACCTGCTGGAGCATCCGGAGTATCGCAGCCTGGACAAGGCCAAGCCGCTGATGACCTACCTCAGCGAGGAGAGCGAGGCGCCCCGCCTGCCCGCAGCTCTGGACACCGGGAAAAACATGAATATTCTCATTGGGCCGGAGAACGTGAACGACGCGCTGAAGGACACCAGCGTGGTTATGGCCAGCTATGACATTGGAGACAATATGCGGGGCGTGATCGGGGTGGTTGGACCCACCCGGATGGACTACGCCAAGGTCACTGCCCGCCTGTCTTACTTTGCCGACAGCCTTACCCGGATGTTTGGAAAGGAACTGCCCACCCCGGAGGATACCGGGGAATAGGCCTTGCAATCGACCAATGTAGGGACGCATATTATGCGCTGCAGGCGGCTGGCAGCCGCCTCTGCACAGAATATACCTGTGAAGGAGCATCAATGCTGTGAGTAAGAAGAAAGAAAAGAAAGAGGTCTCCGCTCAGGAGAACTCCAAAGCCCCCGAGGAGCTTCTGGAGGAGCAGACCGAAGCGGCGGAGGCCGCGCCGGAGGAGCCCCAGGCTGATCCCCCCGGCGCTGAACCGGAGGAGGCAGCTGAGGAGGCCGGGGCTCCCGTTCAGGAGCAGATGGTTTCCAGAGAGCAGTTCCTCCGTCTGGCTGCTGAGTATGACAACTACCGTAAGCGCACCGCCAAGGAGAAGGAGAGCCTTTGGACCGACGCCAAGGCGGACACCGTGCAGGCCTTCCTTCCCGTCTATGACAACCTGGAGCGGGCCCTGAAGCAGGAGACCAGCGACGAGGCCTATAAGAAGGGCGTGGAGATGACCATGAACCAGCTGAAGGAAGTCTTCGCCAAGCTGGGGATCACCGAGATCGAGGCGGAGGGAAAACCCTTCGACCCCAACCTCCACAACGCCGTGATGCACATCGAGGACGAGAATCTGGGTGAGAACGTGGTGGCCCAGGTCTTTCAGGCCGGCTTCATGCTGGGGGAGAAGGTCATCCGCTTCGCTATGGTTCAGGTGGCAAATTGAGGCGTG
>JAAVYL010000069.1 GCA_022791075.1 Lawsonibacter sp. | reverse complement strand
GGACATGATGACCTTCTTGGCGCCGGCGTCCAGATGGCCCTGGGCCTTCTCCTGGGTCAGGAACAGGCCGGTGGACTCCACCACATACTCAGCGCCCAGCTTGGCCCAGGGCAGGTCGGCGGGATTGCGCTCGGCGGAGATGGGGATCTCCTTGCCGTTGACAATGATAGCGGTCTCAGTGCTGCTGACCTCGGCGGGGCACTGACCATGCATGGTATCATATTTCAGCATATAGGCCAGGTAATCGGCGGGGCAAAGGTCGTTAATGCCTACAATTTCAATCTCGGGGTGATTCAGGCTGGCGCGGAACACCATGCGGCCGATACGGCCAAAACCGTTGATTCCAACTTTGATGCTCATATGAATTACTCCTTTTTATCAATTTATCCGCGGCGGCCCGCGGTATTTGGTAGCGTGTGTATTATACCCCGGATATGACTTTTTTCCTAGTGTGTTTTTTCATAGATTTCCTTAAAAAATTAACCAAAAATTTGCCAAGAGGCAAGGGAAACAGCCGCTGTGCCCGGTGCAGAGAGAGTGCAGCTGGAAAGAAGGCAGGATAAATTCACTCTTTTTCGACATTTTTCTGTATAATCTATTGTGGCAAATGGAAAATTTTGATATACTGTATCAGGGATTACCGGGACCCTTCTCCGCACATGCTACCCCATAAAGCCGTTTTTGCGCGTCAGACCGGACAACTGCGCCGGCCGGGAGGTTTTTGATGCTGAATTCCATGGAAGTCCTGCTGGACAGTTTCCCTGAGGGGGTGCTCCAGATTCGGGACGGCGTTGTGGCAGCTGCCAACGCCGCAGCCCGGCGATACCTGCCCCATCTGGAGCCGGGATTCCCCTGTCCGGAGCTGATCCCTCCGCTTCGGGATACCTGTGCCGGGACAGGGACCTTTGCCGCCGGAGACCTGGTCTTCCGGTACAGCTGCACCGCCTGTGCTGGGGAACAGATTATCATATTCAACCCCGTCCCCCAGGCCAGCCGGGCGGCGCTCACCGGCCGGCAGCTGGAGGGAGTGCTGCGCCAGCTGCGAACTCTGCTGGGAGAGGTGCTGGCCGAGGTGGGCCCCGCCACAGCCGGGGAGGGGCCTCAGGTGCCGGCTGGGGATTTTGGAAAGAGCTTTCACAGGCTGTTCCGTCTGATCAATAATTTGGAGTTTATGCAGCAGTCCGCTGGGGCGGAGGGGGTTCCCTTCCGCCCTGTGACCATGGATCTGGACGGCCTGTGCCGCCACACCATGGAGGGGGCTTATCCCCTGCTGAAGGAGGCGGGGGTGGAGCTGGAATATGAGACGCCGCTGAGGCGGGGGCTGCTCATTCCCGGAGACCCGGAGCTGCTCCAACGGCTGCTGCTGGGCCTGATTGCCAATGCCGCGCAGGCTGTGGGAGAGGGCCGGGTGCTGCTGTCTCTGCGCCGCCAGGGGGAGTGGGCGCTGCTCAGCATCTCAGACAACGGTCCTCTGCCCGACCCGCGGCAGGTGGCAGCCATGCTTCAGGAGGACGCGGGGACGGACCTCCCCCTTCCGGGACAGGGAGCGGGGCTGGGCCTGCCTATCGCCTGGCACATCGTGGAGCTGCACCGGGGCCGCCGGCTGGTGGGGCTGGGCCAGTCCACCCCCAGTGTGCTGATCTCTCTGCCCACCGGCCCTCTGGACGGCCGGCTGTCTCTCCACACCCCCCTTTTACAGCAGGACGGGGGGCTGGACCCGGTGCTCACCGAGCTGGCTGACGTTCTGCCTGCGCACTTATTCGCCATGGAGGCGCTGGATTAAAGGGCATAAGCGCAAAAAAACCGCCCCGGGCGGTTTTTTTGATGGAAAATCTCTTGACTTTCAGACGATTTCAGATATAATAATATAGCCTGTCTCCGTGAGGGGACGGCAATTCCTTGCTCCCGAGGAAAATTCGGGGGCCATATGTCCATAAGGAGGTGCAAAAACATGGCAAAAATCAATGCGAACTATGAGGCGCTGTATATCCTCAAGCCCGACCTGAGCGAGGAGCAGATCGCCGCGCTGGTAGAGCGTTTCAAGTCCGTGGTGGAGGCCAACGGCACAGTGTCCGAGGTCGATGAGTGGGGCAAGCGCCGGCTGGCCTATCCCATCAATGACCTGATGGAGGGCTACTATGTGCTGATGACCTTTACCGCCGCTGCCGCTGTTCCCGCTGAGCTGGATCGTATCTTCCGGATCACCGACGGCGTGATGCGCTCCATGATCGTCTGCAAGGACGAGTAAGGAGGCGCAGCAAGTGCTGAATCGAATTATCATCATGGGCCGTCTGGCCCGTGACCCTGAGCTGCGGCGCACCCAGGCGGGGGTCCCAGTGGCCTCCTTCCGCCTGGCAGTGGACCGGGACTTCAAGGACAAAAACACAGGTGAGCGGGCCACTGACTGGATCGATGTGGTGGCCTGGCGGCAGACCGGCGAATTTGTCAGCCGCTACTTCACCAAGGGCCGTATGGCTGTGGTGGAGGGCCGGCTGCAGATGCGGGACTGGACCGACAAGGATGGAAACCGGCGCACCAGCGCCGAGGTTGTGGCCGACAACGTCTATTTCGGCGACTCCCGGCGGGACGGCGAGGGCGGGGGCTACGCCCCCAGCTACGGCCAGGGCGGGGGTTACGCCTCCCCCTCTGCGCCTGCCGCACCCTCCGACCCCTTCGGCGGCTACGGTGCCCCCCCTGCGGACGGCGATCAGTTCGCTGAGCTCTCTACTGACGACGGCAACCTGCCGTTTTGACTTTGACCCGCTGAGGTCGTAAAAAGGAGGTTAATTCCATGGCTATGGAACGCGATAACAAGCCCATGCGGGGCCGCAAGCGCCGCAAGGTCTGTGCTTTCTGTGCAGATAAGGTGGAGCAGATTGATTACAAGGACGCCGCCAAGCTGCGCCGCTTCACATCTGAGCGGGCCAAGATTCTGCCCCGCCGGACCACTGGCACCTGTGCGATGCACCAGCGCCAGCTGACCGAGGCCATCAAGCGCGCCCGTCAGGTCGCCCTGCTGCCCTACGTCACCGACTGATAAAGCCAAAAATCCCTGTCCGCGCTGCGGACAGGGATTTTTCTCTTTCCTCCAACGCCCCGAGACCTTGAAGGTCTCGGGGCGTCTTTTTTTGCTGAAGGGCGGGGTGTCTCAGTATTCCTTCAAAACCACGTTGCGTTCTGTCAAAGTCCGCTCAATCCGCTTGATGTTTTCCGTGGACTGGGGTGCGGTTCTGCGCCCCAGCTCCGATACAAGCGCCTCGATCACCGCCAGAATCACAGTATCTCCACTCACGTGGTTGACCGAGTTGGTGTCAATCACGGCGTCGGCAAGCTTCACAATCGGGTTCAGGCTGGTGTTGGTGATAAGGGCAATCGGAATTCCCTGGTCATGACACATCTGCGCTACATCAATGGTCTTCTTGGTACACGGCCATATGGAGATGACCAGCAGAACGTCTGTGGGATGCAGGTAGAGGGAGACCCGGTCATACACATAGTCCAGGTCGTGGGCCAGCTGGAGCACGTGGGGGTAAAAAATGTTTACTGCGTACTCAAAGTACAGCGCCATCGGCCTGCTGGAGCGCAGGCCAAGCGGACAGATCCGTTCAGCGTCCAGCAGCATCCGGACCACCCGCTCAAACTGCTCCTGATTGGACTGGGTGCCCAAGGTCTCCAGCATATAGATCCCGTCTGAAATCACCGCATCGAAGGAGTCGCCGGCATCCTTCAGCGCCGGGTCCTTGAAGCTCTGCTTCAGCCCCTGGTAGGAGGTAGTGGTGCGCATCAGCGCCGCGTTCAGCAGGTCCTTTTTAAACGTGCTGAAGCTTGGAAAGCCAAGCGTCTGGACCAGGCGCATCACTGTGGTCGTTCCCACCTCGGCAGCCTGAGCCAGCTCCGCCACGGTCATTACGCCCACCTGCTCGTAGTTCATCACCAGGTAATGGCACAGCTTCTGCTGTTTTTTGGGCAGAACATCTTTGACCTTTGCAATTTCATCAATCAAGTTTTCCTGCAAAATAATCACCACATACATAATTTTTGCTCAGTCTGCATTCATTATAACGTTGTACCGTCTCCAGCGTCAAGGCACCGTGGGCCGCAATTTTGCCCTGTGGAAAAACGGCCTGGTAAGTTCTCTCAATATTGGTATATTTATTCTTTTTGTATGGTGATTTGGAACAAAAATAGTTTATCTATTTTGTAAAAAGGAACAAATATTCTTTTATGAATTAAAAATAGTTGACTTATTCCTTGTTGTGTGTAAAATGTAATTGTAAACAAGATAAAAAGTTTTTTTGAACCAACCATGAAATATTTAAATTCGGAAAGGATGTTGTCACCATGAAGCAGAGAGAGGTCATTTTTTACAGCGAAGGCACCCGGATGGTGGGTACCATCTATCTCCCCGACGATTATAAAGAGGGCGAGAAGCGCCCTGGAATCATCGCAAACTCCGGCTGGACCGGCGTAAACAAGGTCTATCCCGCCATGTTTGCCCGCCAGATGACAAAGTTCGGCTATGTGTGCATGGGCTTTGACTATCGCGGCTTCAAGCCCTCGGGCGGCATCAGCGGTATGGACAAGTACACCACCCTGGAGATGGAGGTGGACGATGTGAACAACGCCGTCACCTTCTTCAAGCATCAGCCCGAGGTGGATGCGGACCACATCGCCCTCATTGGCTGGGGCGTCGGCGGCGCTGTGTGCGTCAATGCCGCTTACCGCGACAGGACCGTCAAGGCCGTGGCCACCCTGAACTCCTTCACCGACGGCCGCCGCTGGATGCGCATGGGCATGGGCAACGACAAGTTTTACAAGATGCTGCGCGCCCTGGAGGAGGACAAATACAAGCGGGTCTCCACCGGCGACCCCGTCCTGCGCCATCCCTACGAGTTCTACCCCAACATCGACGAGTCCGGCGACTTCTATGTGGACCACACCCTGAAGGAGCTCAACGGCGGTGTGGAGGAGGCCATTGTCTCTGACAACGCCGAGCCCTTCCCCACCCCCATGTCCTCCGTCATTGCCGAGTCCTTTGTCCGCTTCAACGTGCAGGACATCCTGCCCAAGCTGGCCCCCGGCTGCGCCGTCTTTGTGGGCCACGGCCGGTATAACGAGCTCCATGACCGGGAGGAGGCCGAGGATGCCTACAAGCTGGCCAGCGAGCCCAAGGCGCTTTACTACGTGGAGGGCAAACACAACGAGTGGATGTTTGACGGAGACCCCAAGCTGGAGGGCCTGTGCGCCGCAATGAACGACTTCTTTAAGGCGCATATCTGATAAAGAGCATCACCCTGTCAAAACGGCTGAGCCGCATGAGCGGCAGAATAACAAAGGAGGTCGAAACCAATGAACCAGCATCCCGCGCCTTATGAAGTGGCTCTGATCCAGATGGACTGCGCGCTTCTGGATGTACAGTCCAACCTGAATAAAGCGGAGGGCTTGGTCCGTCAGGCTGCGGCCCACGGCGCAAAGCTCATCTGCCTGCCCGAGGTCTTTCACGCCGGCTATCTGGGCAGCCGCATCCCGGATATGATGGCCTGTGCCGAGACAGAGGAGGGCCCCAGTCTGACGCGCATGAGAGCTCTGGCCAGGGAGCTGGGGGTCCATGTGCTGGCCCCCATCCTGTACTCCACCCCCGAGGGCGTGGAAAACACCGCTTTCCTTCTGGACGACCAGGGAGAGATCCTGGGCCACTACTCCAAGACCCACCCTGTGGGTGACGAGCGCACCTGTCTCCACCGGGGGTCCCGCTACCCGGTCTTTGACACCAAACTGGGCAGACTGGGTATCGTCATCTGCTACGATGCCTGCTTCCCGGAGACTGCCCGTCTGCTGGCCCTGGCCGGCGCGGAGTTGGTTCTGGTTCCGGCCGCCTGGCGTGCCAGCTTCTACTTCAAGGAGTGGTGGGACATCGACATGGCCTCCTGTGCCCTGGACAATCTGGTCTATGTGGCGGCGGTCAACCGCTGCGGCCCCTCCGGCGACGAGATTTTTGCCGGCAAGAGCCAGCTGCGCAGTCCCCTGGGAGAGCTGCTGTGCACCTGCGGAGTGGAGGAGGAGGCCATCCTCTACGGCACCATAGATTTGGCCCGGGTCGAGAAGGAGCGGGCGTTCAACACCGTGCTCACCGACCGCCACCCGGAGGACTACCTTCCCCTGTCTGCACAGTGAACACACCCGACCGCTTTTGAAGAGAGAGGAGAATTCATTTCTATAAATGAGCAAATTCGTAAAATGACAAAAAAGGAAGGCATAGCCCAAATGTGTTATAATGGAAGTGCAACCACCCATAAAACACAAGAGGGAATGCCTTGTGGAGATTATAACACCGAAAGAGCAGATACGCAAATT
>JAAVYL010000008.1 GCA_022791075.1 Lawsonibacter sp. | reverse complement strand
CTTTTCCGTCAGCTGGCCGGCCTCGTCGTAGCCCACGTAGCCCGGAGGAGAACCGATGATCCGGGACACGGCGTGCTTCTCCATAAACTCGGACATATCCAGCCGGATCAGGGATTCCGGCGTATCAAACAGGTCGGCAGCCAGCTGCTTCACCAGCTCGGTCTTGCCCACTCCAGTGGAGCCCACAAAGATGAAGGAGACCGGCTTGTGCTTGGGGGAGATCCCCACCCGGCCCCGGCGGATTGCGGCGGAGACGGCCTTCACCGCCTCGTCCTGGCCGATGACATGCTCCTCCAAGCGCTCCTCCAGCTTGGCCAGCCGCTGGAACTCTTGCTCCTGGATGCGGCTGGCGGGGATATTGGTCCACAACTCGATGACGTTGGCCAAGTGCTCCTGGGTGAGGGCGGGATGCGCCTGCCCCTCCAGAGTTTTTTTCTCGTCCTCCAGGCGCAGCTCCATGCTCTTGATCGCGGCCAGCCGCTCATAGGATTCGTCTGTGGCGGCGGCCATCATGACCTCCTTCTCCTTATTCAGGTCGGCCAGCTCCTTGTCCACCTCATTGAGCCGGGCCAGAGCCTTATTGTGCAGGTTCACATTGGAGCAGGCCTCGTCAATGAGGTCGATGGCCTTATCCGGCAGGTAGCGGTCGGTAATGTACCGCTCGCTCATTGTAACGGCCAGCCGGCACATGGCGGGCGGAACCTCCACCTGATGGAAGCTCTCATAGTAAGGGGCAATGCCCTCAATCACCTTGACGCTGTCCTCAATGGAGGGCTCCTCCACAATGACGGATTGGAAGCGCCGTTCCAGGGCGGTGTCCTTTTCGATGTGCTTGCGGTACTCGTTCAGGGTGGTGGCACCGATCACCTGAATCTCTCCCCGGCTGAGGGCGGGCTTGAGGATGTTGGCGGCGTTCATGGAGCCCTCAGCGTCACCGGCGCCCACAATGGTGTGGACCTCATCAATCACCAAGATAACATTGCCCAGCTTTTTGATCTCCTCAATGAGGCCCTTCATCCGGCTCTCAAACTGACCGCGGAACTGGGTTCCGGCCACCAGGGCGGTGAGGTCCAACAGATAGACCTCCTTGTCCAGCAGCTTGTAGGGCACATCGTGGTCAACAATCCGCTGGGCCAGCCCCTCCGCGATAGCGGTTTTGCCTACGCCGGGCTCGCCGATGAGACAGGGGTTGTTCTTCTGCCGGCGGTTGAGAATCTGCACCACCCGCTCCAGCTCACGCTCCCGGCCAATCAGTTTGTCCAGCTTTCCCTCCTTGGCCCGCTGGGTCAGGGAGATACAGTAGCTGTCTAAAAATTTACGCTTGGCGGGCTTGGCATTCCCGGGCTTCTCCCCCCGGGAGGGAGGGGAGGACCCTTCACTGGGGGCGGGCGTTGAGGAGGAGCCGCCGAAGAGCTGATTGAGGAAGGGGAAGGTGGCGGTGCGTCCGTCATCCTCCTCGCCGTCCTCATCCTTGGCGGGGGACATCATGCCCTCCAGGCCCTCGGCGCCGCCGAACGCGGACATCATCTCAGAGGTGAGGCTGTCCAGATCCTCATCGCTGATCCCCATTTTTTTCATCATGTCGTCAATGGGCTTAATCCCCATCTCGCGGGCGCACTTGAGACACAGCCCCTCGTTTTTCGAGGTGCCGCCCTCAAGCTTGGTGATGAAGATGACCGCCACATTCTTGCCGCAGCGGCTGCACATGGTAGGCTGCATATTTGAAACGCTCCTTTCAGGAAAAGCTCATGTTTGGAGAGATAGTACACCTCAAATATGAACTGGCTATGAACACTGCCCCTGAGAAATACAGGGTTTACAGGAAAAATGTCAGAGGACTGACTGTGGAAAAAAATTTCAGCAGCCAGGTCTGCTCCACTGCCTCAGCGGGGATATAGCTGCCCCGGAGCAGCCATACGGCAATATAGACAATCAGTGCGCCTTTCAAAAGCCCAACCGCGCCGCCGGCCCACTGGTTCAGGCTGCTGAGCACCGGCAGCTTGGCCACAAGGTCCAGCGCACGGCTGATAAAGAACCAGGCAATGAGCACTACAAGAAAGGCAACGAAAAAAATCACTGTCCGGGCAATCTGCACCGCCACAAAGTGGGCCAGAGCCTGGGCTGCATGGGCCGCGGCGTCGGCCACGCCGCTGTCCACTGCCTGTTGGAAGGCGTCCGCAAAGCCCTGGAAGGCCTTGGACTCCTTCAGGGGCTCCAGCAGCTCATCAATGGGGAGCTGGGCCAGCCAGTCGGCCTCATCCTGGGAGGAGGCGCCCACCTCCGGCGTGCGCTGGTAGTAGCTGGTCACCGTGTCGTGAATGCTGCTGGCCACGACGGGCTCAATGGCCCTGGCAACCGGCCCGGCCAGGGCGTTGGACAGGACAGAGGCCCCGATGAGGGCCACAAAGACGGCCAGCAGGGAGCACAGAGTGAGCACAAAGCCCCTGGCATAGCCCCGCCAGAGGAAAATGAGCAGGACCAGGGCAATGACAAGGTCATAGAAGATGTAGTTCATAAAAGCCTCCTAAGTCTTATTGCGGGATAAACAGCCAGGCCTGCTGATCGTTGGCCAGCAGCGCCGAGGCGTTCGGAGCCAGATCCAGCCGCCGGGCGGCCTGGGTATTATCCAGCGTTGCGTAGAGCTCCTCTGTGGCTTGGTTATAGAGGGCCAGCCGGCTGCCCGAAAGCAGGGCATAGTAGCTGCCGCAGGCCGCGTAATCCAGAATTTGACTGTTCAGGGCAACACTTTGGACCACTTGGGCGTCTCTGTCCACCACCAGGGCCTGGGTGGCGCTCCCGGAACGGTAGCGCCCGGTGAGCAGAAGGGCAAAGCCGTCTCCCTCCAGGGTGCAGCCCTTCAAATAGTTGGGGCTGATGAGGAAGGTCTGAACGGTCTGGCCGTCTGGGGTGACGGTGAGGAGGCGGTCCTCGCACAGCACCCACAACAGGCCGTCCTCAAAGTCCAGGTCCAGCACGGTGAGACTGCCCAGCTCCACCTGGGCAGTGGGCTCCTCCCGGTCCACGGGGTAAAAGAGCAGACGGCTGAAAAAGCTGCCCTTCTCCTGCCCCATTGTGATAACTGCCACAGTCCTGCCGCCGGGGGAGATGGCAGCGTCCACAGCAAAGACAGAGGACAGGCTGATTTGGATCACCTCTCCCCCCCTGTTGTTGTAGACAGTGACCGCCCCCTTGTAGCCGCTGCGCTGGGCGGTGACCGCCAGCCAGCCATTGTCGTTGGGGCGCACCGAGAGCAGGTCCGCGCCCCCGTCCAGCTTGAGGGAGAAGTACTCCTCGCCATTTCGGAAAGCGAACAGGGTCTGGTTTCCTGCGTCGTAGGCCGCCGCTGTGGTGCGTGAGGCGGACAGCACAGGGTTTTCCATGGGGAGCACCCGGTCCGCCAGGGAGTTCCCCTCCAAATCATAGTAGTGGACCCCGACGGTGGAGGCGGTGACAATACCGCTGCTGAGATAGGCGACGGACAGCTTGTCACCCCCGGCGTGGGTAAAGGGGACGGCCTCGCCGGTGTCGCTGGTGGCCATATCCCGGTAGGCCAGCCAGCGTTTGAGGGTGTCCAGATTAAAGGTGTCCCGATAGGCCACCAGGGCCAGCGCCCCCAGCACCAGCGCCCCGGTCACCAGCAGCGCCAGCGTGCGCACCAGAATATTCGGTTTTTTCAGCCGCTTCGGCGTGGGGGTCTTCCTCGTCTCTTCCATACTCTACTGCTCAGACATCCTCTTCATACCACAAATTTGTCATGTACAGCCCCCCCGGGGGCACTGTGGGGCCGGCCAGAGTGCGGTTGCCTGAGGCCAGTATGCCCGGAATATCCTCCGGAGACAGCTTGCCCTCGGAGGCATAGACGACGGTGCCCACCATGGCACGAACCATGTTGTAGAGAAAGCCGTTGGCGCACACCCGGCAGGAGATCAGATCCCCCTGCCGCTCCACATCAAACCAATACACTGTACGCACAGTGGTCCTTGTCTCGGTGCCCACAGAGCGCACCGCGCGGAAATCGTGGGTGCCCACAAACTGGGCCGCCGCCCGGGCCATCACCGCCTCATCCAGGCGCTTGGGATAGAACCACGCCCGGTCAACATAGAATGGATTGCCCAGCCGTGAATTATAAATCCGATAGGTGTATTCCTTTTTTACACAGGAGCCGATGGCGTTGAAGCTGTCTGGCACCTGGGTGGCCCTGACCACTACAATATCGTTGGGCAGGCGGGTGTTCACCGCCAGGGGCAGCCGGTCCAGCGGGATTCCGGAGGCGGTGCGGAAGCTGGCAACGTAGGTCTCCGCGTGGACCCCCGCGTCAGTGCGGCCCGCTCCAGTGCACTTCACCGGGTGGCCCACTACGGTAGCCAGGGCCTTCTCCAGGGTCTCCGCCACAGAGACGGCGTTCTTCTGTACCTGCCAGCCGTGGTAGGCCGTGCCGTTATACATTAATCTCAAAGCAATGTTGCGTTCCATCGTAAAAGCCTTTCGTTCCCGAGGATTAACGCGTTACAGCCCGAAGTGTCCCAAAATGCCCACTCCTATGGCGACAGCCAGGAAGAGGAGCAGGGTTACATAGTCCCGGCCCTGATATTTCAGCTGCCGCAGGCGGGTGCGTCCCTCGCCGCCGTGGTAGCACCGGCACTCCATCGCTGTGGCCAGCTCGTCGGCCCGCCGGAAGGCGGAGACAAACAGAGGCACCAGCAGGGGCAGCAACGCCTTGGCCCGCTGGATCAGGTTTCCGCTTTCAAAGTCCGCTCCCCGGGCCCGCTGGGCGGACATGATCTTGTCCGTCTCCTCGATGAGGGTGGGAATAAACCGCAGGGCAATAGACATCATCATAGCCAGCTCGTGAATGGGAGCCTTCACCCTTTTCAAGGGGCCGAGCAGGGACTCCAGCCCATCGGTAAGCAGAATGGGAGAGGTGGTATAGGTGAGCAGAAAGGTGCCCGTGATGAGCATCATGATGCGGACAACCATAAAAAAGGCCCGGTAAACCCCCTCCAGGGTAATGGTAAAGATCCAGAAGTGGGCCAGCACCGTGTTCCCCGGGGTATAGAAGATATTCAGCAGGGCGGTAAACACCACGATAAAGAGCACCGGCTTCAGTCCCCGGAAGACAGACCTCACCGGTACCCGGGAGATGGTGATGGCTCCGGCCAGCACCATCAGCATAATCGCATAGGTGACAAACCACTTGGCCAGGAACAGGGACACGATATACAGCACCACGGCGATCAGCTTGGTGCGGGGGTCCAGGCGGTGAACCACAGAGTTCCCCGGGAAATACTGGCCCAAGGTAATGTCTTTCAGTGCCACTCAGCCCACCCCCTTTCCCTTGTCAGAAGAGGTCCGCCCCAGAACGGCCAGGATGGCCTCCTTCGCCTGCTCCAGGGTATAGACCGAGGGGTCAATGTCCACGCCCATGGCCTTGAGCCTGTGGAACACCCGGGTGAGCTGCGGAACACCCAGCCCCATCTGCTCCAGCTCGTCCCCATGGCGGAACACCTCTCTGGGGGTGCCGTGAAAGGGCAGCTTTCCATCATTGACGGCCACCAGCCGGTCCACTGAGCGGGCCACCTCCTCCATGGAGTGGGACACCAGGATGACCGTGGCGTTGTGGGCCTTGTGATAGTCCCGGATGTTGCCCAAAATGGACTCCACCCCTTCCGGATCCAGCCCGGCGGTGGGCTCGTCCAGAATGAGCACCTTGGGCTCCATGGCAATCACTCCCGCGATGGCTACCCGGCGCTTCTGCCCTCCGGACAGCTCAAAGGGGGATTTGTTCAGCTGGTCGTCCCGCAGCCCAACGAAATAGGCGGCGGCGCGCACCCGGCGGTCAATCTCCTTCTCGTCCAGACCCATGTTTTTGGGTCCGAAGGAGATATCCTGATACACCGTCTCCTCAAAAAGCTGATACTCCGGATACTGGAATACCAGTCCCACCTGGAACCGGGTCCGTTTGGTGACCTTGGGATCGCTCCAGATGTCAGTGCCCTGAAAGAGCACCTGTCCTGAGGTAGGCTTGAGCAGGGCGTTCAGGTGCTGAATCAGGGTGGACTTGCCGCTGCCGGTGTGCCCGATTATGCCCAGATACTCCCCTGGATAGGCACAGAAGTCCACACCGTCCAGGGCGGTGCGCTCAAAGGGGGTTCCGGCGGAGTAGATATGGGTCAGATTTTTGGTCTCAATAATGGGCTGCATAGAGATACATCCTTAATCCAAAATGGTATACGCCCCAAGGGGGTCGTGTCCTGAGCCGCCCTCAACGGGGAGGGCTTTTTTACTGCAGCAATTCATACAGCGCCTGGGCGCACTCCTCATCGGAGAGGGCGTCCAGCGGCACGCTGAGCCCCTCCTGGCGCAGCTCCCAAAGCAGCTGGGTGGTCTGGGGAACGGTCAGGCCCACGGCCCGCAGCTCCTCCACCTGGGAGAAAACCGCTTTGGGGGCGCCGTCAGCCACCACCCTCCCCTTGGCCATCACCACCAGCCGGTCAGCCTGGGCGGCCTCGTCCATGTGGTGGGTAATCAGAACCACAGTAACTCCCCGCTCCCGGTTCAGCTCCTTGATGGTGCGCAGCACATCCTTCCGGCCAATGGGGTCCAGCATGGCGGTAGGCTCGTCCAGTACAATACACCTGGGCTGCATCGCGATGACACCCGCAATGGCCACCCGCTGCTTCTGGCCGCCGGAGAGAAGGTGGGGGGCATGATCCCGGAAGCTGTACATGTTGACGGCCTTCAGCGCGTCATCCACCCGGCGGCGTATTTCGTCGGGCGGAACGCCCAGATTTTCCGGCGCAAAGGCTACATCCTCCTCCACCACATTGGCAACAATCTGGTTGTCCGGGTTTTGGAACACCATCCCCACAGTGCGGCGGATGTCCAGCAGTCTGCTCTCATCAGCGGTGTCAATACCGTCCACATAGACGGCCCCCCCTGTGGGCAGGAGAATTGCGTTCATATGCTTGGCCAGTGTGGATTTGCCTGAGCCGTTGTGGCCCAGCACGGCCACAAAGCTGCCCTCCTCAATGGAGAGAGTCACCCCATCCAGCACCACTGGGGTAACCCCCTCGGCGGCGGGATAGGAAAACTGAAGGTCTCTGGTTTGAACGAGGGCATCCATAGCAATCACTCCGCTGATTCAAAATCGACAGTGTATTATACCATTCAGGGCGGGTGCAGTCAATGAAAAAGCGGTAAAAGTGTGAATATTGATTAACGATTAAAGCAAACACAGCCGAAGGAGCCGGCGGAGGTATCCTGGCTGCCCGGCGGCGTCCTCCGGCGTGCGGAGACGGGCGGTGCCTTGCGGCACCGCCCGTCTCATATGCAGCTTCAGTTGTCTGCCCCGTTCTTTGCAGCCGGGAAGCAATCCCTTAATTTCTCTTGTTGCCCAGGAAGCGCAGCAGATACAGGAACAGGTTGATGAAATCAAGATACAACTGGAGGGCCGAGAAAATCGAGGCCTTGGCCAGCATCTCCGGGGAGGCGGAGTAGTAGCCATAAAAGGCTTTGATCTTCTGGGTATCATAAGCGGTGTAGCCCAGGAACACGGCAATGCCCACCAGGCAGATTACCCGGTCAAACATCTCCAGGCTGGGGATGAACATGGACAGCAGGCCAAAGATAATCAGGAAGATCAGCCCGGAAAAGAGGATGGTCCGCAGATTGGACAGATCCCGCTTGGTCACATAGCCGTAAGCGGCCAGTGCGCCAAAATAGACAGCGGTGAGCAGAAAGCACAGCACCACGGCAGTCAGCCTGTAGACCAACAGATAGATGGACAGGGTGAAGCCGAACAGGGCGGAGAAGGTTACAAACAGGGCAATGGCCGTTCCCACTGCCATCTTCTCCAGCCGGCGGACCATGGTAAAGGAGATGATCAGTGTGGCCACCAGCACCACCAGATGGATATAGGGGAAGGCGATGATGGCATAGATTGTGGCGTCGGTAATCCAGCAGCCAACCGCCACGCCGAAGGTGACCAGCAGTCCCAGCACCATCCACAGGAAGGTTTTGGCGGTATACTGCCCCAAAGTATCACCCTGACTCACCGAATAGTCGCGATCAAATTCATAGGGATCAAAGCTCATGCAAAGCACTCCTTTCAGCTCGGACAAATTTATTTCATTCTGCCCGTTTGAGATTGTTTCTATTATAGCACCGCAATGAAAAAAAAGCAATACCCCCTCTTTATGGGAGTGTCCGCCTGCGTATTTTATCCCGATTGATCTTCCCTGCTCTGTCTGCAGGGGCAGCCACAGGCCGCCCCTGCAAAAATCTGTGGGGCGGACCGCATTTTTTGCAGCGTATATTTCCGTTTTTGCTCCGCTGATATGTTCCGGCTTTGGACAAAAAAGCTCCGCCTGTCTGAACCGCTGCAGCAGCCGGTTTCCATCAGGCGGAGCCGTCAGAGCCAATCAGGATTCAATTCCCCGGGAAATAAGGTACTTTTTAACCATCAGCGCCACCTTAAAGGTGATGGCATCGTCGAACTCCCGCAGGTCCAGGCCGGTAAGCTTTTTGATCTTCTCCAGCCGATACACCAGGGTGTTCCGGTGAACAAAGAGCTTCCGCGCAGTCTCAGACACATTCAGGTTGTTCTCAAAGAATTTATTGATGGTCAGCAGGGTCTCCTGGTCCAGCGCGTCAATGGGGCTCTTTTTAAAGACCTCCTGAAGAAACATCTGGCACAGAATGGTGGGCAGCTGATAAATCAGCCGGCCAATGCCCAGGTTTTCATAGTTAATAATGGTCTTTTCCGTGTCAAAAACCTTGCCCACATCAATAGCAACCCCGGCCTCCTTATAAGCCCGGGCCAGGTCCCGAATGTGGGGCACAATGGTGCCAATGCCGATAACCACCTTCACCCCCAGCTCCTGGGTCACCGCGGCGACAATCTGCTTGGCAATCTTGCCCAGCTCCTTGGAGTCGGCCCCCTCGGACAGCTGCTTAATCAGGGCCACATCCGTCTCATTGATGGAGATGACAAAGTCCGACTGCTTGTCCGGAAACAGGTTTTGAATCACGTCGATCACAGAGACATCGGCGGGCCCCAGCTGGCGCACCAGAAATGCGGCCCGGGGCACCTCGGATACAAAATGGAGCTCCTTGGCCTGGGTGTATACGTCACCCAAAAGGATATTGTCCGAAATAATATTCTTTACGAAGGTGGCCTTGTCGTGCTTCTCCTCATAATAGGTCTTGGCGCCGTTGAAGGCCACCACGGCCATGGCACAGAGTGAGGCAGCCATCTCATCCTCGCCCTTGACGAAAGCGGCATAGTCAAACTGAGCGCCCCAGCCGGCCAGCGGCTTAAAGGTTCTACCCTCAAACCGGGCCAGTCCATTGTCGGCACTGTTGATGGCAGCTACTGCACCGGACCAATGCTCGCCAATGCAGGTCAGTTCGCTGCAGGCGACCACGATACCTTCTGCGTCTACCACGCCCACCGTACGGCTGATATTGTCTTTCATTTGGAGAACGACACCCTGAAACATCCTGCTGGACACAGCGATCCCTCCTACATTTTCTTCGAACACCTCTGTTCTTATCTCATTATAACGGTTGTCCCCCCCGTTTGGCAAGGGGTTTTTTCGATTTTTTTGTTCAAATCGACTAAACTTCAGGTAGTCTATCCTAACCTTCGCAATTCAACCCGTTCCCGGGGAGTTAAAAATCGCCATTTCCCCGGTTTTAATGCCTCGTCCAGCGCCAAAGGCCCCATAGACAGCCGGTGAAGCGACGTTACAGGCTTGCCCCGGGCGGCCAGCATCCGTTTCACCTGGTGGTATTTCCCCTCCCGCAGCGTAACCAGGCAGGCCCTTCCCTCCTCCAAGGGCTCCAGCCCGGCAGGGAGACACCGCAGCCCATCCTCCAGCACCATACCGGCCGCCAGGGCCTGAACATCCGATTGGTCCACCCTGCCCTCCACCCGGGCCAGATATACCTTGTCCACATGCTTTTTGGGTGAGAGCAGCTGATGAGCCAGGTCACCGTCGTCAGTGAGCAGGAGCAGGCCTGTGGTGTCCTTATCCAACCGTCCCACAGGGAACAGTCCGCGGCGCTTCAGCTCCGGCGGAAGCAGCTCCAGCACTGTGGGCTGACTGCTGTCCGACCGGGCCGACAGCAGTCCTGCCGGCTTGTGGAGCATCACATAGACAAAGGGGGAGCAGTCTACAGCCTGTCCGTCCACGGTCAGACTGGCTGTCTCCGGGTCCGCCTTTTCCTCCGGCCGCAGGACGGGAGCTCCCCCCCTCTGCACGCGGCCCTGCCGGATCAGCTCCTTTACCTCTCTCCTGCTCCACCTCCCCGTGGAGCCGAGCAGCTTGTCAATGCGTTCCAAATGCACGCCCTCCCCTGCAGTGTGGACTGAGCGGCCCGCCGCCGCAAAGCCACGCATATTCACTCTCCCCTCCTCATACCTTAAAGAGAGAACACACCCATGGAAGGAGAGATGTGCTGTGTTGATTATGACTGCAAAACTGCCCAAGCGGAAGCTGACGCTGGGGGTTGCCGCGGCGGCTCTGCTCTGCTGCTGCGCCATCGCCCTGAATTTCGGGCAGGCTGCCGGACGGGAGGTCTCCGCCCCCGCTGTTCCCGACCCCAAGGGGGTCAAATCCAACCAGGACCGCGTCGATTACCTGGCCTCCTACGGCTGGCAGGTGGAGGAGGAGCCTCTGGCCACCCAGGAGCTGCTCATCCCCGAGGAAATGGACGACAGCTATGCCGAGTACCTGGCCCTCCAGGCCCAGCAGGGCTTCGACCTGAAAAAATACGCCGGAAAACGGGTTAAGCGGTACACCTATGAGGTGCTCAACTACCCCACAGGCGAGGCGGGCATCCAGGCCAACCTTCTCATCTGTAAAAACACCGTTGTCGGAGGAGAGGTCCTCTCTCCGCAGCTGGACGGCTTTTTACACGGACTGGCTATGCCGTGAGGTCCCTCTCGAGAGACACTCCCCCTCCACGATGTGTACATTCAGGTGGTCATAGGTCATCTCCACTCCATGGCGGGCGAAGGACTCCCGGACCCCCTCCAAAATGGCGTAATACACGTCCCAATAATCGCCCGAGTCGGTCCAGAGCCGCACCAGATACTGGATGCTGCTGGCCTGATACTCCGAGAGGTAAATTACCGGAGCGGGGTCGTCCAAAATCCCCGGCACAGCGTCCAGTGTCTCCTGAATGGCGCCGCGCACCTGAGCGGTCGGAGCGTCGTAGGAGGCGGTGAAATTCAGGTCCATCCTGCGTCTGCCCAGCGCATTATAGTTGATAATCTTGGCGGCTGACAGCTGACTGTTGGGAATAAAAATCTTCTTGTTGTCCGGGGTAATGAAGGTAGTGCAGGCCAGGTCCACTGCGGCAATGGTGCCGCTGACCCCGTCTGCCTCCACATAGTCCCCCACTACAAAGGGCTTGGTCACCAGCAGCACCAGCCCCCCCGCCAAATTGGCCAAGGTGTTCTGCAGCGCCAGGGAGACGGCCAGCCCGGCCACACTGAGCATGGCGATAATTGACGTCACCTTGATGTCCAGTGTCTCGGCCAGCATCAGCGCCAGCAAAAACCAGAGGAACATATGTAAGGCCGTGTGGATATAGGGCTTAATGGCGGACACCGACCTGGTCCGGTCCAGCATCCTGTCCGCCATCCGCATCAGCGCCCGGATCACCAGAATGCCCACCAGCACCATGGCGGCCACCCGCAGCAGAGCAGTCAGGGTCAGGTTTTGAATTCCCACGGTTTTACCGATGGTTTTCAGAACCTCCTCCACGGTTTCCATATATGCTCCCCCTTAAAAACAGCCGGCCAGAGGCCGGCTGTTGATCAATAATTCATCTGCTTGCGTCGGGACAGGTTCATAGTGCC
This sequence comes from Lawsonibacter sp., assembly GCA_022791075.1. Classification (GTDB taxonomy): domain Bacteria; phylum Bacillota; class Clostridia; order Oscillospirales; family Oscillospiraceae; genus Lawsonibacter. The sequence goes on along the minus strand of JAAVYL010000008.1, from coordinate 5,618 downwards.
GTCCTGCATATGGTCCAGGCTGTCCAGGCTCTTGCCGGTGCCGTAGGCCACGCAGGAAATGGCGTCGTCAGCCACATGGGTTTCAATGCCGGTGTGGGACTGCACCAGCTTGTCGAAGCCCCAAAGCAGGGAGCCGCCGCCTGTCATAATGATTCCATTGGTGGAAATATCCGCCACCAGCTCAGGCGGAGTACGCTCCAGCACACCGTGAATGGCCTCCAGAATACTGCTGGAGGTCTCTTCAAAGGCCTCGATCATCTCGCTGGAGGTGACGTTGAACACCCGGGGCAGGCCGGTCATCAGGCAGCGGCCCTTGATCTCCATCACAACCTCCTCCGGCCGGGGGAAGACGCAGCCGATGCTCATCTTCAGTTCCTCCGCGGTGCGGTCGCCAATGAGCACATTGTGCTTGCGGCGGATATATTTTACCACTGCCTCGTCAAATTTGTCGCCAGCCACCTTAATGGAGGCGGACTCCACCACCCCGCCCAGAGAAATCACCGCGATATCGGCGGTACCGCCGCCGATATCCACCACCATATGTCCGTCAGGCTTGGTGATGTCGATTCCCGCGCCGATGGCCGCGGCCACAGGCTCCTCAATCAGATAGGCCCGGCGGGCCCCTGCCTGGATGCCGGCATCTACCACAGCGCGCTCCTCCACCTCGGTAATGCCGGAGGGCACACAAATCAGCAGCCGGGGCTTAAACAGGGAAAAGGAGGTCACCTTTTTGATAAACTCCTTCAACATACGCTCGGTCATGTCATAGTCGGAAATAACTCCCTCCCGCAGGGGACGCATGGCCACAATATTGCCCGGCGTACGGCCCAGCATGGCCTGGGCCTCGGTGCCCACCTTCAGCAGCTTGCCGCTGTTTTTGTCCATAGCAACCACAGAGGGCTCACGCAGAACCACACCCTTGCCCTTGATATATACCAAAACTGAGGCAGTGCCCAGGTCAATTCCAATATCCTTACTAAAGAACCCCATAATTGTCCACCCTTATAAACTTTATAAATTTTTCTATCCTCTGCCGCCTGAAGCGGCACTATTCTCAACCACTTTATATTATAGCCGGACAGCGCCGGGTTTTCAACCGTTTTTTCTAACAATTTTCGCCTTTTTTTCAGTGGGCCGATGGAATCACCGGCCCATTCAGTCTCCCCGTGCCCGGGCCAGCGTGAGGCAGAACACCTGCTCCGCTCCCGCCTGGCGCAGCAGGGCGGCGCATTCGCTGAGGGTGGCGCCGGAGGTGACCACATCGTCCACCAGCACCACCCGCTTTCCCGCCAGACCGGCCCCGGGAATCAGGGCATAGGCGCCCTGGGCGTTGGCTTGGCGGGCGCTTTCCTCTTCCAGCTCAGACTGAGGACGGGTGTCCTTCACCTTTTCCAGGACAGGCCCCGCCGGAATGGACATCAGCCGGCCCACCTCACGGGCCATCAGCTCCGCCTGATTAAAGCCCCGCTCCCGCAGCCGTTTCCGCGACAGCGGCGCCCAGCACACCAGGTCCGCCCCCTGAGGAAGCCGCTCCCCCAGGCACTGTGCCATCAGAACCCCAAACGGCCTGCCCAGGGCCCGGACCCGATGAAATTTGTAGCGGTGAATGGCAGTACGCACCGCCTCTCCATAGGCCAGGGGGGAGAAGCAGCCGTCGGCAGAGCTGATCCTCCGCTCCCCCGCCGCTCCCTCCAGCCAAGGCAGGCTGGCCTGACAAATCGGACACACAGGCGCACGGGGGATGTCCAGCACCCGCTGGCAGTATGGACACTTGGGCGGGAAAATCAAATCCAGTATTCTCTCTTGAACCCTCATTTCACCTCGTCCTCCGGAGCAGGACCGCGCCCATTCTCAAATCCACGGACACACCTTTAATTCTTTTGCGCGGCCTGCTGTCCCTTCTGGGGCGCAGTCTCCACATAGGCCTTTGAAATACCCCTCAGGGCGGTCTCCTGGCCGCACACCATACCGTTGATCCGCTCCAGGCCGGCGCGTACCTTCTCCAGCTCGCTATCGGCGTGGGAGATCGTGCTTGCCAGCTCCTCCCGCGCAGCCTCATATGCCCGCTCCATCTGCTGAATCCACTGCTCCATCTGAACACGCAGCTGCCGGGCGTCGTTCTCCGCCTTGGCCTGGATTGTGTGGGCGCGAAGGTGCGCCTCCAGCTCCATCCCGGCTGTGCGCTCCTTCAGCTTGGCATAGGCCTGTGCATCGGGCTGCGCCTCCTCCAGGCTGGCCTGGAGACGGTCCCGCTCCTGCCGGAGCTCCTCCAGCTCCCGGGCGGTCTGTCCCGTCTGGTCCTGGCTGCCGGACAGCTCCTGGCGGGTCTGCTTCAGCTGGCTGTCCAGGCTGTCCCGCTCCTGCCGGAGGGCTTCCAGCTCCATCCTGGCCTGCTCCAGCCTGCCGTTCAGGTCCGCTTTCTCCTGGCGGAGGAGCTCCAGCTGGCGGCCGGACTCCTCCAGCTGCTCCTGGAGCTGCTGCTGGGCCTGAGCGGTCTGTTTGGCCTGCTCCTCCAGAAATGTGAGCACGTCCTGCTTGTTAAAGCCGCCCAATGCGGCGGAACGGAAGGGATGGTCCATATTCTTCACCTCTCTGCAGCGGTCCGGAAATCCGGAGGACTTTCGTTATCTGAGGTATTTTAGCACAGCCTTGGACAAATTACAATCACCTGCGTGTAAAATCCCCGCAATTCATTGACGGAAAAGGGGGAAAATGGTATACTGATAATATTATGACTGTTGTTTTCAAGGAGGACGCGGCTTATGTGGCTGTCCGACAAGTGGACCGACTATGAGCTTATCGACTGCGGTTCCGGGGAAAAGCTGGAGCGATGGGGCAGCCAGCTTCTGGTCCGGCCCGACCCGCAGGCCATCTGGAACACCCCCCGCAGCCATCCGGGCTGGCGGAAAAACGCCGGGCGGTATGCCCGGTCCTCCACAGGAGGCGGACAGTGGCAAAACAGGTCCATGCCGGATCGATGGACGGTGTCTTACGGGGAGCTGACCTTCAACGTCAAGCCCATGAACTTCAAGCACACCGGCCTGTTCCCTGAGCAGGCCGCCAACTGGGACTTTGCCATGGAGCAGATTAGGGGCGCGGGACGGCCGGTGAGCGTGCTCAACCTGTTTGCATACACCGGGGGCGCCACTGTGGCCTGCGCCGCCGCCGGAGCCAGCGTGTGCCATGTGGACGCCGCCAAAGGGATGGTCCAGTGGGCCCGGGAAAACGCCAGGAGCTCCGGACTGGAGCAGGCTCCCATCCGCTGGATTGTGGACGACTGCGGCAAATTTGTAGAGAGAGAAATCCGCCGGGGCCGGAAGTATGACTCCATTATCCTGGACCCACCCTCCTATGGCCGGGGCCCAACCGGCGAGGTGTGGAAGCTGGAGGAAAATCTGTACCCCTTTGTGGAGCTGGTGAGCGAGGTTCTGTCTGACCAGCCGCTGTTTGTCATTTTGAACTCCTACACCACCGGTCTCTCCCCCAGCGTGACCACCTACATTTTGGAGACACTGCTCTCCAGCCGTTTCGGGGGACATACAGTTTCCGATGAGCTGGGCCTGCCCGTCACCCAGACCGGCCTGGCCCTGCCCTGCGGCGCCACCGGCCGCTGGACCGCCGGAACCTGACCCTCTCCCGCAGTCAGACACCCCTCTCCCCCTCAGAAAACAATTCAGAAAGGATGATTACTATGAGCAATTACTATGCGGAAAGTCTCAACTCCCAAAAGCTGTTTCAGGTCTATGACACCGCCCTCCCCCGCATCAAGCAGTATCTGGCCGCGGAAATCGACTACGTCCGCCAGCACCTCACCGGCAGGGAGCGGGTGCTGGAGCTGGGCGCCGGCTACGGCCGCATCGTCCGGGAGCTGGCCCCCAGCTGTGCCTCCATCCTGGGCGCCGACATCTCTGAGGACAGCGTCCGCCTGGGAAAGGACTATCTGAAAGATTTTCCCAACGCGGACATGATAGCCGTGGACGTCCACCAGATGGCCTTCGACCAGCCCTTCGATGTGATTCTCTGCCTTCAGAACGGCTTGTCCGCCATGCGAGCCACTGACGAGACAATCCAAAACATCCTGGCCGCCCTCGCCCCCGGCGGTGCCGTCTTCTTCAGCACCTACAGCGCCAAGTTCTGGGATCACCGCATCGCCTGGTTCCAGGAGCAGGCCGGCAAGAAGCTGCTGGGCGAGCTGGACATGGACCAGACCAGAGACGGCGTGATTATCTGCAAGGACGGCTTCAGGGCCACCACCCAGACCCCTGAGGATTACGCCGCCATCGGTGAAAGCTCCGGATATCCCTATGAGGTGACCGAGGTGGATGACTCCAGCATCTTCCTGATTATCCGCAAGCCTCAGGCCTGAGCCCCCTTATAAAGACTTTCAGAGCGGACCCTTCCACAGGGTCCGCTCTTTTTTTCTGCGCTCCGCCTCTCTTCAGCGCGATATTCACGGCATTTAAAGCAATCGCCAGTTTGTAAAAGTGTACTTTTACAAACTCAAATAGCTCATAAAAAACTTTTTGAAAATTCCTCTTATTTTTCGGGAAAATGTGCCGACTATAAGACTGTAGACAAAAGCAATCGCCAGTTTGTAAAAGTACACCATTGCAAATTCAGAAAGGTCACCTTTCTGAACGCCCGCATTGGAGGCACAGCAAGGAGGCTGTTATGTTATCTATCACTCTGGAACCTGGGGAGTATATCACCATAGGCGGTAGCACTGTGGTGAAGGTTTCCAAGCTGGCCAATGGCCGCTGTTTTCTCGCCGTCGAAGCGGACAGAAGTCTGCCCATCGTGCGCAGCGCGGTGCTGGAGCGCAGCGGAATGCCGGCCCCCCGGTGCATCACCTCTCAGCCGCCCCGCAAAAAGCCCAGGTATAAGTCCGACGCTGTATTTTGCTGGAATGACGACCGGGAGCGGGCAGTGCGCATGATTCAAAAGGTAGCGGACCGCCTGGAACAGGGCGGCTCCAAGGACGCGGCAAAAATCCTCCGCATTCAGGTGGACCAGCTCCTCCCCGACATGTGGGAGGAAAATCTGGCGAAGCAGTAATCTTCTTCCGGTTTCACCCAGTTGACGAGCTGGTTGAAATATAGATCAAACCACAGACCGTCAAAGACAGTCCTGGTTTGAAAAGTCCCGCGCCATTCCCCGGCAGTCCGGCCGGATACCGGGACGGCGCACCACCCATGTGCCGGAACAGGGAAGTACCGGCATAATCAACTCGATTCCCAAAACATTTTATTGAAAGGAAGCATTAAAATGAGGATTCAACACAATATCGCTGCGATGAACGCCTATCGCAACTACAACACCAACACCTCCGCCGTGGCCAAGAACCTGGAGAAGCTCTCCTCTGGCTACAAGATCAACCGCGCCGGTGACGACGCCGCCGGTCTGGCCATTTCCGAGAAAATGCGCGCCCAGATCTCCGGCCTGAACGCCGCTCAGAAGAACGTCAAGGACGGCATCAGCCTCGTCAAGACCGCTGAGGGCGCCATGCAGGAGGTCCAGGACATGCTCAACCGCATGGTCACCCTGGCCACCCAGTCCGCCAACGGCACCTATGACAACGAGGTGGACCGCGCCAACCTCCAGAAAGAGGTTGACCAGCT
>JAAVYL010000068.1 GCA_022791075.1 Lawsonibacter sp. | reverse complement strand
GGTATGATTACCGTTATCCAGTTCTACGGCCAGAAGAAGTGGGTCAACTACGACATCTAAGGAGGAATCAAGATGAAAAATAATTCTTTAGAGGCCTCCCAGAAGCGGATGACTGTCATCACCTACGCCGCACTGATTATCGGCGCCGCCATCATGATCTTCCCCTTTGTGTGGATGATCCTCACCAGTCTTAAAACCGTTCCCGAGAGCGTAGAGGTTCCGCCCACCATTTTCCCCAGGGAACTGGTGACCGGCAACTTCGGAGACGCCATGAAGAGTCTGCCCTTCCTCAAGCTGTATCTCAACACCGCTCTGATGATCTTTTTCCGCGTCATCTGCGCTGTGGCTTTCAGCTCCATGGCGGGCTACGCCTTCGCCATGTTGAACTTCCGGGGCAAGAAGCTGCTCTTCGGCATCGTGCTGGTGCAGATGTCCCTACCCTCCCAGATCTTCATCATCCCTCAGTATCAGATGGTGGCCAAGATGGGTCTGGCCAACACCATTTTTGCCCTGGTTTTCCCCGGCATTGTCAGCGCCTTCGGCGTGTTCTTCCTGCGGCAGACCTATATGGGAATCCCCAAGGAGATCGGCGAAGCCGCCTATCTGGACGGCTGCAACCAGTGGCAGACCTTCTACAAGGTCATGTTCCCTCTCACCGGCACCTCTGTGGCCGCTCTGACCATCTTCACCGCCGTGTTCGCTTACAGCGACCTGATGTGGCCCCTGGTGGTCAACTCTGACCTGAACATGATGACCCTCTCCTCCGGCCTGGCCACCCTGCGCGGCCAGTTTACCACCAACTTCCCCGTGCTGATGGCAGGCTCCCTGCTGGCAATGCTGCCCATGATCATTCTCTATCTGATCTTCCAGCGCCAGTTCATCGAGGGCATCGCCTCCACCGGCGGTAAATAAGCTATTCTCCTTTCTCTCCCCCTTTGGAACAGCCCCGGCAGTTTATTTGCCGGGGCTGTTCCCCTAAACAATTTTCCGCTGCATTCAGAGGACAGATTTGTCACATATTGCCGCGAAACGGCTCTTGCACCTCGGGCCAAAATCCCGTACAATCAGCCAGTAAAATCTTTCTCTCAGGGGGTATCCCTATGATCGTACTCGATAAGAAAAACAAAGTCTTTACCCTGCACACCCAAAACACCACCTACCAGATGAAAGCCGATCAGTACAATGTGCTCATACACACCTATTACGGCCCCCGGATCAGCGGCGGAGACCTGTCCTACCTCGTCAGATATGCAGACCGGGCCTGTGCGCCCAACCCGGTTGAGGCCGGGCCGGACCGGACCTATTCGCTGAACACCATTCCTCAGGAGTACTCCACCTGCGGCGTAGGGGATTTCCGTCTGCCCTCCATCGAGCTGGAGCTGCCCTGCGGCAGCTGCTCAGCGGACCTGCGCTATACCGGCTTTGAGCTGCGCCAGGGAAAATATGCCCTGGAGGGCCTGCCCGCCTTCCGTGGGACCGACAAGGACGCTGAAACATTGGTCCTCCTTCTGGAGGACACTGCCGCCCAGGTCAAGGTAGAGCTGTACTACGGCGTCTTCGAGGAGTACGACCTGATCACCCGGGCTGTCCGGGTTGTCAATCAGGGCGGGCAGACGGTGCGTCTGCGCCAGTGCACCTCCCTGTGCCTGGACCTCCTCCGCACCGACCTGGATCTGATTACCTTCAACGGCTGCCACCTGATGGAGCGGTCCCCTGACCGGGCCCCGCTGCGCTCCGGCGTGCAGGGGGTGGGCAGCGTTCGGGGGACCTCCAGCCACCAGCACAACCCCTTTGTGATTCTCTGTGACCACAACGCCGACGAGGACCACGGCTTCTGCTGCGGCGCCATGCTGCTGTACAGCGGCAATTTCCAGGCTCAGGTGGAGAGCAGCCAGTACAGCAACGCCCGGCTGGTCATGGGGATCAACCCCCATCAGTTCTGCTGGACTCTGGAGCCCGGCGAAAGCTTCACCGCCCCCGAAGGGGCTCTGGTCTGCTCCCCCAGCGGCTTCGGCCAGATGAGCCGGCAGTTCCACCGCTCCATCCGGGAGCACCTGATTCAGGACCCCTTCCAGGGCAAGCGCCGTCCGGTGCTCATCAACAACTGGGAGGCCACCTACTTCAATTTTGACGCAGACAAGCTGGTGAATTTTGCAAAGACCGCCGCCCCCCTGGGCATTGAGCTCCTCGTCATGGACGACGGCTGGTTCGGCAAGCGGGACGACGACAACAGCGGTCTTGGGGACTGGACCGTCAACCAGAAAAAGCTTCCCGGCGGCCTGGAGGCCCTGGTCCCCCGCATCAGGGAGCTGGGCATGTCCTTTGGCATCTGGATCGAACCCGAGATGGTCAATGAGGACAGCCAGTTCTATCGGGAGCACCCCGACTGGGCGTTCCGCATCCCCAACCGGACCCCTGCCCGGGGCCGGAACCAGCTGGTGCTGGACTTCTCCCGCTCCGACGTGCGGGCGCACGTCTACAGACAGATCAAGGCCGTCCTCTCCAGCGCCGATATCACCTATGTGAAGTGGGACATGAACCGCAGTCTGTCCGACGTGTGGTCCGCCGCCCTGCCCGCCCGGCGCCAGGGCGAGGTCTTCCACCGGTACATCCTGGGTGTTTATGAGATGCTGGACCAGCTGCGCCGGGACTTCCCCTACATCCTCATTGAGGGCTGCGCCGGCGGAGGCGGACGCTTCGACGCCGGAATGCTCTGCTACACCCCTCAGATCTGGTGCAGCGACAACACCGACGCTATCGACCGCCTGCGCATCCAGTACGGCACCTCCTTCGGCTACCCCATCAGCGCCATGGGGGCCCACGTCTCCGCTGTCCCCAACGAGGCCAACGGGCGGGTCACCCCCATCGGAACCCGCGGCGTGGCAGCCATGGCCGGCACCTTCGGCTATGAGATGGACCCCAACAAAACCTCCCCGGAGGAGAAGGAGGCCATCAAAGAGCAGGTAGCCTTCTTCAAGGAGCACTACGACCTGATCCAGCGGGGGGACTACTACCGCCTCACCGATCCCTTCCAGAATGGACCCTACACCGCCTGGGAGCACGTCTCTCCCGACAGGCGTGAGGCCCTGGTCTCCCTGGTCTCCGGCACCATCCACGCCGCTGCCCCCTTCTACACCCTGCAGCTGAAGGGCCTGGACCCTCAGCTGACCTATCAGGTGAATGGCGAAGGCATCTGGCCCGGCGACGTGCTGATGAACGCGGGTTATCCCCTGCCCGTATTTTGGAACGACTATCAGTCCATGCAGCTTCTCCTGTCCGCAATCTGACAAAGCGTTGAAAAGAGGTGTCCGCCCAGGCGGTCACCTCTTTTTTGTCTGTATTTGATGCTGAAGCCTCCACTCCCGCGGAGAAAAGCTGTACCGCTTTTTAAAGGCCCGGGAGAAATGGAGCTGGTTGGGATAGCCGCACAGGGCGGCAATGTCTCCAATGGAATTGTTTGTGTTCTTCATCAGGTCAGCGGCCTTGGACAGCCGGAGCCGGATCAGAAATTCCTGGGGCGGACAGCCCATATTATCCTTGAAAATTTTGCTGAAATAGCTGCGGTTCAGCTTGCACACATCGGCCATCTCCTCCACAGTGAGCTCCCTGTAGTAGTTCTGCTCCATAAACGTAATGGCCTCCTGGATGTAGAAATCCCGCAGCTGACCGCCCCGAAGCTCCTTCCGTGTGGAGGAGGACTGGATGAGCCCATCCATAAAGATACACAGGTGGCCCACCAGGTGGAGGGCGGATGCGTCGGAGTGATCGGCAATATAGAGCATTGTGTTGCGAACAGCATCCCCCTGAGCGGAGCTCTGGGGGACGTAGATGGGCTGGGACATCCCCAGCCCGGCACTGTCCACAAATTCTGCCGCCCGCAGGCCGTCAAACTCCAGCCAGACATATTTCCAGGGATCCTTTTCATAGGCCCGATAGGTGTTTACCTGTCCGGGACAAATCATAAAGCCCTGGCCGGCCTGCAGCTCATACTCGTGGTCCACCCCGTCCTGGTCCGCAGAATCCAGATGCCCCCGCCCCGAAATCACATAGTGAAACAGGTAATGGTTGCGCACGAAGGGCCCAAAGGAGTGCAGAGGCGCACACTGTTCCCAGCCGTACTGATACAGCCGCAGGTCCAGAAAATTCTCATTGGGGAAGATCGAAAAGGAAAAATCATCCATAAAGGCATCCATCCTATCTGACGGCAGCCAGGCTGCCCCGCATCATTATACATAATATGGCAGCTATCATATCACACCTTTTTTAAAAAGCCAACATAAATTTTCACTATTTTTCCTCTTTTTTTGTATTTCCCTCTTCTCCGCAGCAGATATTTTTTGTCATGTCCGCCGTCAAGCTGTCCCGCGGCACAGGCTCTTTTCTTTGGGACATACCCTCCCTCTCCGGTGCATAGAATGAAGCAACAGACGATTCCGTCAAAGCGGTCTTTGACCATATTTTAGGAGTGTTGCTTCCATGCAGACCAACAACAACAGAATTCTTCTCCGGGGGCGGCTGAGCGCCCCGCCCGTCCCCTCCCACGCCAACCACGGTGTGGAGTACCTCCTGTTCCCTCTGTCGGTCCGCCGTCTGTCCGGAGCGGAGGACCGGCTCAATGTGGTGGCCGCCCGGGAACAGCTGGCCCTCCTGCCCCCTCTGGAGGCCGGCAGTCCGCTCACCGTCCGGGGAGAGGTGCGCACCTTCAACAACCGCAGCGGTGTGGGCAGCCGGCTGGTGATCAGCGTCTTTGCCCGGGAACTCAGCCAGGAGGAGGGTGAGGACGAAAACCGGCTGGAGCTGTCAGGCACCCTGTGTAAGCCGCCCACCCTTCGGGCAACCCCTCTGGGCCGGACCATCTGCGACATGATCCTGGCCGCCAACCGCCGCTATGGCCGGGCGGATTATCTGCCCTGCATCGCCTGGGGCAGTCTGGCCTACCGGTGCGGCGCCATGGAGGTGGGGGACCAGCTGGCCCTGGAGGGGCGGCTGCAAAGCCGGGTCTATTCCAAGGAGGTAGACGGCCAGCTCCAGGAGCGCACCGCCTTTGAAATCTCTGTCATGTCTCTGACAGAGGCGGGCGGGCCCTACATAGACAGCTGAAATTTTTCTCCCTGCATAATTTTCCTCAAAGGACAAAACAATAGGGATACATCAACTTTGTAAGGAGGTATCCCTATGCAGCGCAACCACACTTTCCGCCGCGGACTGGCGCCCTTTCTGGTGCTGGCTCTGGCCCTCTCTCTGGCTCTCCCCTCTTCCGCGTTCTTCTGGAGCAAAAAGTCAGACTCCCCTTATGTGGAGGACTTTTCCAAAAACGGTCTGACCGGCGCCTCCATTCTCTTTTCCCCGGAGGACTTTGCCGTCAAACCCAATAAAAAAACCGCCCTCAGCGGCATCACAATAGACACGCTCCCCGACCCGGGCACAGGCACACTGTGCATGGGCAGCGAGCTTCTGCAGGAGGGGGCCTATATCGACGTCTCCGCTCTGTCCGGCCTGCGCTTTCAGATCGCCCCGGAGCCCGCGGCGGACACCGCAGCCCTCCTCATCACCCCCGCTTTCTCCTCCGGTCCCAGCGAGAGGCAGACCACAGTCACCCTCCACCTGCTCACCGAAGCCAACCAGCCCCCTGTGGCCCGGAATATGGAGCTGACCACCTATAAAAATGTGGCCATTACCGGCTATTTTGACGCCGTGGACGGGGAAGGGGACTCCCTCACCTTCCAGCTCACCTCCACCCCCGCCCGGGGGGCGGTCACCCTGGCCGAGGACGGCTCCAGCCAGTTTGTCTACACGCCCTATGAAAACAAGACGGGCCGCGACAGCTTCACCTATGTGGCTGTGGACCCCGCCGGCAACACCTCCCCCGAGGCCAAGGTGTCTCTGCGCATCGACAAGCCGGACACCAAGGTAACCTACGCTGACCTCGGCGGACACCCCGTCCAGAAGGCGGCCGTCCGCCTGGCGGAGGAGGGGGTCTATGTGGGCCGGTATGTGGACGGACGGTATTTCTTCGACCCGGACCAGACCGTCACCCGGGCCCAATTCCTCACCATGGCGATGTCTGTGGCCGGACTGGAGGATCTGGAGGGTGTCACCCTCACCGGCTTCTCTGACGACGAGGCCATCCCCACCTGGGCCAAGGGAGCCGTCTCCGCCGCCCTGAAGGCTGGCGTGGTTCAGGGCTCCAGAAATGAAAGCGGTGCCCCCGTGTTTGGCGCCTGCGACACCATCTCCCGCGCGGAGGCCGCGGTGATGCTGAACAACCTGCTGGACATCACGGACGTGCCCGTTGCCGTCTTCTCCAGCGGCGGTATAGACCACTGGGCCTCCCAGGCTGCAGCAAATCTGTCCGCCTCCGGCATTCTCCGCCCCGAGACCGCTGGCTCCATCCAGCTGACCGACGCTCTCACCATGGCCGACGCCGCCGCCATGCTGGACGGCGCAATGGACATGATGGAGGCCCGGGAGGGCGGAGGCTGGCTGCCCTGGTCATAATAAAACACAAAATCAGGAGCGGAATCTCCGCTCCTGATGCCCTGAAAAAACCGCCGGAGTGCAGAACTCCGGCGGTTTCAGGCGCTTAATAGAATTTTTTGCGGTTCTTGCGGGCGGCCTCAGACTTCTTGCGGCGCTTGACGCTGGGGCTCTCGTAATGCTCACGCTTACGGACCTCGGCCAGCACTCCGGACTTGGCACAGCTGCGCTTAAAGCGTTTCAGTGCGCTCTCCAGAGACTCGTACTCTCTCACACGGACTTCCGACATTTATATTTCCCTCCCTCCGCGCGCGGCGGGAGTTTCCCGCTCACGTAAGGGCCATATTTATGGCTTTAACGTTGATATTATATTGCTTTTTGTTTTGTCTGTCAAGAGCGGATTTGTAAACAGCCTGTGAATGTTTTCCGGCGCCCGCTCCACGGCCCGGCTGCCTCTCTCAGCCCGTCTCCGCGGTCTCCGGCCGCGGCTGCGCAATCAGCGTCTCCTTCTCCCGCCGGCTCAGCCGTTTGAGCTGATATTCCCGCCGCAGGGCGGCGCCCCTGTCGGGAACCCGCTCTGTGTAGACCAGCTCCAGCGGGCCCCGGCCCCGGGTGTATTTTGCCCCTCGACCCGCCCGATGGGCAGCCAGACGGCGGGGCACATCGTCTGTACTCCCGGTGTACAGGGTTTGGTCTCCGCAGCGGAGCATATAGACAAACCAGGGCTTTTTTCCCTCAGCCGGTCCGCCGGTCATTCTCTGCCAACCTCCCGGATCACTTCAATCCTTCCCAGGATATGCCGGTTAAACTCCTCCAGCTCCTCCGCGGGAACCCAGTACTCCTGGTGGTAGGAGCGGCCCACGGTTTGAACCTGATACCGGGACATGAACCGGTCATCCACCTGAAAACGGGTGATAAACCCCCTGAAGCCGGAGCTTTTATCCCTGACATTCCACCGTTCCGCAATCTCTGCCGCGTATTGCTCGTTCAGCACCGGATAGAAAATCGGCTGCTCCGGCAGCCTGGGCGGAAAGGCAGTATACCCGCTCTCCGCAATCAAAAGCCGCTCCTGGGCTCCAACAGGCCTGTACAGTACCATACCGCTCCTCCTTCCCTGTGTCCTTTATTCTATCATATCCCCTCCCCATTGGCAAGACGGTGTGCAAAGCGCAGAAATGTACCAAACCTCCTTCTATATTTTGGATACTGCCCTGGAAAACAGGAAAAGAGAGGGATTTTTTGTTTGCCTTTCTTCCCCATTAGTGATATAATATAATGATATTATGCAGGCGCTGTCTGTCAGCGTCTGAACACAAAGGAGCAAACACACATGGACAACAAGAAAGTCATGCTCTCCGGCATCCAGCCCAGCGGGGAACTTCACCTCGGCAACTACCTGGGCGCCGTCCGCAACTGGCTGGAGATGATTGAAGAATTTGACTGCTACTTTTTCATGGCCGACCTGCACACCATCACAGTGCGCCAGGAGCCGGCCCAGCTGCGCCGCCGGGTGCTCACCCAGGTGGCCCAATACATCGCCTGCGGCCTGGACCCGGAAAAATGCACCATCTTTATCCAGTCCCATGTCCCCGCCCACGCCCAGCTGGGGTGGGTGCTGGACTGCTACACCATGTTCGGCGAGCTCAGCCGCATGACCCAGTTCAAGGACAAGGCCGCCAAGCATAAGGACAACATCAACGCCGGTCTGTTCACCTATCCCGCCCTTATGGCGGCGGACATTCTCCTCTATCAGCCCGACTTTGTCCCTGTGGGGGAGGATCAGAAGCAGCTCGTGGAGATATGCCGGGACATCGCCGAGCGGTTCATCGGCATTTACGGCGACGTATTTAAAATTCCCGCCCCCCACATCCCC
>JAAVYL010000007.1 GCA_022791075.1 Lawsonibacter sp. | reverse complement strand
GTTGAAGGAGGTCTCGGTCACCCCGCCGGTGATGACGTTTTTCATCTTGGTGCGGACAAAGGCCGCGCCCTTGCCGGGCTTGACGTGCTGGAACTCCACCACCTGCATCACTTTGCCGTCCATCTCAAAGGTCACACCGTTGCGGAAATCGCTGGCAGAAATCATTGGCATAGGAATCATCCTCCGTAATATAAACTATTGGTTGCACTCAACTGATTTATTTTACCCTATTTTTCTCCCCTTGGCAAGGGGGTTTTGAAGAATTACAGCCAGCTGACTGGAAAAATATTATTTTTCCAGCCCCCGAATGAGATTCACCATCTCAATGGCCCCCTGGGCGCAGTCAGCGCCCTTGTTGCCCGCTTTGGTGCCCGCCCGCTCAATGGCCTGCTCAATGGTGTCTGTGGTGAGCACGCCGAACATGACCGGCACCCCGCTCTCCAGCGACGCGGCGGCGATCCCCTTGGACACCTCGGCGCACACATAGTCGTAGTGGCTGGTGCTTCCCCGGATGACGGCCCCCAGGGCAATCACCGCGTCGTACTTGCCGCTCCCGGCCATCTTCGCCGCAATCAGGGGAATCTCAAACGCCCCGGGGACCCAGGCCAGGGAGATGTCCTCCGCCTGCACCCCGTGGCGCAGCAGCACGTCCTCACACCCGCTGATCAGCTTGGAGACGATGAACTCATTGAACCGGGCGGCCACAATGCCCACCCGAATGCCCTCAGATACCAGCTTGCCCTCATAAACCTTCATAATAAGCTCCTCCTGTTTGTTTTATGGTGTATCCGTCCGCAGCCCGGACGCTCAGTAATTGACCAGATGCCCCATCCGCTTCTGCTTAGTCCGCAGATAGAACAAATCCTCGCTGGTGGCGTCTACCTGAATGGGCACCCGCTCCCCAATCTCCAGGCCAAAATCAGACAGCTGATATACCTTGTCCGGGTTGTTGGTCAGCAGCCGCATGGTCCGCACCCCCAGGTCCCGGAGGATCTGCGCCCCGGTCCAATACTCCCGCAGGTCGGGCGCAAAGCCCAGCTTCACGTTGGCATCCACCGTATCCAGCCCCTGCTCCTGGAGCGCATAGGCCTTCAGCTTGTTAATCAGGCCGATGCCCCGGCCCTCCTGGCGCATGTAGAGCAAAATTCCCCGGCCCTCCGCCTCAATCTGTGCCAGGGCGGCGGACAGCTGCTGGCCGCAGTCGCAGCGCCGGGAACCGAACACATCTCCGGTGAGGCACTCGGAGTGGACCCGGCACAGCACGTCCCGGCCGTCCCCAATCTCCCCCTTCACCAGGGCCACATGGTGCTCTCCGGTGAGGTCATTCACATAGCCATAGACCTGAAAGTCTCCAAATTTTGTGGGCAGATGGGCGGCAGCCTCCTTCACCACATGCTTGTCGTGGCGGCGGCAGTAGTCCTGGAGCGCCTTAATGGTGATCACCTTCAGGCCCCACTCCGCCGCCTTCTCCAGCAGCTCGGCGGTGCGCATCATGGTGCCGTCCTCCCGCATGATCTCACAGCACAGACCGCACTGGGTCAGTCCCGCCAGCCGGCACAGGTCCACAGTGGCCTCGGTGTGGCCGTTGCGGGTGAGAACGCCCCCCCGCCGGGCCACCAGGGGGAACACATGGCCAGGACGGCGCAGCTCCTCCGGCCTTGTGGCCGGGTCGGCGCATTTGCGGCAGGTGCAGCCCCGCTCCTCGGCGGAGATGCCTGTGGTGGTGTCCACATGGTCGATGGACACCGTGAAAGCTGTGGAGTGGTTATCGGTGTTCACCTTCACCATCTGCTCCAGCCCCAGCCGGCCGGCCACCTCCTCGCTCATGGGGGTGCAGATCAGCCCCTTGGCATGGACCGCCATAAAGTTTACATTCTCTGTGGTGGCAAACTGGGCGGCGCAGATCATGTCCCCCTCGTTCTCCCGGTCCGGGTCGTCGATGGAGATGATGATATGCCCGGCGCGCAGCTCCTCCAGGGCCTCCTCCACAGTGCAGCAGGGATATTCCATAGCAATTCCTCCTAAAATCCGTTTTCTGTTAAAAATTCAAGGGTAATCCCCGCCCCGGACTCTACCTCCTCCCGGGGCGCCAGCAGCCTCTCCACATACTTTCCGATGATGTCCGTCTCCAGGTTGACCACATCCCCCGGCCCCTTCCTGCCCAGAACGGTAACCGAAGCGGTATGGGGGATGAGGGAGACGGAGAACCGGTCCCGCTCTGCGCGGGCTACTGTCAGGCTGATGCCGTCAATGGTGATGGATCCCTTCTCCACCACATACCTCAGCAATTCGGGGGCGGCCTTTACGGTATACCACACCGCGTTGTCATCCTGACGGGTGGCTGTGATGGTCCCGGTGCCGTCGATGTGGCCCGAGACGATATGCCCCCCAAAGCGGCCGCCCGCCGCCATGGCCCGCTCCAGATTAACCGGGCTGCCAGGGGCCAGCAGCCCCAGGGCCGAGCGGTTCAGCGTCTCGTGCATCACGTCGGCGGTGAAGCCGCCGGCATCCTTGCCTGTGGCTGTCAGGCAGACGCCGTTCACCGCCACGCTGTCGCCAAGCTTCAAGTCGGACAGAATCAGGCTGGCTCCAATGGACAGCACCGACGAGTGAGCCCCCCGGCGAATGGCCCGCACGGCGCCCATCTCCTCAACAATCCCCGTAAACATATCGGACATCCCCCTCTATCAAAAAATCCGCCCCAATCCGGGTGACCGCCGGGTTTGCCAGCTGAACGGCCTGACTTGGCAGCTCCACCCCCGTCCCGCCCACAGGGGACTTGGCCCCGACGCCGCCGAAGAGTTTTGGGGCGATATAGGCCTGGATCCGCTGGACCAGTCCCGCCTCCAGCATGGCCCAGTTCAGCGTTCCGCCCCCCTCCAGGAGCAGGCTGTCTGTCTCCGCCTCCCCCAGCCGGTCCATCAGGGCGGCCAGGTCCACCCGCCCCTCCTTCAGGGGCAGCGTCCACACCTGACAGCCGGCAGCCTCATAGGGCGCGGCCCGGCTCCCCGCCTCCGGCCCCACTGCCAGAACTGTGGGCACATCCTCTGCGGTCTTCACAATCCGGCTGTCCAGGGGGGTGCGCAGGCGGGTGTCGCAGATGACCCGGAGGGGATTCTTTCCCCCCTCCAGCCTGCAGGTCAACAGGGGGTCGTCGGCCAGCACGGTGCCCGCTCCCGCCATGATGGCGGCGTTGGCATGGCGGTCCTTATGGACCCGCCGCCGGGCCTCCTCCCCGGTGATCCACTGGGAGGCCCCGGTGCGGGTGGCAATTTTTCCGTCCAGCGTCATGGCGTATTTCATGGTGACATAGGGCCGCTTCGTGGTGATATAGTGGAAGAACGCCGGATTCAAGCCGTCGCACTCCCTCTGCAAAACCCCGGTCTCCACCTCTACGCCGTTCCGCCGCAGCAGCTCCAGTCCCTTTCCCGCCACCAGCGGATTGGGGTCCGCCGAGCCCACCACCACCCGGGAAATCCCGGCCTCCAGAACCGCTTCCGTACAGGGGGGCTGCCTCCCCCGGTGACAGCAGGGCTCCAGGGTGACATACAGTGTGGCCCCTGCGGGAGACTCGTGACAGTCCGCCAGCGCCTCCCGCTCCGCGTGGAGCCCGCCCCGCTTCCGGTGCCAGCCCTGGCCGATGATGCGGCCCTCCTTCACCAGCACCGCTCCCACCACAGGGTTGGGGCTGGTCCACCCCCGGCCCCGCTCCGCCAGAGAGACGGCCAGCGCCATATAATTTGTATCCTCCACAGTTTCCACCTCCAAAAAGAAAATGCGCCTAGAACATGACTGTTCCAGGCGTCGTGAAACGGACGCAGGCCCCTGCGTCCCTGAAGCAAAAACCCCGGAACGATATACTCATTCCGGGGCACAGCTCAATGGACACAGACATACTCATCCTGCGTTCACACGATCTTCTCCTATCAGACTATACTGTCGGCCCTGGAATTTCACCAGGTCGTGCCTTGCGGCTTATGGGCTTTACCACCGGTGGGGAATTGCACCCCGCCCCGAAGATCCTGATTCAATTACCGCAAGTATACCCCTCTCCGGACAGTCTGTCAAGATTTTTCTGTCCGGAGAAGCATCCGCCCGCGTACTTGATCCGGACTGCTCCCCCGGATATGTTTGGGGGACGGCTGTCAGCTGCCCGCCTGCCTCACTCGGTTCTCCCCTGGGACGGGGCAGGGGCTTCATATTTCTGTAACATTTTTCAAATTTTTGCCGCTGTTTTGTTGTTTTTGCTCACTCCACGCCCCGTTAATTTCCCGCTTTTCTTCTGTTTCGACCCGTTAAAAAGCCGTTAAGTTTATTGTTTTTCCGACATGAAATCAGTATGATATACCATTGAAAGGAAGGCTCTCCCGGAGTCTTCGGGGAAAGGTAAGGTTATTTTTATGAGTCTGCGCGTCGGCATTGACATCGGCTCCACCACAGTCAAGGTGGTGGTGCTCAGCGAGCAGGATAAGCTGCTCTTCCGCTCCTATGAACGGCACTTCTCCAAAACCCGGGAGCGGGCGTTGGAGACCCTGAGCTCCATCCGGGACATGCTCTCCGGCCAGGAGATCAAGGTCACCATCACCGGCTCCGCCGGGCTGGGGGTGGCCGACGCCGCCGGCATCGACTTTGTCCAGGAGGTCTACGCCACCGCCGCTGCTGTGAATACATACATCCCCGACACCGACGCGGTGATCGAGCTGGGAGGAGAGGACGCCAAGATCATCTTCTTCGGCGGCGCCCTGGAGGAGCGGATGAACGGCTCCTGTGCCGGGGGCACCGGAGCGTTTATCGACCAGATGGCGGTTTTGATGAACGTCACCGTGGACGAGCTGGACAGTCTGTCCCTGAAGCACGAGAAGATCTACCCAATCGCCTCCCGCTGCGGCGTCTTCGCCAAAAGCGATATCCAGCCCATCCTGAATCAGGGAGGCCGGAAGGAGGATGTGGCTGCCTCAGTCTTTCAGGCCGTGGTGGACCAAACCGTAGCCGGTCTCACCCAGGGCCGGGAGCTGAAGGGGAAGATTGTCTTCCTGGGCGGTCCGCTGCACTTCCTCATGGGCCTGCGCCAGCGGTTTGTGGAGACCTTGAAGCTGGACGGAGATCACGCCGTCTTCCCCGAAGACGGGGACTGCTTCGCCGCCATAGGAGCCGCTCTGTGCGCCACTGACTACTCCCCCATCCCCTTTGAGACCGTCATGAAAAAGCTGGAGGACAGCGCCGGAACCGCAACCCTGGTGGACACTATGCCCCCCCTCTTCATCAGCCAGGAGGAGTACGACGCCTTCCTGGAGCGGCACAACACCTCCGTCTCTGCCTCCGCCGCCCCCCCCATTCACGCCATCAACACCTACAATGGGGACGCCTATCTGGGCATCGACGCCGGCTCCACCACCACCAAGATGGTGCTCATTGCCCCGGACGGCGGCCTGCTCTATCAATACTACCACTCCAACCAGGGCAACCCGGTTGCCGTCGTGCTGGAACAGCTGAAAGAGATTTACGGGCTGTGCGATCTGCCGGAGAAAAACCATATCGTCATCAAGGGGGCCGCCGTCACCGGCTACGGGGAGGATCTGATCAAAAACGCCTTCTCCTGCGACCTGGGGCTGGTGGAGACCATGGCCCACTACCAGGCCGCCGCCCACTTTGAGCCCGATGTGGACTTCATCATCGACATCGGCGGGCAGGACATGAAGTGCTTCAAGATCCGCAACG
>JAAVYL010000067.1 GCA_022791075.1 Lawsonibacter sp. | reverse complement strand
GGGTCTTGGCCCCCAGGCGCTTTTTGTCGGCGCAGTGCTCCAGCACCGCCCGGGCGATGGCCATGCCATCATAGGTGGAGGTGCCGCGGCCGATCTCGTCCAGGATGAGGAGCGATCTCCTTGTAGCGTGGCTGAGGAGGGCGGCCACCTCGGTCATCTCCACCATGAAGGTGGACTGGCCGGCGGCCAGATCGTCACTGGCCCCGATGCGGGTAAACACCTGATCCACCACGCCGATGCGGGCCGACTTGGCGGGGACAAAGGAGCCCATCTGGGCCATAAGGACGATAAGGGCGGTCTGGCGCATATAGGTGGACTTGCCTGCCATATTGGGGCCGGTGATGATGGCGGCCAGATTTTCACCTGCGTCCATGTGGGTGTCATTGGGGACGAAGGGGGTCCCCTTGAGCATCCGCTCCACCACAGGGTGCCGGCCCTCCACAATGGTCAGTGCGTCGGAATCGTCCACCTGGGGCATACAATAGCTGTTGGCCGCAGCCACAGAGGCAAAGGAGCACAGCACATCCACCTGGGCCAGCGCGGCGGCGGTGCCCTGAATCCGATCCACCTGGGCACAGACAGCCTGCTTCAGTTCGCAGAAGAGCTGATACTCCAAAGCAGTCACCTGGTCCTGGGCGGAGAGGATTGCGTGCTCCAACTCCTTCAATTCCTGGGAAATATACCGTTCGGCGTTCACTGTGGTCTGCTTGCGTACCCAGTCGGATGGCACCAGCCCGGTCTGGGACTTGGCCACCTCGATATAGTATCCAAACACCTTGTTGGAGGTGATCTTCATATTCCTGATGCCGGTCTGCTCCTTGGTCCTGACCTCCATCTGAATGATATGGCTGTTGGCGTTGGTGAGCAGGTCCCGCAGCTCGTCCACCTTGGCGTTGTAGCCGGGGCGGATAAAGTCTCCCTCCCGGACGGAGAAGGGCAGAGGCTTCTCGTCCTCGTCCCGCAGTCCGCGGTCCAGCAGGTCCCGCAGTTCAGGCAGGTCGTCCAGCTCCAAGCACAGGGACTGGAGGAGGGGGGAGGAGCAGTGGGAGAGCAGGTCCCGGATATGGGGCAGCCTTCCCAGTCCGGCGGAGAGGGCGGCCAGGTCCCGGGACCCGGCGGAGCCGTAGACCACCCGGCCGGCCAGCCGCTCCAGGTCGGTGACCTCCCGGAGGGCCAGGGACAGCTCCTCCCGGGTGATGGCATCCTCCACCAGGCCGGCCACGCCCTGCTGCCGCCGGGCAATCTGCACCGGAGAGAGGAGGGGGCGTTCAATCCAGCCCCGGAGAAGGCGCCCCCCCATGGCGGTCTTGGTCTTATCCAGCACCCACAGCAGAGAGCCCCGCTTCTCCTTGGCCCGCATGGTGGCGGTGAGCTCCAGAGTCTGCCGGGCGGTGAGGGAGAGCTCCATATACTGTCCGGCGGTGTAGTAGTGAAACTGGGAGATGTGGCTTAAATCGGTTTTCTGGGTCTCATAGAGGTAGGCCAGCAGGCCGCCTGCCGCCTGGATGACCGCCTCGTCCTGGAGCGGGACGTCCTGCAGGCCGCTCCGAAACTGCTTTTCTGCCAGAGGACGGGCGGCGCCCAGGCGGA
Source organism: Lawsonibacter sp. (assembly GCA_022791075.1). Classification (GTDB taxonomy): domain Bacteria; phylum Bacillota; class Clostridia; order Oscillospirales; family Oscillospiraceae; genus Lawsonibacter. The sequence goes on along the minus strand of JAAVYL010000067.1, from coordinate 2,342 downwards.
ACCGGGCTTCTCCCCCGTTCTCACACAGACAGCCCAGCCGGTCCTTGAGAAAGGGGACCAGTCCGTCAGTATTGCAGGCTCCGGAGGACAGCACCGCCTCGGCGGGGTGGAAGCGGCCCAGCTCGTTTTCCAGATGGCTGAGGCCCTCCCCGCCGGCGGGGAAGGAGGAGCCGTATACCTCCCCTGTAGAGATGTCGCACAGGCACAGGCCATAGGCTGCGGAATCGGCATAGACGGCGCAGATATAGTTGTTTTTGCTGTCCTCCAGCATGGAGGATGCGATGACGGTTCCCGGGGAGACGACCCGAATGATCTCCCGGTCCACCAGGCCGCGGGCCAGGGCCGGGTCCTCGGTCTGTTCGCAGATGGCAATCTTGTAGCCCTTGGCAATGAGGCGGGCGATGTAGCTGTCGGCGGAGTGGTAGGGCACCCCGCACATGGGGGTGCGCTGCTCCGGCGGCTTGTTCCGGTCCCGGGTGGTGAGGGTCAGGTCCAGCTCCCTGGACACCAGCTTGGCGTCCTCGTTGAACATCTCGTAAAAATCCCCCAGCCGGAAAAACAGGATGGACTCCGGGTTCTGGGCCTTGATGTCCAGATATTGCTGCATCATGGGGGTGAGGTCCGGCATGGGCGTACCTTCTTTCTCTCTTTTTGTCCCGCCCGCAGGCGGCCAGTCTCCTTTCCAAAGGAGCCTGGCCCTGCGGGGGACGGGGGGTTACACCAATTCTCCAAACAGCGACCACTTGTTGGCTCCGGTGATCTTCACGTCCCGGAACTGGCCCAGGGCGGAGGACGCTCCCACCACCCGGACCAGGCGGTTGCCGGGGGTGCGGGCGGTGAGGTCATACCGGGCGTCGTCAGACAGGCCGTCTATGAGGCAGCGCACCGTTTTCCCCACATAGGCGGCGTGCTTCTCCTCGGAGATCTGGTCCTGGAGGGCGGTAAGACGGTTGAAATTGGTCAGCTTCTCCTCCCGGGATATGGGGTCCTCCATTTCGGCAGCGGGGGTGCCGGGGCGGGGGGAGAAGATAAAGGTGAACAGAGCGTCGTAGCGGACCTCCTCCAGCACGCGCAGGGTGTCCTCAAATTCTTCGGCAGTTTCCCCGGGAAAGCCTACAATCACGTCGGAGGTGAGGACAATATCAGGGATCAGGGCTTTGAGGGCTCTGATCTTCTCCAGATACTCCGCCCTGGTGTGCCGGCGGTTCATGATCTTGAGAATCCGGTCGTTCCCCGCCTGGAAGGGCAGGTGGAGCACGGGGGCCACCTTCTCACATCGGGCCATGGTCTCGAAGAGCTTTTGGGTGGCGTCCTTGGGGTGGGAGGTCATGAAGCGGATGAGAAAGTCCCCGGGGATGGCGTTGACCTGCTCCAGCAGGCCGGCAAAGTCGATGGGTTCATCCAAGTCCCTGCCGTAGGAGTTGACGTTCTGGCCCAGAAGGGTGATATCCCGATACCCCTCGGCCGCCAGCTGCCGCACCTCAGCCAGGATGTCCTCAGGCCGCCGGGAGCGTTCCCGGCCCCGGACATAGGGGACGATGCAGTAGGAGCAGAAGTTGTTGCACCCATACATGACGGACACCCAGGCCCTGATTTTGTCCTGACGGACCACGGGGATGCCCTCGGCGATGGAACCGGGCTCATCGGGGGTGAGAAACATCCTGCCCCGCCGGACGAGGAGGGCATAGACCATCTCAGGCAGCTTCCACAGCGCGTGGGGGCCGAAGACCAGGTCCACATGGCGGTAGGATTCCCGAATTTTTTGGACCACCTGGGGCTGCTGCACCATACACCCGCACAGACAGATCAGGGTGTCGGGCCGGCGGCGCTTCAGGTGGACCAGCGCGCCCACATTGCCGAAGACCCGCTGCTGGGCATGTTCCCGGATGGCGCAGGTGTTGATGACGATGATACGGGCCTCCTCCTCGCTGTGGGTAAAGCCAAAGCCCATTTTCTCCAGATAGCCCCGTATGCGCTCAGAGTCGGCCTCATTCTGCTGGCAGCCATAGGTATCCACAAAGGCCAGGGGCTTCTCACCCCATTGGGCGGTTATATCGGCAATGGCCCGGCACACCTTCAGCTGGGCCTCAATATGCTCGGGGGAAATTACAGTGGCAGCACGTTCCATAAAAACCTCCAGGGAAAGTTTGTGAATACTTTATTATACTATTTTCCGACTGAAAGCACAAGGTCTGCCGCCGAGGCAGCCGTTACTATTAGTTTGCAGGGAACAAGCACCAGTTAGCTTGCGACCAGCAAGCTAATTTTTTTATACCTAAAGGGGGATTCAATCATGAAAAAGAAGGATGAAACCCGGTATTTCGTAACGTCAGTTGCCAGCG
>JAAVYL010000066.1 GCA_022791075.1 Lawsonibacter sp. | reverse complement strand
GTGCCAATCGCCCACAGGGGCTCATAGGCGATGACAACATGGCGCACGTGCTCGGGGGCCACACCGGCCAGAGCGCACTTCACCTGATAGGCGATCAGCTCCATGGTCACGCCCAGCTCCCGCTGCTCCAGGCTCTCGCCCACACAGACGATGGGAATCAGACCAGCGTTGATGGCGGCGTGCACCTTCTTGTTGACGGTAAAGTCGGTCTCGTTGTAGTACTGCCGGCGCTCAGAGTGGCCAATAATCACATACTTGGCCCCCGCCTCCTTGATCATCTCGGCGGTGATCTCGCCGGTGTAGGCTCCGTGGTCCAGCTCGTGGCAGGTCTCGGCGCCGATTGCAATATGGCAGTCCTTGAACAGGCGGACAGCGGCCTGGATGTTGGTGGCGGGGACACACAGCACCACATTGCACCACTTGCCCTTGGGCATAATGGGCTTGATCTCCTCAGCAAAGGTCTTGGTCTGGGACAGGGTGTTGTTCATTTTCCAGTTGCCGGCAATAATGGTTTTGCGGTAGCGGCGATTCATAATAAATCTCTCCTATCGTATATTTCGTTGTTATTGATCCAGCAGGCAGGCCACGCCCGGCAGCTCCTTGCCCTCCATGTCGTTGGAGCAAGCTCCATATCCCTCGCTTCCGGCTGCGGCCGAAAGCTCGCTCATTTCGCTGCTTCTCCTCTCCAAATCGAACCCGCTTTGCTGGGCTTCGATTTGGCTCCGCCTGCTCCAGCTGCTTACTTGTCCAGCAGACAGGCCACGCCCGGCAGCTCCTTGCCCTCCATGAACTCCAGAGAGGCGCCGCCGCCTGTGGAAATATGAGTCATCTTGTCGGCATACCCCAACTGCTGCACAGCAGCCGCGCTGTCGCCGCCGCCGATAATCGTGATGGCGCTGGTCCTGCTCAGGGCCTCAGCCACAGCCTCGGTGCCCTTGGCAAAGGCGGGGAACTCAAACACGCCCATGGGGCCGTTCCAGATGACGGTGCCCGCGTCGGCCACAGCGTCGCAGTACAGCTTCACTGTCTCAGGACCGATGTCCAGGCCCTGCCAGCCATCGGGAATCTCGCCCGCCTTGACGACCTGGCTCTTGGCGTCGGGGGCGAAGGCATCGGCAATGACGGTATCCACAGGGAGGAGAAGCTTGACGCCCTTGTCCTTTGCCTTCTGGAGCATCTCCAGAGAGTAGTCCTTCCAGTCCTCCTCCAGCAGGGAGTCGCCCACGGTGCCGCCCTGTGCGGCAGAGAAGGTGTAAGCCATGCCGCCGCCAATAATGATGGTATTGGCAATTTCCAGCAGGTTGTTGATCACGCCGATTTTGGATGACACCTTGGAGCCGCCCAGAATTGCGACAAGAGGCCGCTTGGGGTTTGCCAGCGCGCCGCCGATAAAGTCCAGCTCCTTCTGGATGAGGAAGCCGGACACGGCGGGCAGGTAATCCGCCACGCCGGCGGTGGAGGCGTGGGCACGATGAACCGCGCCGAAAGCATCAGACACATAGACCTCTGCCATAGCGGCCATGGCCTTGGCCAGCTCGGGGTCATTTTTGGTCTCGCCCTTCTCAAACCGAGTATTTTCCAGCAGCAGGACCTGGCCGGGCTGGAGCGCGGCGGCCTTGGCCTGGGCATCAGGGCCCACCACGTCGGCGGCCATCACAATCTCTCTGCCCAGCAGCTCACCCAGGCGGACGGCCACAGGCTTCAGAGAGAGCTCAGGCTTCACCTCGCCCTTGGGCTTGCCCATGTGGGAACAGGCAATCACCGCGGCGCCCTGGTCCAGCAGATACTGGATGGTGGGCAGTGCCGCCCGGATACGCTTGTCATCTGTGATGACACCGCTGCCGTCCTTAGCCATGGGCACGTTAAAGTCACAGCGAAGCAGAACCTTTTTGCCCTTGACATCCACATCCTTGACTGTCTTTTTGTTATAGTTCATGTTCTTGACTCCTTTCTTTTTGCAAAAGGTGACAAAATGGGTTTTACCGCTCTCGAGCCATCTCCCCCGCCCCGGCAAGCCCCGGAAAGCTCTGCTGCCGCAGCGCCTCATAGGCGAGCACCGCCACTGAATTGGCCAGGTTCAGGCTCCGGGCGTCGGGCCGCATGGGAATACGGACGCACCGGTCGTGCCAGCACAGCCGCAGGTCCTCAGGCAGTCCGGCAGTCTCCTTGCCGAACATGAGCCAGCAACCCTCCCGGAACCGGGCCTGGGTATAGTCCCGGGGAGCCTTGGTGGTGGCCAGCCACAGGTCGGGCCTGGGGTTGAGGGTGAAGAAGTGGTCCAGGCTGTCGTAAACATGCAGATCAACCATATGCCAATAGTCCAGCCCCGCCCGTTTTACTGCCCGGTCACTGATGTCGAATCCCAGCGGCCTGACCAGATGGAGACGGCTGCGGGTGGCGGCGCAGGTACGGGCAATATTCCCGGTATTTTGGGGAATCTCCGGCTCGACCAAAACAATGTTCAGCACATGGGCCCCCTCCTTGCTCTTGCGGTTCTCATTGTAGTCCAAAGCTTGAAAAATTTCAACTGTAAAATGGTCGAAAAATTGCAAAAGCTTCACAAAAGTATTGAAATCTCAGTTATAGCTCCTGTTGTTTGGATGATTTTTAGATTTACCAACTTTTTCTCCGCGCTTTTTCGGCAAAGTGCCGAAGCAGCACGGGACAGACTGGCAGAGAAACTGCGCGCCTCCCCCTGTTCTTCCCTGTTTTTGCCCATTGGATAGAAAAATTATACAAAATTGATTTCTCCCCCGGAAAACAGCTACCCCTTCTGTCCTTCCCGTGCTATACTGGTACTATTCTAATATTCAGTCTTTGGCCTGGAGCAGGCCAGAGGCCCACTTCCAAAACACAGGAGGTCCTTTTTATGTCTCATACTGTCGAAATTTTATCCGTCGGCACCGAGCTGCTCCTGGGCAACATCGCCAACACTGACGCCCAGATGCTCTCCCAGGGACTGAGCGAGCTGGGGCTCAACGTCTTCTGGCACACCGTGGTGGGGGACAACCCTCAGCGGGCCCGGGAGGCTGTCGCCCTGGCCAAGTCCCGTGCGGACATTATCATTACAACCGGCGGTCTGGGCCCCACCTGCGACGATCTGACCAAAAATGTGCTGGCCGAGGCGTTCGGCAAAAGGCTGGTCTTTGACGAGGGGTCGGCCCAGCGCATCCGCTCCTACTTCGCCCGCATCAACCGGACCATGACGGACAACAATCTCCAGCAGGCCATGCTGCCTGAAGGGTGCACCATTCTGGTAAACGACTGGGGTACCGCCCCCGGCTGCGCTTTTGAGGCGGATGGGGTCCATGTCATCATGCTCCCCGGCCCCCCCAGCGAGTGCCGGCCCATGTTCCAGTATCGGGCCAGGCCCTACCTCCTCTCCCTGTCCGAGGGGGTCATCGCCTCCCACACCGTCAAGCTCTTCGGCATCGGGGAGTCCACCATGGAGGCCCAGCTGAGAGACCAGATGAACACCATGTCCAATCCCACCCTGGCCCCCTACGCCAAGGAGGGGGAGTGCGAGCTGCGGGTCACCGCCAAGGCGGCCACGGATGAGGAGGCCCAGACCCTCCTCCAGCCCACTGTGACCCAGGTAAAGAAGCTCTTCGGTGACAAGGTTTACGGGGTGGACGTGCCCTCGCTGGAATATGTGATCATCCAGGCGCTGAGGGACAGGGGCCTCACCCTGGGCACCGCCGAGAGCTGCACCGGCGGACTGATGGCCAAACGGCTCACCGACGTTCCCGGGGCCTCTGCCGCCTTCAAGGGGGGCATTGTGTCCTATACCAATGAGGTGAAGGAGCAGGTCCTGCGGGTGCCGGAGCACCTGCTGACCCAGTTCGGCGCGGTCTCCAAAGAGGTCGCCGCCGCCATGGCCGAGGGGGCCCGCCGTACGCTGGGCTGCGACATTGCCCTGTCCTCCACTGGCGTGGCCGGCCCGGACAGGGATGAGGACGGCAACGAGGTGGGCACCATGTTTGTGGCCATCGCCACCCGGGATGGCACCCATGTCCGGGCTCTGCGCCTGGGGACGCGGCCCATGCGGGAGCGGCTGCGCACCCAGACTGCCAGCCACGCCTTTGACCTGGCCCGGCGGTACTTATCCGGATTGGACTATGGGGAATGATTATTCCGCCCCGATGAAATCTTAGGAGGTAGATTCACTTGTCCGCATTGGCAAAACGCTCCGGTCACGCTGTTGACATGACCCAGGGCAGCGTGGCCGGGCACCTGGTCCGCTTTGCTGTGCCCCTGCTGCTGGGCAATCTGTTCCAGCAGCTGTACAACACGGTGGACCTGTGGGTGGTGGGCCGGTATGTGAGTAATGAGGCCTACTCAGCCGTGGGCACTGTCACTCCGGTGATTATCATGCTCATCGGCTTCTTCATGGGCCTGGCCAGCGGCGCCGGCGTGGTCATCTCCCAGTACTATGGGGCAAAGAAATTTGACGAGGTCCGCAAAACCGTCCACACCTCCCTTGTGATGACTCTGGTGCTGGGCGTACTTTTGTCCATTGTCGGCATCCTGATTATCCCTCTCATGCTCCGGCTGATGAAAACCGACCTCCAGGCCGTTCCGGAGGCCACTACCTACCTCACCATTTACTACGCCGGCGTGCTAGGTCTGATGGTGTACAACATGGGCTCCGGCATTCTGCGGGCTGTGGGTGACTCCAAGCGCCCCTTCTATTTTCTGGTGGTATCCGCCCTGATGAATATCGCCCTGGATCTGCTCTTCGTCATCGTCTTTCAGATGGGAGTGGCGGGGGTGGCCTACGCCACCATCCTGTCTCAGGGTGTGTCCGCCGTGCTGATTCTCCTCGTGCTGACCCGCAGCGAGGCCTGCATTCAGCTGCGGCTGCGGGAGCTGCGGATCACTCCCCACATCCTCAGGCAAATCGTCCGCATCGGCATCCCCTCCGCCCTTCAAATGGCCATTACCTCCTTCTCCAACGTCTTTGTCCAGTCCTATATCAACTCCTTCGGTCTGGACTGCATGTCCGGCTGGACCACCTACACCAAAATTGACCAGTTCATGCTCCTCCCCGTCCAGTCCCTGGGGCTGGCGGCCACCACCTTTGTGGGGCAAAATCTGGGCACCGGACAGGTGGACAGGGCCAGACAGGGCACCCGGGCCGCCTTCGGCCTGTCCCTAGGCATCACTGTGGCCGTGGCCTCCACAGCGGTTCTCACCGCCCCCTGGCTGGTGGCCTTCTTCAACAGCAGGCAGGAGGTAGTGGCATACGGAACCCTCTTTCTGCGCTATATGTGCCCCTGCTATGTGCTCATCTGCGTCAACCAGGTATACTCCGGTGCTCTGCGGGGGGCGGGCATCAGCCAGGCGCCCACCTATATCATGCTGTTCTCCTTTGTGTTCTTTCGGCAGATTTATCTCTATGTCGTCTCCAGATTCATCTCCAACACCATTCTGCCCATCGCCATGGGCTATCCCGCCGGATGGCTGATGTGCAGCCTTTTAACCCTGATCTATTACAGCCATGTAGACCTGGCCGGCAGGCGGGTGGTGGAAGACCCCTCCTCCATGCCGGATAAGACATAAAACAGCCCCCGTTTGTCAGGCAGTGCTGCCTGACAAACGGGGGTTAAATCCTCCGCTCCTCAAAAGCATCGGTCCGGGCCAGGAGGTTCTGCCGCCGGCCGGTAGTCCGCCCCGGCAGGACAGAAAAAATTCACCTTTTTCTCCGACAGCCGGACTGTGAAAGCCGTATCCCGCATCACCTCGCCGTCCACTACCACAGTGATGGGTTCCATCGCGGAGAAGTCCACCTCCTGCCCGTGGAAGCTCAAAATCAGGTCAGGATACTTTCGGTAATTTCCCCTGGCATACTGCCCCACCAGACGGAGAAGGGTAAACAGGCCCACCCTGCGCACCAGAAGCATATCCAGCACGCCGTCGTCGGGCATGGCCTCCCCCACAGGCATAAAGCCGCCGCCGTAATACCTGCCGTTGCAAATGCACAGCAGGCTGGCCGGCTGGTTTTCCCAGTGGATGTCCCCCATCCGCACCGTCATGGGCCGGGCAATGCCTTTAAAAAAGACATTTTCCAGCAGAGACAGAATATATGCCCCCATACCAGAGAGAAACCACAGATCTTTATACCTGTGGACACCGGCGGCAATACGGGCGTCCACTCCGGCGCACACCACGTCGATGCCCAAATGTCCGTTGCAGCTGATGAGATCAAAGGGCATCTGGGGACCAACGGCCAGAGCCTCCAAATCCCAGAAGAGCTCCCGGTATCCGGGGCCAAATATTTTTAAAAAATCATTGCCCGTCCCCTTTGGAACGTTGGTAACAGCCACATGGGCACAGCCCGCCGCACCGTTGACCACCTCATTCAGGGTGCCGTCTCCCCCGCAGGCGTAGATTCTCACCGGCTCCCCAGTCTGAGCCGCCTCCCGGGCAAACCGCCGGGCATCCCCCTCCTTTTGGGTGTATACCACCTCATGGGAAAAGGTCAGCCTGTCCACCAGTTCCGCCAGGTGGGCGGTTGACCCCCGCTTCCCCGCAGCAGGATTGATAATGAACAAGTGGCGCACGAGAAACACCTCCATCAAAGGGGCGGCCCATTACAGGTACATGAACAGGTCACATTTCAGCATCCCGTTGTACAGCTTGCGTTTTTTGTCTGCCTTTTTGCCGAAGGTGCGTTCAAACTCCGTGTGGGAGGACAGCAGATAGAGCTTCCACCCCTCAGGGAGCTTATTCCAGGCCCTGCCAAAGGCCCTGTAGAGGTCCTCAGCCTCCTTTCGCTCCATCACCCGTTCGCCATAGGGCGGATTGGTCACCACCCGGCCGTAAAGCCCGCCCCAGTGAAAACGGGTGGCGTCGTCCCTGTCAAAGCGGACAATATCCTCCACCTCGGCCAGCTGGGCGTTGTGCCGGGCCAGGGCTACGGCCTCAGGATCAGCATCGCCGCCCCAGATTTCATACTCCCCGGAATATTCCCGATCCATGGCCTCCTCCGCCCCATCCAGCCAGAACTTTTTGTCCAGCCAGCGCCACCTTTGAGCGGAAAAGGAGCGGTTCAGGCCGGGCGCCCGGTTCCTGGCAATGAGGGCCGCCTCAATGGGGATGGTGCCGGAGCCGCAGAAGGGGTCGCACAGGGGGTCCCGCCCTCTGTATCGGGACAGCAGCACCATCCCGGCAGCCAAGGTCTCCCGCAGAGGAGCCGCCACCCCCTGGGCCCGGTAGCCCCGCTTGTGGAGGCCAGGCCCGGAGGTGTCCAGCATAAGCACGGCCTCGTCCCCCATGATGGAAAACTGCACCTGATACAGCGCCCCGGTTTCGGGCAGGGTATTCAGGCCATATCTGCTGCCCAGCCGGGCGGCGACAGCCTTTTTTATGATAGACTGGCAGGCGGGCACCGAGTGGAGGGTGGAGTTCAGACTGTGGCCCTTTACCGGGAACTGGCCGTCCCGGGGAATAAACCGCTCCCAGGGCAGGGCCCGCGTCCCCTCAAAGAGCGCGTCAAAATCCCCCGCGGGAAAGCTCCCCAAAGCCAGCAGCACCCGCTCCCCGGTACGCAGATTCAGGTTGAGCCGGGGCAGGTCCTTCTCAGTGCCGGTGCACAGCACCCGCCCGTTTTCCGCCCTCACATCCGGCAGCTCCAGCCGCCGGAGCTCGTCGGCGCAGACCCCCTCCAGACCGAAGAGGGTGGGAATTGTAAATCGCAGTTCTCCCATAAACACTCGTTCCTTTTACACCATCATTGGTTTATAATATTTTACCGCGGCCACCCGCTCCAGCCCCACCTGCCGGGCCCGGAGGCCGTACTCCTCCACATCTCCTGTGGTATAGATGGTCAAGCTTCCGGACTGGTCCCGGAAGCTGCCCAGCCCCTCCCGGTCCAGAAAGGCTTTCAGTGTCCGGGCCATCTCTTCCGCCGGGTCAATGAGGGGCAGCTGGGGATACAGCCTCCGGATGCTGTCCGCCACCAGAGGGTAGTGGGTGCAGCCCAGCACGCAGCAGTCAACCCTGTCCTCCAGCACCATGTGGTCCAGCTCCAGACGCAGGTTCTCCTCCACCCGGGCCATACCGGCCGGGTCCCCCAGGCTGTGCTCCACCAGCCGGGCCAGGTCGGGACAGCCGCAGCTGAGCACCACCAGCTTACGCGGACTTTGGGCCAGAATTTTTTGGGGATAGATGTGGGAGTTGTGGGTGAACACCGTGGATATGACCCCCACCTTATTCACATCCAGACCGGACACTGCGTCCGCCCCCGCCTGAACAGCGTTGAAAACCGGACAGGAGACAGTGTCCTCACACCGGTCCACCACACAGGAGATGGTGTTGCAGGCCACCAGCAGAGCTTTGATTCCCCACTCCTCCAGCGCGGAAAACATATACCGCGCCATAGCCACAATGGTCTCTTCCGAGTGGTTGCCATAGGGGATGTGGGCGCCGTCTCCAAAGTAAATCAGATTTTCTTCAGGCAGCAGCTTTTGTACCTGCCTGACCACGCTGAAGCCCCCAATCCCGGAGTCCAGGATACCCACGGGGCTGTTTAAATGTGACATAGGATTCCTCCAAACAGGATAATCTGGGGGCATGACCACGGGATTTGCCCCGCCAGTTCAGAATATGCCGCCCCCCATTTTTTAGGACACCCGCGTCACCCCTCCGGTGACGGTATCCAGCTGGTAGTCCCCGATATCCGTGGACACCCGCCACACCGGGGTGAGGACGGTGGGACCGGACAGGGAGACGGCAGTGACATAGCCCGGCTGAATATCGTCCAGGCAGTTGCACACATCCCCAAGGGCGCTCACCCCGTTGATAAAATCAATGAGAGCTGTGGCCACAGAGACGGTCTGCCGGGTGGGGTCCGCCTCCGGCTGGCCCACCAGCTGACGGCCGTCGGTGATAGAGGCCAGTCCCCCGGACTCACACACCAGCGTCACCTGCTGGGTAAACAGCGGCCAGCCCTCCCAGGTCTGGCGGAAGATCAGCTCCTCCCCCCGCTCCTCCAAAATACTCCCATGGATCCCCATTTTCTCCAGCAGGGACAGACAGTCTGCTCCCCGGTCCGCCCCCAGAGGGAATGCAGCGGGATCCAGCTGGGCGGAGAAGGTGCCGTCACTGTGAAACTGCACCGACCCCTGGCCATTAAAATAGCGGTATACCTCACCGCCCCGGGACTCCGCAGTCACCGGGCCGCCCAGCAGGGCGGCGGCGGAACGCTCCTCCCCCTCCAGGTCCCGCTCCAGCCGCAGGGGCAGAAGGTCCATGGATCGGGGAACCGTTGCCTCCTCCACCTGAACTCCCCGGTTCTGAAGAAAGCGGATGGCATCCTCCCGGGCCTGGCTGAGCAGGCGGCGACTCTGAATGGCAGGCCCCCCCACGATACACAGCAGGCACAAATTTGTCACAGCCAGAATCACCAGAACGATATTTTTCAGCTTTGTCCATGGCATCGTCTCAGTCCTCCCCGGTCCGGCCACCTCTGGCCGACCAGCCGGCCGTCAGCGTATCCCCGCCGCTGTCGGTGTAGGTGAGCAGCAGCTCTCCCCCCTTCAGGCCCTGCGCCGCAAGGGCGGCGGCCCCCTGTCGGGGGGGCAGCACCAGTAAGAGTGAGGAGCCGGCCGTATAGCTGCGCAGCCATATGGAAAATTGCATTACCTGCCCATCCTCCACCCAAAAGCGGGCAGCGCACCCCCTCTCCAGCAGAACGGGGATTCCATTCAGACTGTAATCAAAGTCGATCTCCCAGCCCTTTCCGTTCCACTGAACGGACGACAGGTACAGTCTGGCCTCCCCGCACCGGGCTCCCATAGCGGACAGAGCCAGCTGCCGGCAGGTCTCCACACTGTCAAACAGCGTTCCGGCGTTTCCCTGGGACAAAACCGGGAACAGCCCCCCTGTTCCCCGGCCCTCATACTGATACAGGGCTACCCCCCGGTCAGACAGGCGCACACTGTCGTCTCCGCTGCGGGCCACCTGTTCATCTGTGGAGTAAAAGCTGGTGGAGTTCAGCGAGAACCCCAGGTCCTGAACCAGAGCCTCCAGCGTCCCCTGGGCCGTATTTATGGGATTGGTGACGGTATATGATGCGGGGCTGGGGGCGTCGGGCAGCAGCAGGGTATCCGGGTCGATGTCCTCATACAGCTGGGATTCAAAGGCAAAAAAAGCCCCGTTGTCCGTCAGGCCGGACAGGGCCTCCAGCAAGGGGAAGGAGTCGGCTACCTCCGAGCGGCAGCGGTAATAGTTCCCGTCCTCCTCGTCACGAAAATACAGGTCCACCCCCCCATCCCGGGCAGTGAGCGCCAGGCGGCGGACGGTCGCGGTCAGAGCGGTCTCCTCCCCGGACAGCCAGCCCACCAGCACAGGCATAGGCACCTGCCCCTGAAAATCCATATACACTCCAAGGCCGTTTGTCAGCGCCTCCTCCCACCCGCGGCGGGTAATGCGCTCCGGCGCTCCGGCGCTGGATAAGGTCTCGGCCAGAGGGCCCGCCACCCTCTGAAACAGCTCCTGGCAGGCAGCCTGGTCGTAGCAGATACCGCAGCGGGCGCCTTCGCTCCGTTCAAACGCCCCCTCCGCCGGCACAGATGTGCCGGGCAGATTGGCTGCCATGGCCATCGGCAGCGCCCCCTCTGCCCGGCTCTCCCCCTGACTCTGGCCGGGGAGGGCCTGGGGGCCCTCCTCCCGCAGCAGTCCCTGCAGGGGTGCGGCCAGCCGGGTCTGGGAAGCCAGCCAGACGGCAGAGCAGGTCAGCAGAAGGATGAGCACATCCTTTGCCAGCTCCACAGCCCGGCGTCTCTTATTCATTTCCATTGTCTGGTCCCTCAATATTCAGCTCCAGCCGGACGGCCAGACCGGGGCCCTCCTTATCCAGCAGGACAATGCTGCCCCGGTGCCGCTCCATAATCTCCTTGGCAATGGACAGGCCCAGTCCGGTCCCCCCCGACTGGCGGGAGCGGGCCTTGTCCACCCGGTAGAACCGCTCAAAAATGCGGGGGCGGTCCTCCTCCGGAATGCCGATTCCGTCGTCATCCACCACCAGCCAAACCCGTTCTCCCTTCCAGCCGGCAAAGATGTTGATGTGTCCCCCGTCCGGAGTGTATTTAATGGAGTTGGACACCACATTCATAATCACCTGAAGCACCCGCTCCCGGTCCGCCAGAACCTGCGGCAGACCGGGCTCCAGCCGCAGTGTGAGGCTGTGGTTGTGCTTCTGGGCCTCCATATAGACGGCATTATAAATGTCCCGCACTGCCTCTCCAAAGGAAAAGCGGCTCAGCTTCAGCTCGTCCCGCTTTGAATCGAACCGGGACAGGGTGAGCAGGTCCTGGACAATGTGGGTCATCCGGTCGCTCTCGTTAAGAATAACCCCCAAAAACTTCTTTTCCATCTCCGGAGGTATCTCCCCGGCATTCTCGGTGAGGGTCTCCGCATAGGAGCGGATGTTGGTCAGCGGGGTGCGCAGCTCGTGGGAAACGTTGGCCACAAACTCCCGGCGCATCTCCTCATTTTTGCGCTGTTCGGTGATGTCGTGGAGCACCACCAGTGCGCCTCCCCCCTCCCGGCCCCGGTCAAAGGGGGCCATGAGGAGCTGAAGGAAGCTGTCCCGCACCCGCCGCTCCTCCTCAATATGGTCAGAGGAGCTCAGCACCTGCTCCAGCGCCGCTCCGCCGGGAAACAGGTCCTCATAGCTGGTCTCAGGGCCGATTTTTTTGCGCAGCATCCGGGCGGCGGCGGGGTTGGAGTGGATGACCCGCCCCGCCCGGGAGAAGGCCACCACGCCGTCGGTCATGTGGAGAAACAGGGTGTCCAGCTTGTTGCGCTCATTCTCCACCTGACGCAGGGTGTCCTGAAGCTGGCCCGCCATGTCATTGAAGGTGTCTGTCAGCACCCCGATCTCGTCCTGGGACAGCACCTCAATTCTGCGGGAGAAATCCCGCTCCGCCACCCGCATGGCCCCCTCGGTCAGCTTCTGGATGGGGGTGACCATAGTTTTGGACAGCAGGAAGGAGAGCAGAATGGAGATCACCAGTCCAAAGCCCAGGGCCTCTATGATCAAAACCAGCATCTGATTGGTCAGATCGCTGGAGGTGGACTTATTGTCCAAAATATAAATGACATAGCCCTGCCCGCCCCTGTGGACGGGAATGGCCACGTCCATATAGTCCAGCGCCAGATTGCTCTTGTCCCCCGCCTGGTTTGTTTCCAGGCCGGTATTCAGTGCAAACACCAGATTCTCTGTATACTCCAGCCGGGCCGTCTCCCCGTCAGGGGAGACCAGAGGCACGCCGCTGCTGTCCAGAATATACAGCTTGCGGTTGCGGCCGTCCACCCCCAGCTCACCGGCGTAGGCCTTTATGACCTGAAAGAGCTGCTCTGCACCGTTCTCCTCCTCGCCGGCAGGGGTGGTCAGGTCGTGGTAGAGGAGCGGATCCTGGAACACGTCAGACATCTGACTGTAGAAGTCCTCCTGATAGAAAGCCGTCACTGAGTTAATGAGAAAAGCCCCCACTACCATCATCAGCGACAGTATCAGCAAAACCATGATCATGACCAGCTTCATATGCAGACTGCGCAGCATACAGGGACCTCCTCTCTCTTTCGTTCTTTTTCGCCTGCGGGCGGGACGGAGGTTATTGCCGTTCCCTCACATCGGACAGTCCCACCAGATAGTCCAGACTGACTCCGAAAAATTCTGCAATGTTCACCAACCCATGAATGTCCGGATAGCGTTGGTCCAGCTCATAACACTGGTATGCCCGATAGCCAATACCAAGACCAGCTGCAGCTTCTTTCTGTGTTATTCCGCGCTCTTTTCGCAATATCCGTATCCGTTCATAAAGTTTTACCATTTTTCTTCTTCCTCTTGACATTCGCATGTTGCGCATATATAATACAAGCATTCGCAACATGCGAATAATTTTAACTTGGGAGTGATAAAAATGCAAGACCTGCTTTCAGAACTGCTGTGGCGGAGCGAAGAAATTGACGAGGCGGCGGACCGCCTGTGCAGATCCCTGCCCGGTTTTGCCCAGGCTGAACAGGAATTTGACGATCTGGCGAAACAAGTCAGCGCCATTGTGGGCTATGACCTGTACGACCGGTATTTCACCCGACTTACGCGCTGCACCAGCTACGAGGCCCAGGCTTATTACGCTCTGGGCCTTGGCCTGCGGGAGGAGATAGCGCGGTCCTTCTACTCCCCGAAGTAGTAGCCCATGCCCCGCTTGGTCTTGATGAAGGCGGGGGAGGCGGGGTCGTCCTCAATTTTCTCCCGCAGGCGGCGGACCGCCACATCCACAGCCCGCACGTCACCCACATAGCCCTCATAGTTCCACACATGCTCCATCAGGGCCTCCCGGGAGAAAATTTTACCCGGCCGGGCGGCCAGAAAGCGGATCAAATCGTACTCCCGCTGGGTCAGGTCCAGAGCCGCTCCATCCTTGAATACAGCGGCCCGGTCCTCATCAATGGCCAGCCGCTGTCCCAGGGCCGGCGCGGCCGGCTCAGGCGGCGGGGCGGCGCACATGGACACCCGGCGGATATTGGCCTTGACCCGGGCGATCAGCTCCCGGTTTTTAAAGGGTTTGGTGATATAGTCGTCCGCCCCCAGTTCCAGGCCCCGGACCTTGTCGTCCTCCTCCTCCCGGGCGGTGAGCATGACAATGGGCACTCCGCAGCCGGCCCTCCGAATCCCTTCACACACCTCGAAGCCGCTCATGCCGGGCAGCATCAGATCCAGCAGCACCAGGTCCGGGTCCTGCTCCAGCGCAAGCTGCAGGCCGGTGGGGCCGTCCATCGCCTCCAGAGTGTCATAGCCCTCCTTGGTCAGGTTAAAGGAGAGGATGTCTACAATACTCTGCTCGTCCTCCACAATCAAGATGGTTTTTCCCATCGAAGTCCTCCTATTCTCTCACAGGCCCAGCAGAACCTTGACCTTCAGGGTGGCGGACACCGTTTTCCCGTCGGCAATGGTGCCGTCCATCACCTGCTCAACCAGCTGGTCAAAGGGCATGGTGATCACATCCAAAAACTCGTCCTCATCCAGGTGCTGCTTCTGCCGGGTCAGCCCCCGGGCCAGATACATATGCAGCGCCTCGTCGCAGAAGCCGGGGGAGGCCAGGGTGTAGCCCAGATAGGTCCACTCCGCCGCCTCCAGGCCGGTCTCCTCGCTCAGCTCCCGCTGAGCGCCCAGGAGCACATCCTCCTCCGCTCCGTGGTCCAGCTTGCCCGCCGGCAGCTCCAGCAGCTCCCGCTGGAGGGGGTAGCGGAACTGCCTGACCAGATAGACCGTGTTGTCCTCGTCCAGCGCCAGGACCGCCACCCCGCCCGGATGATAGACCACCTCCCGGCTGGCCAGCTTGCCGTCAGGCAGCCGGGCCTGGTCCAGGGTTACCTTGATGATTTTACCCTCAAAAACCGTCTGGCTGCTTACCATTTTTTCACTCAGGTCCATTACAATTCCTCCCGGTTTTCAACTCATGTGGAGTCAGTATATCACAAATGCTGTTTTGGGTAAAGACACAAGGCGGATTTTTCCTGAAAATCCGCCTTGTGTCTTTACCTCTATTTTTTCCGCAGCAGAAAGGCGGCGGCAAACCACACCGCCAGATACAGGGTGATGGCCGCGCCGGCGGAGCCCCCTGCATAGTAGGAGGTCATCAGCCCGGCCACTCCGGCCAGAACCGCCCCCAGCAGGGAAAACAGGTGGTACTGACCCATGCTCCGGGCCACGTTCCGGGCGGCTGCGGCGGGGAGAACCAGCAGTGAGTTGATCACCAGCAGCCCCACCCAGGTCATGGACAGGGTGACCACCACGGCGATGGCTATGGAGAACACCGTCTCCTGCCAGAACACATCCACTCCCCGGCTGTCGGCCAGGGCGGGGTGAACGGCTGAGAGCATCAGCTGGTTGAAGGACAGACACCACAGCAGCGCCACCAGCAGCAAAATCAGGGCCAGCACCCCGATTTTCTCCGGCTCTACAGAGAGAATATCCCCAATGAGCAGGCTGTTAAACCGGGTAAAGGACCTCCCCCCCAGGGTTGACAGGAAAATACCCAGGGCCACGGCTGTGGAGGAGAACACACCGATCACCGTGTCGCTGGCCAAGGCAGAGCGGCGCCTCACCAGATTGAACAGCACAGCGAAGAGGATTGCAAAGACCACTGCCGCCCAGGTGGGCTCGTTGAAGCCGCACAGTGCCCCGATGGCCATGCCGGTAAAGGCGGAGTGGCCCAGAGCGTCAGAAAAGAAGGACATGCGGCTGTGCACCACCATCGTGGACAGAATCCCGAACAGAGGGGTGACCACCAGCACCGCCAGCAGGGCGTTTTTCATAAAATACATGGCCCCGGGCACGGCCCATTCAAAGGGCAGCAGGTCCACCAGCGCATACCAGAGCTCCATCACGTCTCCCCCTTTCCCATTCGCAGGTGGAAGGTGTTGTAAAACTCAGGGGAGGCCAGAACCTCCTCCGGTCTTCCTGCCTTCAGCACCCGGCGGTTGAGGAGAATCACCTGATCGGCAAAGTGCTCCAGGGTGGCAAAGTCGTGGGTGGAGAGAAAGATGGACAGGTCATATTGGGTACGCAACTCGTCCAGCATATCCAGCAGCTGCTGCTCCCCCTCCACGTCCACCCCGGACAGGGGCTCGTCCAGGATAAGGATATGGGGCACCGGCTCCAGAGCCAGGGCCAGCAGCACCCGCTGGAGCTGGCCTCCGGACAGCCCTCCCATGGGCCGGCTGAGAAGGTCCTCCCCGTGGACCCGGGCCAGGCAGGCCCGCGCCCGGTCCCGATACCTCTGGGGGATGGGGAGCCAAACCGGCCATCGGGCTGTGGCGGCGGTGAAGAAATCCAGAACCGACACCGGGTCTCCCCGGTCGAAGCTGGGGGCCTGAGGCACATAACCCACCAGAGGCCGGGCTCCGCCGGTCATTGCTCCGTCGGCCAGCCGGATGGCCGGCCCTCCGGCTGGGGAAAAGGTAATCCTGCCCCTGTAGCTCATCTGACCTAAAATGCTGCGGAAGAGGGTGGACTTGCCCGCCCCGTTGGGCCCGATGAGGGCCACAATCTCCCCGCAGTGGAGGTGAAAGGACACATCCTCCAGAATGGAGTCCCCCTCCAGCTTGACGGACAGGCCCTCCAGCTTCAGGCAGCAGCTGTCCGCGCATCCGGCGGCCAGCTTTCCGTGCTTGATCCTTCTCATCCGTTGGGCACCGTCCCTTCCCCTTCAAAGCCGTTTATCATGCTGCGCACGTTCCAGCACAGCTGGAAATATTGCTCCGCACCGCCAAATTCCGGGTCGTCCGCGTCGGGGCCGTCCATCAGCATGGTCAGCGGAACCACCCGGCAGCCCGTCTCCCGGCTGATGGCCTTCGCAGTGGCGTCGGAGCCGTTTTTCTCGGTAAAGATCACAGGAATCCCGCCTTTTTTGACCAGCTCCGTCATCTCCACAATCTCCTTTGCGCTGGCTTCGCTGCCCGCCTCCTCCTCAACAGAGGCCAGAAGGGGCAGCCCGAACGCCCGGGCGAAATACTGGAAGCCGTCATGAAAGGTAATCAGACCGGGAGCTCCCTGGGGCAGGTATGTCTCCAGCAGCGCCTCAGCGGTCTCCCTGCACCGGAGGAGGATCTCCGCCGTCTCTACCCCATTGCTCTCATACCTGGCGGCATGGTCCGGGTCAATCAGGACCAGATAATTGCGCAGATTTGACGCCATTATCCGGGCATTTTCCGGGTCCATCCAGTAGTGGGGGTCCCAGTGGCCGTGGTCATGCCCATGCCCGTCCTCCTCGTGGCTGTGGGAGAGACTCTCCAGCAGTGCAATACCTTGGGAGCAGTCAATCGTCCGGGCATCTGAGGTCTGGAGGGCATCCTCCAAAAACTCCTCCAGTCCTGCGCCGTTGAGGGCAATCACATCCGCCCGCTCCAGCTTCTTCATGTCCGCCATGGACAGAGAGTAGTCGTGGAGACAGCTGGTGCTCCCCGTGTCCAGCCGTTCCACAGCTACTCCCTCCACCCCCTCAGTGAGGGAGCAGGCAAGCAGGTAGATGGGGTAGGTGGTGCATACTACAGTCAATCGGGCCTCCTCCTGCGCCGGAGCGCAGGAGGGCAGAGCCAGAAGGAGTGCAAGAATATAGATCAGAACAGTTTTTTTCATCATTTCCCCGTTTTCTCCAGCAGCTCCAGCAGCAGCCGCTCATTCTCCCGGGCAGCCTGGGACAGCTGGGCGGATTTCGCCTGGAGGCGGGACAGAACGGCGTCGTAATCCGCCAGGAGGGCATCCGCCCGGCGAATGGCCTCCGGACCGTCAAAATGCTCCACATCGCCGGCGGCCGGCAGCTCCAGCTCCTCCAGATAGCTGGCCACCTTGGGGTCGTAGACCAGCCCCATGGCGGGCACCGCCATTCGGGCGGCAAAAATCAGGGTATGCAGCCGCATAGCCAGACACAGCTTGGCCCGTCCCAGAACCCCCATCAGCTCCCGGGGAGTGCAGGAGGTGCGCAGTACATAGGACCGCTCCGCCATAAGAGAGCGTACCCGTTCTGTGGCCTCCTCATCCCGCGACCGCTGCATCAGCAGAAAAAGCACCTCTAAGCCGTGGACCCGGCGCAGGTGGTCGCACAGACCGGCCAGCTGGGTATAAAAATCCTCCACATCCCGCCACTCCCGGACTGAAACCGCCACAAAAGGCGTGTCCGGCCCCACACCGGCGGCGCGGAGCAGCTCCCAGGAGCGCTCCACACCGGCGGGCTCCAGGTGAAACACCGGGTCGGCGGTGACCTGGACGGAACGGGTAATCCCCATATCCTTCAGCTCCCGGGCAGAAGCGTGGTCCCGAAGGGTGACCAGGGCGGCCTGCTCCACCACCCGCTTCACCCGGCGGCGGTTGGCCGGCTTGCGCACCGGGCCAATCCCGTTGGCATAGAGCATCACCGGCTTGTGCAGCCGCCGGGCGCACTGGATGACCGACAGGTAATACAGCAGGGACCGGGTGGAGGTGGTGTCCTGAAGGAGGCTCCCCCCTCCGGACAGCAGCGCGTCGCACCGGCGCAGAGCCGCATACACCCGCAGCACCCGAAACCGCGGAATGGCGTCCAGGCCATACTGCCGGCGGGTCAGCTCCGGGTCGTTGGACAGCACCGTCACCGCAACATCGTCGCTGGCGGTACGGATGGCCTGGTGAATGGATTCCAGAATGGCGTCGTCTCCCGCGTTGTCAAAGCCATAGTAGCCGCTCATGACCACCCGGTATTTCCGCCGGCGCACCTTGTCATAGACGGACAGGGCGTCCTGGGCCATGCGGTCCACAGAGTACCGCTCCTGAACCACCTGCCGGCCATAGCGGCCCAGCTCCTCCCGCCTTTCCGCGGTCAGGGCCAGGGCGGAGACAAGATCTTCAAAGAGCCGCTCCTCTGTGGACACCGGATCAGTGCGGCAGCAGAAGTTGGTGTCCACTGCCTTGCCCAGAAGCTCCGGCGTGAACAGCCCGGTGTGTCCCTGGGCTCCAGAGAGTACCGCCGGCTTTCCGGCGGCCATCGCCTCCAGTGCCGCACGGGACACCCCCGCAAACAGATCACAGGCGGCCAAAATCCGGTTCACATCGGTGCGGGGCCCTGTGAGGATAACGCACCTCCGCCCGATTCTATCATTCACCTGGCTGGCCTGGACATTCAGCTCCTGAAAGACGTCCCCGCCGCCGGTAATCAGCACGCTCAGTCCGGGCGTGTGCTCGCACAGCCGGGGCGCCAGGGCAATCAGCTGCCGGGCGGTGTGGGAGCTGGCCTGATCCAGGCGGCTGACATGGCCGATCACCATGCCTGTTCCCAGGCCAAACTCGTTCCGGACGTCCGCCCCGGACACCTGCGGAGAGAATTTCTCCGTATCAATCCCATTGATGGTCAGGGTAATGTGCCCCTCCGGCAGACCATACTGCTCCATCAGGTAATCCTGAATGTCCTCTGAAACCGCCAGGGTGTGCTCTCCCCAGTTGGACAGCAGCTTCAGAGCCCCGCTGGCCTGATACACCCCATGACAGGAGGTGACAAAGACAAACCCTATCCGCCGGCGGAGCATCCCGCACAAAAACGCGGGAATACGGGCGTGGGCGTGGACAATATCCGGCTTCTCTTGTGCAATCGCCTCCCGAAGCAGCTTTTTTGCCCGTACCATAGCCTTCAGGCTGCGCTGGTGGAGGGGGGCCTGATAGTGGCGGATCCCGGCGGCGGTCACCTCCGGCACATAGACGCCGCCATTGGAGATGATGGCCACGTCGTGCCCCCGCATTTTCAGTTCCTTGGCCAGTTCCACGATGTGGGTCTCCGCACCGCCGATGTCCAGACCCATGGTCGCCATTAAAATTTTCACGCCGTTCTCTCCTCTTTCCACACACCCGTCCCATGCAGGCGGAGCGCCGCAGGGCGGCCCCGTCAATAGGGCCGCCCCCGGACTGGTATTACCCGATACTGGCTACAACCCCCACAAACTGCACCTGCTTGGTGTAATAATTCCGGGTGGAGTTCATCCCCAGGTCATAGGTCTGGTTGAGGGAATAGCTCCGGCCGTTCATCACGCCGGTGCCCTCCACAGTGATGAGCAGGTCCACCGTATCCTCAATCTCCACCAGGCGGGCAGTGCCGTCAAGCAGGGCGTAAACAGAGGAGCCCGGGTCCCCGGTAACCTCTACCTTGGAGATGATGCCAATGGGATCGCCGCCGCTGGAGTAGTTGGCGTCATAGATCCCCTCCCCCACCAGGACAGCGTCAGCCACATAATTGCGCAGGCCCCGGGCCTGAATCTGAAAGGTGATGGGCTGCTCCACGCTCTTATCCCGCTTTTTCTCTCCTATGTCGCCCAGGCTGGCATTCTTAAAGCACAGGGCTGCGGCCATCACCGCCACCACCAGAATGACCAGCACGTCAATTATGCTGATCCTGCCGAACAGCCGGCCGTTTTCATCAATCAGCTTCATTTTGCCACCTCCATCTCCTCCAGGGCCACAATGGGCCCGCTGCCCATATAGCCCTCACCCCTGAGATAAACCATGCTGCCCACACGCAGCACATATTTCCCGTTGGCCATAATGTTGGACTCGCTGGCCTTGGCCGGCACCTCCAGCGTGACCAGCACGTCCTCAAAGCCCTCCAGCTCCGCCTGAACATACCGGCCCGCCTCCTGGTCCAGCGCGGTCATCTCTGTGGGGGCCGTTCTGATCTCCACAACCTCGCCCAGATTGTGGTTCTGGCCGTTGTCAAGCAACTGGTCTCCAATCTGCACCAGGGCGCTGTTTCCCTCCGGCCATCGCTGAAAGCGAATGGTGTAGCGAACCATGCAGTCCTCCGCATCATCCCCGCTGGCGGGAGGCGGATTGAGGGCCAGCCAGGCCATAAAGGCGGCGGCAATCAGGGCAATTACCAGCACGACAGCGTCAAAAAGGTTTAGCCGCAGGCGGAATTTCGGTGTATTCTGTTCCATTATTGAGCTCCTTTCAGGGTGTTCAGGTAAATGTTCTCTATATTTTGGGCAAATGCTTCTCCTGTAAAGCGTTCCTCATAAATCGTCCTGGCCCGTCTGCCCATCTGGGCACACTCGTCCAAATCGTCCATCAGCTGTTCCATGGCCCGGGCCAGGGCGTCTGTGTCCCGGGTGGGATAGACCAGGCCGTTCACGCCGTCCTGCACCACCCAGGGGTTGCCCCCATAGTCGCTGACAACGGAGGCCAGCGCGGCACTCATCCCCTCCAGCAGAGCCAGGGAGGTGGCCTCCGTGCCGTAGGAGCAGTTGAGCTGCACATCCATAAGGCTCAGCAGACGGTTTACATCGGAGCGGAACCCCAGCAGCCGGATCACGTCCTCCGTACCCGTCTCCTCCACGGCCCGGGCCAGCGTCTTTTCAAAGGGTCCGGTTCCGGCCACCAGGACCACAAACCGCTCCCCTTTCCCCCGTTCCTTCAGCTGTCTCACCGCCTCGACCAGGTCCAGGTGGCCCTTATACTCCTCCAGCCGGGCTATTATGCCAAAGACCACAGCCTCTTCAGGGATGGAAAGCTCGGCCAGGGCGGCCTTCCGCTCCTCATCCGCTGCAGCGGGCATGGGGGCCACTCCGTTCATCACCACGGTAATTTTCTTGGGCGAGACCCCCCCCTGAACCAGGTTATCCCGGGCCGCGGGGCTGACGGCGATAATTTGGTCGGCGTAGTGCTCGTTGACCAGCTTGTTAATCCAGCGGCCCGGCGGATAGCGCAGCTTTCCAGGGACGGGAAAAGCTGAGTGCCGGCTGTACACCACTGGGATGCGGCAGGCCTTGGCCGCAATGCGGCCGGACAGACAGCCGTGGGTATGGACCAGATCCGGCTTCTCCCGGCGCAGCAGCTCCTTCAGCAGCCTCACGTCATCCCTGTGAAAGGAGCGGTCCGCAATGCCGTCCACCTCCAGTACCCGGGCCCCCGCCTCCTCCAGAGGGGACTTGAGCAGTCCTCCCCGGGGCAGGGCCACAAGCGTCTCAAAGCGGCTTGTATCCGAATACCGCAGATAATTCAAAATTACCCGTCCGGCGCCGCCCACGTTGGTGTCGCTGAGGATATTCAAAACCCGCGTCACGCCAGCAGCCTCCCCTCGGGCAACCCGCTGCGCCTTGTGGTCATGGCCCCCAGGGACAGATAGGCCCAGAACAGGAAGAGCACCCGGTAATTGTAGAAGGAGTAGTCCGTCATGGCCTGAACCAGAAAGCCCAGAACCCCGCAGGTACATGCGATCTGGTAAAGACGGCTGGTCCGGTCCTTCTCCCGGCTGACAGCAGTGCCCATCATGCGGAAGTAGACAAAAATCAAAATGAGGAACACCGCCAAAGCGGCAATGCCCGCGTCACACACCAGCTGCAGGTAAAGGCTGTGGGAGTGGGGCGCCGCAATGGTGCTGAAGCTGTAATCGGGATAGACCAGATTAAAGGCCTTATCCCCCGGACCGATGCCGCACAGCCAATAGTCCCGCAGCATATCGATGGTGCCCAGCCAGATAAACATCCGGTAGCTGGTGGATGCGTCTCCCAGGTTGCCGATGCTGAGAAAACGGGAGAGCACCGTGTTGGGCAGTACAACCCAAAGTACCGCCAGGGCCGCCGGGGCCAGCAGAAGCAGTCTGGGGTCCAGCATCACAAAGAACACGGCTCCGGCAAAGAGCAGTCCCAGCCAGGCGCCCCGGGAAAAGGTGAGAATCATACACAGACACATGACAGCACAGCAGCCCAGATAGAGCAGCCGGCTGGTCCGCTCCCTGGCACTGAGCAGCTTGGCTCCCCCCAGAGGAATGGCCAAAATCAGATACTGCCCCAGCATATTGGGGTTGTCCATGGTGGAGGGCACCCGGAATTCAATGGAGGAAAACATATCGCTGTCCACCCAGGCGGCGGACTGATAGCCCCAGCGGAAAATATATTGCAGGATGCCATAGACGGACACCGCCGCCGCCGCCAGCACCATCAGGGTGATGACGGCGTCCAACTGGTTCCGGTTGGACAGACAGCTGCCGAACACCAGACTGAAGAGGATAAAGGCCACCGTCAGCAAGCCGGGGTTGCGGCTGGAGCCCGGGTCCACAGAAAAGAAAGTTCCGGCCAGATAAACGGCGGCATAGAGGAGCACATACCGGTTGATGGGGGCCCAGTCCAGCTGCCGCTCCCGGCTCCGGGCCAGGGCCAGCAGCAGGGTGCAGAAGCCCACGGCCGACAGACCCAGCACCGCCATGGTGGGCAGCACAGGCGCCAGAGCCACAGGCAGAACACACCACAGCCAGGTCCTTCCAAAAACACTGCCGGAAAATACCCGCTCCAGCCCCAGCCGCTCATACAGCCAGCACAGCGCCCTCCGCAGGCACACCCCCACCTTGAAAAAGATACTGCTCTCTGAAGCGGCCCTGCCCCACCCGCGCGGGTTGAGAAACCACCGCACCACACCGCTGGACCGCCACTGGGCGGAGCACCACAGGCACAGAGCCGTCACCGCCTGCCAGAACCGGCTGGCATTTAACACTTGCTTGACTTGTTCCATAGCTTGACCTCGTTTCCGGATTACAAATCTGTTTTGTTCTGTAAAAGCATCAATACAGCGCCGCGCGCGGGGATCTGCAAAAATTTACTCACGGTCCCTCCTGCGAATCAGACGGATCAGCAGTCTGGCCTCCTCCAGGCCCAGAGCCAGAGCCAGCAGGAAATAGACCGTCACCCCCGCCAGAACACATAGCCCCAGGCACAGCAGCTCCCCCGCCTTGCCCGCCGGAAGCAGAGGGCCGAGCAGCCCCGAAACCCAGGCCACGCACAGACCCATAGCCGCCGCGGCCAGGGTCATTTTCAAAAGGTCCCGGCTCCCGCCCCTGTCCAGCAGTCCCCCGCCCTGCCTCTGCAGGGGCAGCAGAAGGAGCAGAGCATACACCGAGGAGGACACCGCGCCGGCCAGGGCCAGTCCAGCCACAGAGAACCGCTCCGCCAGCATCCAGCACAGGGCAATATTGACCAGGATGGACAGCCCCCCGGCAACCAGAGGCACCCTGCCCTGCTGCCTGGCAAAATAGGCCCGGCTGAGGATGTTCTGCAGCGCGTAGCCCACCATCCCCAGGGCCATCCAGCTCAGGGCGGAGGCGGTAATTTCTGTGGAAAACCGGTCAAATTCCCCACCGCCGTAAATCAAAGAGATCAGGGGGCGGGCCACTGCCATCAGCCCAGCCGACATGGGCAGCACAAAAAACAAGCTGGTGTGGAGGGTCTGCCGGATGGTGTCCTGAAAGGCGCCCTCCTGTCCGCCGGCAGTGAGCCGGGAAAGCTTTGGGAATATCACGTTGGTGACGGAGAGGATAAACACTCCCGCCGCCACCAGGTAGAGGTTGGAGGCGTACTCCAGCGCCGCCACCCCCGCCCCCTCGTAGAGCCGGGAGCCGAATCGGGCGTTGACAGCCTGGTTGATGGGCAGCACCCAGGTGGATACCATCACCGGCCCCATAAGGGCAAAGACCTTTTTCATCCCATCGGAGGTAAAGCTCAGGCTGGGACGGTATTGAAATCCCAGCCGGCCCAGGGGCGGGAGTTGAATCAGACCCTGGAGCAGCCAGCCCGCCAGATAGGCCCCGGCCAGACCATAGATGCCGAAGGCGCTGTCAAAGGCGAAAAAGTAGACAATGATCACCAGATTAGACACCGCCGACATGAGGGCGGGAGCGGTAAAGTGGTCCTGAGCCTGAAGCACACCAACCAACGAGAAAGCCACGCCGGAAAAAAACACAGTGGGAAACATCACCCGGGTGAGAGAGACCGCCAACGCCGTGGTCTGGGGGTCAGAGTAGTCGGCAAAGAGGTTCACCAGAGGCTGGGGGAAAGCCATGCCCAGCAGGGTCAGCCCCCCGGTGAGCAGAGCAATGCAGGTAATAAAGCTCCCTGCAAAACGAAATGCATCCCTTTTCCCCCGCTGCTCCAAATATTCGCTGAACACCGGGATGAAGCAGGCGGCAATGGCAGAGGCAAACACCGCGTCAAAAAACACTCGAGGGATACGGCTGGCGGTGAAAAAGGCGTTGGCCATCGGACCGGTGCTGTAATGGACGGCCAGCAGACGATCCCGGTACAAGCCCAGCACCTTTCCAATCAGCGTGACCGCCATCACAAGGCTGACGGTCTTTGCTGCGCTGTTCTGCCGTTTTTCCAGAACAGTCACCTCCCAACAAACACAATCGGTATATTTTACATCATGCGCCATTATTTTTCAACTGTTCTTTCCTTAATGTTTTATGAACAGTGTTTTTCCACATCTTTCCTGTTTCCTGCCATCCGAATTTCCACAGTTTTACAGAGGCTGTGTGCCCTGTGCATGATTCTTCTTGCAAATTAGAGCTGTTTTGTATATAATAGAGGGCAGAATTACAAACCGGCGGAGGAGTGATCTGCGTGAATCCCAGTTCCAATATCTGTTACATTGTAGGCGCCATGTCCCTGACTCCCGATCTGCGCCCCTATCCCGCCCCGGGAGATTATGTCATTGCCGCCGACCGGGGGTTTGACTCCCTGATTGCCTACGGCGTTAACCCCGACCTGGCCGTGGGTGACTTTGATTCCCTTGGCCATACCCCCAACCACCCCAACGTGATTCATCTCCCTGCGGAGAAGGACGACACCGACATGGTCTACGCCATCCGCAAGGGGCTGGAGCTGGGCTACCGCCGATTTGTCCTGCTGGGGGGGGTGGGCGGACGGCTGGAGCACACTCTGGGCAACCTTCAGCTGCTGGACTGGCTGGCCCTCCACGGGGCACAGGGTTTCCTGGCCGGAGAGAAAACCCTTGCCACCTGCGTGCGGGACGGGAAATCCCTCATCTTCCCGCCGGTCATGTCCGGTTATCTGTCCGTCTTCTGCAACAGCGGCACGGCGGAGGGAGTCAATTTGACAGGGCTGAAATACCCGCTGGAAAACTACACCCTCACCGGAGACTTCCCTCTTGGAGTGAGCAACCAATTTCTGGAGGAGGAGGCTCATGTCTCGGTTAAGCGGGGCAGCTTGATCCTGGTCTGGGAGGACAAGGGGGACTTCTATACCAAGCTGCCCAAGCTCTGGGCGCAGTAGTCTGACTTTTCCCTTGCCTTTTTGGGTATCCTGTGGTATAGTGACTTGACCCTTTGAGAAAGGAGGTGTCCGCCATGGGAGAGGCCGTAAAGATTGTGGCAAAAAACAACAAAGCCTACCACGACTATTTTATTGAGGAAAAATACGAGGCCGGCATTGAACTGGCGGGCACCGAGGTCAAATCCATCCGCCTGGGCAATGTAAACCTGAAGGATTCCTTCTGCCTCATCAAGGATGGAGAAATCTCTGTGTTGGGGATGCACATCAGCCCCTATGAAAAGGGCAACATTTTTAACAAGGACCCCCGCCGCACCCGCCGTCTGCTGATGCACAAGCGGGAGATTATGCGGCTGTTTGCAAGGATCAAGCAGGATGGCTACTCCCTGATCCCCCTGTCGGTATACTTCAAGGGCCCTCGGGTCAAGCTGGAGATCGGCCTGGCCAAGGGCAAGAAGCTCTATGACAAGCGGGAGTCCGCCGCCCGCCGGGACGCCAAACGAGAGATGGACCGGGCGATGAAAACCCGGGGCCGGTGAGAGAGGGGCCGTTATGGACGACACCCTGTCCCATTTCACCGTTGGGACCAAGCCGGTGATCCGCTACATGGGCTTTGCCTGTCTCGCGGCCGCCGCCCTGTGCGTGGTGCTCTACTTCTGGGCGGCGCGGATGTTTCCGGGGGAGCGGTGGCTGGAGCTGCTCCTGGCCGCCCTGATGACCGTCCTGGCGGTGGAGGGCGTTTCGGTGCTGGTCCTGTTCCAGCGCAACCAGCTGAAGGTGTCCGGCGAGCATATCTTTTTCGTCTCCAACGGCCGGACGGGCAGCTTCCAGGTCCGGGACGTGGCCTTTGTGATGTGCTCCCCCGCGCAGGCGCGCACGCTGTACGGCCAAAACGGACAGGTGCTGGTCCGGCTCACACGGAATATGGATAACCTTCCTCTGCTGGACCGGTATTTCCAGGCGTATCATGTTCCGATCCGAAATCTATAACAGAAAGGGAGAATGACCACCATGCCAAATCCCATTGTTACCATTGAGATGGAGAACGGCGGCCTCATCAAAGCGGAGCTCTACCCCGAGGTGGCCCCCAACAGTGTAAACAATTTTATTTCTCTGATCCAAAAGGGCTTCTACGACGGCCTGATCTTCCACCGCTGCATCCCCGGCTTTGTGATTCAGGGGGGCTGCCCGGAGGGCACCGGCATGGGCGGCCCGGGGTACTCCATCAAGGGTGAGTTCAGCCAGAACGGCTTCCCAAACGACCTAAAGCATGAGCGGGGGGTGCTGTCCATGGCCCGGGCCTCGGACCCAGACTCCGGTGGCAGCCAGTTCTTCATTATGGTGGAGACGTTTCCCGACCTGGACGGCGGCTACGCCGCTTTCGGCAGGGTGATCGAGGGCATGGAAACCGCCGACGCCATCGTCTCCGGCAGAACCGACTGGAACGACCGGCCCAGAGAAAAGCAGGTGATGAAGAAGGTCACCGTGGACACCTTTGGCGTGGAGTATCCCGAGCCGGAGAAGGCGTAACCCCATGTCTTTGCTTTTCAAGAGGAGTCAGTTGACATGCCACAGATGAATAAGGGCTGAAAGCTTATCAAGGAAAAATCCCTCTATTTTAAAAGGTCCACCACGTGATACAACTTTGACCTCGGCGAGTGACGCTGTTTCGGCGGCCAGCGGCCGCCTTGACGGGGGCGTACCGGTTTCGACGGGGGCATAGAGGCAGGAATAGCGAGCGGATGCGCCTAACATCCTAAAAATGGGCAATTATAAATTAAAGAACGACGATAACGTAGTTCTCGCTGCGGCTTAACGCAGCCGTCCTGCCCGGAAGGACCACGAGCCGGGTCTGGGCGTCGCCTTAGTGGTGCCCGTGCGTTCGGAAAGAGTTGACCGGGCCACGCATT
>JAAVYL010000065.1 GCA_022791075.1 Lawsonibacter sp. | reverse complement strand
GGCGGCGGAGGGGGACGCTCCAGACAGGGCGGCGGTTCCAGGCCGATGGGGTTTGTCCATCAGGCCCCCAAGGAGCCCACCGACTTCGAGGACCGCCTGAAGCAGTTTATGCAGTCCTCCGACAGCAAGCTGTCCGAGCTGCGGTACATCGAGAAGAAGGGCGGCAACCGCCGGGGCGGCGGCCGCCGGTAAGCTGTACATGATCGTCAAGGGGCCGTCCGCAGGACGGCCCCTTTTTATGGAAGAGCGCCGGTGTACATTCAGGAAACCGGGTTCCCCTCGGGAAACCTGAAAAAATAAAAAAGACGCTCCTTTTGAAAGAGCGCCCATGTGCGGGGAGAGACTCGCACAAAGCATATTGGTCGAGCTGGGACGAGTCTACCATAATTTACCAGAAAAGTCAATGGGAGGTTTTGACAGTTTCTGTCAACGGAGGGTATTCTATGCTTATTATCAACGGTGTTGTCCACACTATGAACGGTCCCGTCATCGAAAACGGTTTTGTGGCTGTCACAGGAAGCCAGATTGCTCAGGTGGGGCCCATGAAGGACTGCCCCCAAAGCTGGGAGGGAGAGGTCATTGACGCTCAGGGGGGGCACACCTGCCCCGGATTTATCGACGTCCACTGTCATCTGGGGATGTTTGGAGACGCCTTGGGCTTTGAGAGCGACGACGGAAACGAGGAGACCGACCCCTGCACACCCCACCTGCGGGCGATTGATGGGGTGAACCCGTTGGACCGCTGCTTCTCTGAGGCACGAGGGGCGGGTGTAACTACAGTACTCACCGGGCCGGGCTCCGCCAATCCGATCTCCGGCCAGTTTGCCGCCTTGAAGACGGCTGGCCGCTGGGTGGATGCCATGATTGTGAAGGCTCCTGCCGCCATGAAGCTGGCCCTGGGAGAGAACCCCAAGCAGGTGTATCATGACCGGGACGAGACCCCGGTGACCCGTATGGCGACTGCCGCTATCATCCGGGAGGGCCTGCGCAAGGCTGTGGAGTATGGGGAGAAGCTGGACAAGGCCGCGCAGGACGAGGATGCAGAGGAGCCGGACTACGACGCCAGGCTGGAGGCTCTCCTCCCCG
This sequence comes from Lawsonibacter sp., assembly GCA_022791075.1. Lineage (GTDB taxonomy): Bacteria > Bacillota > Clostridia > Oscillospirales > Oscillospiraceae > Lawsonibacter. Next base: position 11,131 of record JAAVYL010000065.1, on the reverse strand, counting down.
TGGTCCGGGGGGAGCTGCCTGTCCACATCCATGCGCATCGGGCGGACGACATTGCCACAGGTGTGCGCATTGCCAGGGAATTTGGTCTGAGGTGCGTCATTGTCCATGGAACCGAGGGCCACCTGCTCCCCGAGCTGCTGGCCGGGGCCGGCGTCCCTGTGATCACCGGGCCCGCTCTGGGGGACCGCTCCAAGCCGGAGCTGGCCAACATGACGCTGGAAAATCCGGCTCTGCTCCACAGGGCCGGGGTGCCTGTGGCCATCTGCACCGACCATCCGGAGGTGCCCATCCAATATCTGCCTCTGTGTGCCGCTTTGGCGGTGAAAGGGGGTCTGGATGAGGAGACGGCGCTGGCTGCCATCACCGTCAATGCCGCCAAGATCGCCGGACTGGAGGATCGGCTGGGCTCCCTTGCTCCAAGGAAGGATGCGGATGTGCTGGTCACTGACCGCCCTCCTCTGGAACTGATGTGCCAGATAAAGGCAGTTTTGATCGGCGGAAAGCGTGTGGTTTAATACCTGTTTCCACATTTTAGAAAAAATTCACAAAAACCTCTGGCTTTTTCTGCGTTCTGTGGTATAATAAGATAACAGAGAGGGGGACGCCTCCTCTGTCTATACCAGCCCTCTGGGCGAAAGGAGCGACTGAAATGAAATTCGTGTTTACGGACAAAAAGGTGACCCTGCCCGATTCTGTGCACAAGTATGCGGAAAAAAAGGTGGGAAAGCTAGACCGTTTCTTTAAGGAGGATGCCACTGCGGCCATTACATTCAGTGTAGAGAAGGAGCGGAACAACAAGGTGGAGATCACCGTCCGCTCCAGCGGCACCATCTTCCGGGTGTCAGAGAGCACCTCCGATATGCACGCCTCCATCGACGCTGCCGCCACCACCCTGGAGCGGCAGATCAGAAAGAACAAGACCCGCCTGGAGAAGCGGCTGCGCCAGGGCGCCTTTGAGCGGGCGCTGGATGTGAGCGAGGTATCCAGCGTTGCCCCCGATGAGCCGGAGGAGGGCGAGTACCGCATTGTGCGCAGCAAGACCTTCCCCATCAAGCCCATGACCCGGGACGAGGCCATTTTGCAGATGAACCTGCTGGGCCACAGCTTCTTCGCCTTCCGGGACGAGGAGGCGGGCGGCACCTTTGCCGTGGTGTACTGCCGCAACGACGGGGACTATGGCCTGATTGAGGATGAGCAGTAAAGGAAGTGCGCCGCAACGCGGCGCACTTTTAATGGAGAAAGGGAGGCCGATGTTTTGAGCCGTGAGAGAGTGCTGGCCCTGCTGCGGGAGCGGCCGGGAGAATATTTGTCCGGAGAAGCCATGAGCCGCACCTTGGGTATCAGCCGGGCCGGAGTCTGGAAGGCCATTGAGGGACTGCGGCAGGAGGGCTATACCATCGCCTCCGCTCCAAACCGGGGGTACCGGCTGGAGGATGCCCCGGACCGCCTGCGTGTGGGGGAGCTGTTCGGACTGCTGTCCGATGCAAAAATCGGCTCTCAGCTCATGTGCCTGGACGTGATTGACTCCACCAACACCGAATGCAAGCGGCAGGCCATGGCCGGAGCGCAGGAGGGGCTGGTAGTGACAGCGGAGGAGCAGACCGGGGGCCGGGGCCGCCGGGGCCGGGGCTTTCAGTCCCCCAGGGGAAAGGGGCTGTATCTTTCCGCCCTGTTTCGCCCCGAGCTGGAGCCGGGGCAGGTGTCTGATTTTACCGCCTGGGTGGCCGTGGCGGTGTGCGACGGTATTGAGGCCTGCTGCGGCATCCGGCCTGAGATCAAGTGGACCAACGATATTATTTTGGGTGGGAAGAAGCTGGTGGGTATCCTCACCGAGCTAAGCCTGGTGAGCGAGACCAATACGCTGGACTATATGGTCACAGGGATTGGGATCAACGTCAATCAGGCGGCAGAGGATTTTTCTGAGGACGTCCGGGATATGGCCGTCTCCCTGTCGCAGGCACTGGGCCATCCGGTGCGCCGGGCGGAGCTGGCCGCCCAGGTTATCCTGGCGCTGGACCGGATGTATGCCGGCTATCCGGAGGACAAGGCGGAATATTTGGAAAAATATCGGGCGGGCTGCATCACCACAGGACATCAGGTTCAGCTGATTACTCCCACAGCCCGGCGCCAGGCCTTTGCCCTAGAGATTGACGACAATTTTAACCTGGTGGTGGAGCACTACAACGGCAAGCGGGAGACCATTGCTGCCGGTGAAGTCTCTGTCCGGGGAATGTATGGATATGTGTGAGGAAAACCCGCCGGAAGGCGGGTTTTCTGTCAGGTAAGCTTGTGCTCCAGCCAGGCAACCAGATCGTGAAAGACCTCCTGGCGGTTAATCTCGTTCAACATCTCGTGGCGGCCGCCGGGGTAGAGCTTTACCGTGATATCCCTGCACCCGGCGGTGCGGAACATGGATGCAACCTTTTGCACCCCTTTGCCCATGGACCCGACCGGGTCATGGTCGCCGGAGAGGAAGAGAACCGGTGTATTCCGGCACATTTTAGCCAGGTTGGACCTGCGGGCGATAAACTGCAGTCCTCCCATCATATCCCGGAACATGCCGACCGTGGGTATGAAAGCGCAGAGCGGGTCGGCCAGATGGGCATCCACTGCTGACGCATCCCGGCTGAGCCAGTCGGAGGGGGTACGGTTGGGCTGAAAGGCCCTGTTGTATGACCCCAGGGAGAGATCATTGACCAGCCTGCTTACATAATCCGGACCCTTGGCCTGGCATAGTCCGCCGGCCAGAGCCTTTCCGGCGGCTACTGCTGCGGCGGACTCCTGGCCTGTGCCGGACAGAACAGCGGCATCTGCAGTGCCCGGCCAGCGGATGAGGTAGGTCCGGGTGAGGAAGGAACCCATGGAGTGCCCCAATATCACATAGGGCAGGCTGGGGAACTTCTCCCCCTCCAGCTCCCGCAGGCGGCGGACGTCACGGACCACCAGGTCCCAGCCGTGTCTGGGTCCAAAGTAGCCAAATTTGCCCCCGGCGGTGAGACCATGTCCCAGATGGTCCTCACCGCATACCAGATAGCCGCGGGAAGCCAGAAACCGGGCGGTCTGGTCGTACCGGCCGATATGCTCTGCCACTCCGTGGACAATCTGCACCACACACCGGGGGCGGCCTTCGGGCACCCACTCCCGGGCGTGAACGGTGTGGATTCCGTCGCTGGAGGGGTAGGAAAAGTCAAAGGTCTGGATCATAGCGCACCTCGTTTCTTGTGTTAGAGAGCAGTCCGCGTGCCGCCCCGCAGGTAGAGAGCCGGAAAAGGGGCGGCATGGAGTCAGGCCCCCCTATAGAGAGCATCCATAGTTTACCCTGAAAGGGGTATTTTCGTCAAGCCATCTGCTCTAAAATAGACCGAATGCTTCCGGCATGGAAGGCCCCCTCTTGGGCCAGCTCAAGATAGAGCTCCTTCAGGCAGGGGTCAGCTGTGGTCTGAGCTGCCTGGCAGTTGTTCTGCTCCCACTGCTGCTCCCAGACGAATTGCTGCCGCAGCGCCAGAGCCAGTGTGGAGGGCAGGCAGACAACGGAACGCTTGGGGATGTAACGCTTTCCAGTAATGAGGAAGTAGGCGGCGGAGAGCCGGCGAAAAGCCAGCTGGTGGTCCCGGGCCAGGGCAGCTAAGGCCTTGGCACAGGAGCCGCTGGCGCGGCGGACCAGGAGCTGCCCGGTCTGACATCCAATTTTTGCCAGTGTCATCAGGGTCTCCAGCTGTTGACTGTCCCCTTGGGAGGCCTCGCCCAGGCATAGTGTGGGCGGGCAGACCGTGATTCCCGGGCCTGGCGAGCAGGGGGGGCAGCCCGTTGCCGGGGGACAGGGGGGGCAGCCCGTTGCCGGGGGACAGGGGGGGCATTCGGCCTGCGGCGGGCAAACAGGACAGTCCGGACAGGGGGGACAGGAGGGGCATTCCGTCTGGGGCGGACAGGCAGGACATTCGGGGCAGCTGGGGCACTCGGGACAGGGGGAACATTCCGGCTGCTGTGGGCAGTCGGGAACCGGGGGAGGCGCAGGACAGTCAGGGACTGGGGGCAGCGCCGGGGAGCTGGGGGGCACCTCCTCCGGCGGAGGGGAGGGCTCGGCAGGGACAGAGGTGTCGGGAACTGAAGCCGGGGGAGAGATTTCCTGACGGGCCTGGTTTGGCATAACCCGGTCCCAGACGCGCTGAAAGGTGGCCGGATCAACGTTCTGTCCAGCCAGCGAGGAGGGATTCACCTTTATTTCCATATAAAAAACTCCTTTGCTTGCAAATGTAAAGAGGAAACCATCCCATTCTATGTTCCAGGACGGGATTTGGCTGTATTGGGACTTGCCAGCAGAGGAAAAACATGGTACAATGCCCTCAATCCTGACAGGGGCGGAGGCTTTCCTCCGCCGCCTTTTTACAGCTTGAGGAGAGATGAGGCTATGGAAGAGATAAGAGACCGGCTGTTTGAGGCAGTCAACGCAGAGCATCAGTTTAACTATGAGAACGGCATTGAACTCACCCATGTAGAGCCCGGGCTGACCCGGGGGATACTGAGGGCCGGGTCTGATTCCATCAACCCGGAGGGACATATCCACGGCGGCGCCATCGCCACCCTGGCGGACACTGTGGCCGGCTGCTGCGCCTGCTCCACCGGGGGAGACTGCGTTACCGCCTCCAGCACCATTGAGTACCTGCGCCCCGCTCTGGGCGACCTGTTCTGCGAGGCCACCCCCAAGAAACTGGGGCGGCATCTGTCTGTTATTCAGGTTGAAATAACTAATACGGAGGGAAAGCTGGTGGCTGCCGGAACCTTCACCTTCTTTATGACTCAGCCCGGACGGGCATAAAATACTTCTCTTTTGCAGATAATTTACAATACTTACTAAAAAAACAAGAGTTTTCCCAAAATTGTCATTGACATCCCTGCAGGTTCGTGATAGGATGGTTTCAATTTCATAGTGGATAGAGGCGCGGCGCTCATGCGTACCGCGGGACAAGGCCAGGCAGCCGTCCCGGGGGAGAGGGTGCGCCGCCGAAGGGTCAGCGGTCTGCCTGGACTGCTGTTCCTGGGCTGCGGGACAATATCCCGCGGACTGTCACGACTGAGTGGAGCGCTATCCAGACTTCCCCGGCCTGGGCTGGGGCGTCCGGTTTTACCATGGAGCGCGCCTTGCGCACCATGGTTTTTGTTTTGCGCAGAAGGGGGTTGTGTGACCCCAAAATTAGGAGGGAAATATAAATGAGAACCAGAAGAAGCTTTGGCCTGCGGACTGTCATCCTGGTGATGATGCTCCTGGCCATGGTCTGCACCGCTTTCGCCGCCGGGGAGGACCCCACAGAGCTGACAGGCACCAAGTATATTGAGTGTCCCGACTGCGGAACCTTGGGGGTGGTCCTGTCCGGCGAGGGGGAGGCCGTCCCCTGTGAAACCTGTGCGGACAGCGAGTATGTGGGCTACATCGTCTCCCCCAGCAATTTGTTCAATACCCCCATGTCCCTGCTGCCCCCGGTGATCGCCATTGCCTTGGCCCTGATTACAAAGGAGGTCTACTCCTCCCTGTTCATCGGCATTCTGGTGGGAGGTTTGCTCTACTCCAACTTCTCCTTTGAAGGCACCGTGCTCCATGCCTTCAACGACGGAATTGTGGCCTCCCTGTCCGATGAATACAACGTGGGCATCCTCATCTTCCTGGTTATTCTGGGCACCATGGTCTGTCTGATGAATAAGGCGGGCGGCTCCGCCGCCTTCGGCCGCTGGGCCAAGAAAAACATCAAGTCCCGGGCGGGGGCCCAGCTGGCCACCATCGTGCTGGGTATGCTCATCTTCATTGACGACTACTTCAACTGCCTCACTGTGGGCTCTGTTATGCGGCCCATTACCGACAAGCAGAATGTGTCCCGGGTGAAGCTGGCTTACCTGATTGATGCCACAGCCGCCCCCATCTGCATCATTGCCCCCATTTCCTCCTGGGCTGCCGCGGTTGCGGCTTTTGCGGAGGACGGCCAGGGCCTGACTCTGTTTATCCGGGCCATCCCCTATAACTTCTATGCATTGTTTACCATTGTGATGATGGTGGGCATGGTGTTGCTGAATGTGGAGTTCGGCCCCATGGAAAAGTATGAGAAAAATGCCCTGGAGAAGGGGGATCTGTTCTCCGGCTCCAACCCCTACGCTATGATGGATGACGATGTGGATGAGTCCAGAGGCACCGTTCTGGACCTGGTGCTGCCCATCATCGTGCTGGTGGTGGCCTGTGTAATCGGGATGATCTATTCCGGCGGCTTCTTCTCCGGGGATGACTTTATCACTGCCTTCTCCAACTCCGACGCCTCCGTGGGCCTGATGCTGGGCTCTGCCTTTGGCCTGATTTTTGCCTTTGCCTACTATTTTATCCGCCGGTCCATGTCCTTCAAGGAAATGATGGGCTGCATTCCAGAGGGCTTTAAGGCCATGGTGCCTGCCATCCTCATCCTTACCTTTGCATGGTCCCTCAAGAGCATGACTGACTCCCTGGGCGCCAAGTACTTTGTCCGCGACTTTGTCCGCTCTGCCTCGGGCCTGCAGATGTTCCTGCCTGTCATTGTGTTTGTGGTGGGCTGCTTCCTGGCCTTTGCCACAGGCACCAGCTGGGGTACCTTTGGCATCCTGATTCCCATTGTCCAGCACGTCTTTGATATGAGCAACCCCATGGCCATTATCTGTATCTCCGCCTGTATGGCCGGCGCCGTCTGCGGCGACCACTGCTCTCCCATCTCCGACACTACTATTATGGCTTCCGCCGGGGCCCAGTGCGACCATGTGAACCACGTATCCACCCAGCTGCCCTATGCCATCTCCTGCGCTGTGGTGGCCGGCGCCGCATACCTTCTCGCCGGCGTCCTGGTGACCATGAAGGCCCCGGGTATCATTGCCCTGCCTGTGGGTATTGTGCTGATGATCGGCTTCCTCTTCGTGATGAAGGGCCAGCAGAAGACCGCCTGAGAACACAGCTCCAAACAGGAAGAAGGCCCCGCCTGTTTACAGGCGGGGCCTTTGCGGTTCAGGAGCTGTGCTCCAGCAGGGTGACAGTCTGGGCAGCTGTGTCCAGCCGGATCCGGTCTCCGGTGCGGATGGTCTGGTAAAACTCCTCTTCAATCCGGTCTACCATAGGCACTTCCATGATAATGGCACTGGAGACCAGCACGGTGTCCGGTTCCCGGACCAGAAAGGCCAGGGGTGCGGTGCGGTGCTTGTCCAGCTTGTATAATCCGTCCATCTGGACCACGGAGCTGCCCTTCCCCCCAGGGAAGACCAGGATTTTATCCGTGACGCTGATTCCCTCCAGGCTGTGTCCCCGTTCGGTAACCGTTCCTGTGGCCGGGTCCGCATGGTAGAAGAGAATCTGGTCCGCAGATACCAGGACCTCGCCCTCCACCACGCCGGGGGAGATTTCCCGGCAGGTAAATGTTTTATTCATCAGCAAACCCTCCCATTCTGTGCCCAGCGGATGCAGGTGTTGATATCCCGTACTGTGAGATTGACGCCTGCGGTCTCCATATAGTAAGCTCCCTTGGGGGAGTCAGTGACCCCTGGCTTTCCGGCCAGGTGGCCCCAACAGCAGGCCTCGTCCACACAGGTGTCAGCGATAAGCTCGGCTCCAGCGCTGTTCAGGCGGGCCTCCAGGCCGCTTTCCGCTGCTTTCCGCTTGTAGGTGGAGGAGGTGAGGATGTACATGGGCACCTTGGAGGGGGCGGAGGCCAGCAGCCGGTCCACCTCCTCAAGCTGGGGGTAGGTGTAGTGGGGGCAGCCTAGAATACAGTATTGAATCTCTCCCGACAGGTCGGGGGAGAAGGCGGCCAGGGTCTCCTCCAGGTCCTGGCTGGTGATGCGCACCCGGCGGGGGGGCTCGTGACCGGCAAAGGGGTCCCAGCCCCGGCGGCACTCCGCCGTTATGCCGGGAATATGGAACAGGTCGTAGCTGCCCGAGACATTCAGCTCGGTTCCCAGGGCCATCAGGCTCTCTGTGGAGATGTGCTCCGGCAGCCCCAGGAAGACGGGGATACCTTTGCCTATTTTCTTTCCAGCCAGGCCCAGGACGGCATAGTCGAAGTCGGATTTCATCTCCGCCTCCACCTCCACAGCCACGGTGCCCCGGCGATTCTCCTCCAGCAGCATTCCGTATTCGGGCACAAAGCCGGTGACCGCAGCACACAGGGCGCTGGCGGCGCTCTCCCGGTTGGTGCGGGCCCCCAGAACAGAGTTGGCATAGATGGTGACGCTGGTCTCGGAGAGGGAGCATACCTCACCGAATTCGGGTACGTTGTCCCCCAGATAGGGGGTGCAGCTGTAGGTCAGCCGGGCCCCCAGGCTCTGATAGATGCGGTGGGTGGTCTCCATATTGCTGATGGCCTCCGGAGTCAGGCTTTTCCGGAAATATTCCAGAGAATAGCCCGGGTTCACCGTGGGAGCCACGGTACAGGAGGCTCCGGCCTCCAGCAGCCGTCCGGAAAACCAGACGTCTGCCTCCTGAGCACTGAGGGACACATGGACCTTGGTGACAGGGACCAGACGGGGGGCGTCAAAGCACTTGCCCACCCCTACCTGGATTCCCATGGCCATGGCCTTGCCCTTGCCATAGACGCCATCCAGCAACTGCTGTTGATAGGCAGTCAGTTCCATTGCTGTTTAACCTCCTTATATATTACTGTGCCGGCGGGATAAACCCGATGGACACGTTTGGATTTTTACAGGTAATGTGGTCCAGACATGCCTGGCCGGAGGCCTTGTCCGCAACGTGTCCCCGGCGCTGCCGGCCGTCAGTGCAGTCTGTTACCACGTAAAACTGGTCGAAATTGGCCGTGCTGCAGCACATACGGGCCTTGACCTCCTCCTGGCGCAGCCAGGCTCTGACAATCTGGCTGTAAGGGAGGTAGGTGGCCCCGAACAGCTTGCGAAAAAAGAGACAGTCCTCTCCCAGCTGCAGCCCGTCCATATTTTCGGCTTGGGCATAGTCCTGCTCCAGGACTTCAGGAGGCAGGGCGGTTCCGGCAATCTCTGGTTTGAATTTCATAAAACCACCTCCTTCCTCCGGACCATTGTAACACAAGCTTGCCGCGAAAGCAACCGCGGGAGCGGCTTCAGGACATCTCTGCGGGAAAGCATCGAAAAATCTGTAAAAACCCTTGACAAAGGCCTGTTCTGTTGATAAAATACTGAAGCCGCATCGAGACAGGCAGTTAAGAGGGAACGCCCCGCCTGCGAGAGCGAGTCCGTAATAAAGGAGTTGAATATCATGCAGGCAATCATCGTTACCGGCGGAAAGCAGTATAAGGTGGCGGAGGGAGATACTCTGTTCATCGAAAAGCTGGAGGCCGAGGCCGGGCAGGCCGTCACCTTTGATCAGGTGCTGGCTGTGCTGGACGGGGACAAGGCCACCTTCGGCGCTCCTACTGTGGAGGGAGCTTCTGTGGCCGCCACCGTGGTCAAGAATGGCAAGGGCAAGAAGATCCGTATCTTCAAGTACACCCCCAAGAAGGGCTACCGCAAGCGCCAGGGCCATCGTCAGCCCTACACCAAGGTGCAGATCGGCGCTATCAAGGCCTGATGACCACAGTAACCTTTCATACCGAGGGCAGCCGCATCACTGGCTTTGAGATGCAGGGCCACAGCGGCTACGCTCCTCAGGGAGAGGACATTGTCTGCGCCGCCCTCACCAGTGCCGTCCGCCTCACCGAGTGCGCTGTCAACGACGTGCTGGGTCTGGAGGCTGCGGTAAAGGTGCGGGACAAGGACGCTTTCCTCTCACTCAAGCTCCCCGGAACTCTGGGACAGACCAATGAGAGCACCTGCCAGGCTTTGCTGGCCGCCCTCATGGTCCACTGTGTCCAGCTGGCCGAGGAGTACCCTGAAAATATTTCCGTCTTGGAGGTGTAAGAGATGCTGAATATCGGTTTACAGTTTTTCGCCCATAAAAAGGGCGTAGGCTCCACCCGCAACGGCCGTGATTCCAAGGCCAAGCGGCTGGGCGTGAAGCGGGGCGACGGTCAGTTCGTGCTGGCCGGCAACATTCTGGTCCGTCAGCGGGGCACACACATTCACCCCGGCGTCAACGTGGGCAAGGGCAGCGACGACACCCTGTTCGCCATGAAGACCGGCCGCGTGAAGTTCGAGCGCCTGGGCAAGGACCGCAAGCAGGTCTCCATTGTAGAAGAGGCTGCCGCGGAGTAAATGATAGAAGCCGCAAACGAGAGCCGTTTGCGGCTTTTTTCTAAAAATTATGGAATCATATTTAGAGGAGGATTGACTTATGGAAAAATGGCTGTATGTGATGCTGATTGAAAAGACCGAGCTCTATAACAAGTTGACCAAGGCCGGGGTGGAGCGGCACGTGGCCAACCTGAAGCGGCTGGACGAGCAGGGGAATATTGAGATGGCGGGGATACTCAAGGGCTTCCCTGGCGTGTCCGGGATGTATATCCTTCGGGCGGAGAGCTATGAGGCCGCGGAGGAGATGTGCAAGCAGGAGCCTCTCATAGTGGAGGGCTTCGCTACCTATAAGCTGATTTCGTTCCAGCCCGCGAATAAGGAAAACAACTATCTTCTTTAATATTAAGGTTTCTCACCTCCTTTCCTTTTTAAAGAAAAGGAGCGAAGAAGAAAGGAGGTGCCAGGCATGGCAGCACCCTTTGTAGATACGGCAAAAATCACCGTCCGTTCCGGGAACGGGGGCAACGGTGTGGTGTCCTTTCACCGGGAGAAGTATGTGGCCAACGGCGGTCCGGACGGGGGCGATGGCGGCCGGGGGGGAAATATTGTGGTGGAGGTCAACGACCACATGTCCACCCTGATGGATTTTCGCTACAAACGCAAGTATACCGCCGGAAACGGGGCAGACGGCGCAGGCAAACGGTGCACCGGGAGGGATGGAGAGGATCTGATTATCCGGGTTCCCCGGGGCACCGTCATCCGCGACGCGGAGACCCGGGAGATTATTCAGGACATGTCCCGGACGGACCGCTTCATTTTATGCCGGGGAGGCCGGGGGGGCTGGGGCAACCAGCACTTTGCCACCCCCACCCGTCAGGTGCCATCCTTGAGGAAGCTAACCGCAATGCCGGGTTCAAAAAAGTGGTGCTCGCTTTTTCGGGCCACAACCACAGCAACTACACCAAGGAGATCAACG
>JAAVYL010000064.1 GCA_022791075.1 Lawsonibacter sp. | reverse complement strand
CCTCTCATGGCCGAAAAATTTTGTAAGGAGGAATATCCGAATGAGAAACCTGAAGCGGGCTCTCAGCCTGACTCTCGCCTCCGTCATGCTGCTCGGCATGATGATCGTGGGAACCAGCGCGGCGAGCTTCAACGACGCGGACGAGATCTCCAACGTGACTGCGGCCACGATTCTGCAGGAGATCGGCGTCATGGTGGGCGACGGTGAAAACTTCATGCCCGACCAGATCGTGACCCGCGGCCAGATGGCCATCATCGTCTGCAAGCTGCTGTACGGCGACAAGCTGAATGTCAGCCAGTTCGAGGGCAGCACCCAGTACACCGACGTGAGAGTCGGCGACTACTTCAACGGCTACGTGAACCTGGCCACCAGCCTGGGCATCATCTCCGGCTACGGCAACGGCCAGTTCGGCCCTGGTGATCCTGTCACCACTGCCCAGGCCGCTCTGATGCTGACCAAGGCTCTTGGTTACTATCAGAACAATGAGATTACCGGCGACTGGAGCCAGGACGCTCTGGCGGCCATCACCCAGGCCACCCGGCTGACCATGTTCGAGGGCATCAAGGCTCCCGCCGCCAATGAGGGTCTGACCCGTGACAACGTGGCCGTGATGAGCTTCAACACTCTGACCCGCGCCACCCCTGTGCGCTTCAACTCCATCCTGAACGAGTACTACACTGTGGGCGGCTCCGTCAGCACCGGTGTGGAGTACATCGACGCCTATGAGTTCGGCAAGCGCGGCGACGCCGAGTACGCCCACACCCTGGGCTACACCATCTATGGCCTGCACATCAGCAACTTCAACGACACCGACGACTTCAACCGTCCTGCTGACGAGTGGTCCTATGAGAAGGGCGGCATCATCGGCTCCTTCAACAACGAGCCCATCGCCACCTTCTCCTCCAAGGTCACCTCCAAGACCCTGTACAACACCATCGGCAAGACCGCTGTGGACGGCTATGAGAACTGGAACGTCAGCATCAACGGCACCTCTGTCAACTACACCGCCGCCATGCTGAACTCCAACAAGGCCGACGACAACAACGACTTCTACAAAGAGGCCGGCGGCGCCAAGGTCACCACCAACGGCAACGCTGTGGACGCCCTCACCGGCAACGGTGTCATCACCGAGGTCTATGTGGACGGCGCTGACCGCCGTGTGGACGTGGTCGTCATCGACCAGTACGCCGCTGAGGTCTACAAGGTCAGCGAGGGCATGATCAGACTGTCTGACCTGGTGGCCGGCCCCGCCAAGAGTACCGACGAGTTCGCCGCCACTGGCTATGCGGAGGACGACGTGGTTATCTACACCTACGCCGACAAGAAGATCCAGACCGTGGCCGCCGCCGAGAAGGTGGAGGGCGAGGTCACCCGCGTGCGCGCCAACACCGGCGACAACGACGGCGACAACTTCAACATCGACAGCACCACCTATAACTACAACCGGAACATGACCAAGGACCGCCTGCTCACTGAGAACGTGGACAACAACGTGGTCGCTTACACTGACGGCTTCGACTATGTGGTCTACATCGACGAGGCTGCCGCCACCTATGACTACGCCTATCTGCTCACCGCCAAGGCCAACAAGGACACCTACGGCGGCAACGACACCGTCAACGTCCGCCTGGTCCTCACCGACGGCACCATGATCAAGGTGGAAACCGACAACGACCCGGCTGACCTGCTCAGCAAGACTGGGGACGAGTATGTCGACGCGGTCAAGAACATGATCGTGTCCTACTCCTCCAACAAGAACAACGTTTACACCCTGTCTCAGAAGGACTACGACAACGAAAAGACCACTGACGGCACCGCCAGCGGTGAGGGCTCCACTGGTCTGACGTTCGTTGCCGGAAACACCCAGATCTTCAAGAATGGCCGGGCTGTCATCAACACCAGCAAGGGCAGCTTCACTGCCAACAGCAACACCATCTTCATCGTGGCCGATACTGACACCGACCCCGATAAGTACAGCTTCACCGTCTTCACCGGCGTGAAGAACATCCCTGACATCACCGCCAAGACAAACGGCAACACAAAGATCGACGTGGCCGCCACCGACAAGGGCGTGGCCAAGGTGGTCTATGTTGAGGAAGCCGACGTGTCCGGCATCGGCAGTGTGATTTACATCCGCGCCGCCGCTGACGCCAAGTACGTCAAGGCGTCCGGTGACAGCAGCTACTACGAGATCAACGCCGTTGTGGACGGCAAGACCGAGACCCTGATGGTCAAGGCCGACAGCGAGGCTGCTGACATGCTGGTCAAGAATATCACTCACGCGACCAAGGGTATCCCCGCCAGCACCACCAAGGTGGAAGTCAAGGCCGACACCCTGTGGATCGTGGCCGCCAAGAGCCTGACCTATAACAACGACGGCCTGGTCACCGGCGTAAAGTTCTTTGATACCGACACTGCCGCCGACAGCGACGGCGTGGCCAACGGCACTGGCACCAAGGCCGCCAAGCAGGAGGTCGTTGGTCTGGGCAATGGTTCCTACGCCTGGACCTCCGATGTGACTGTGGTCCGCTACAACGTCAAGAGCGGCGACTTCTCCATCTCCACCATCGGCTCCATCAAGGACGACAGCAACGACGGCGTTCTCTTCGTCCGTGACGACGGCACCCTGACCGGCGTGTGCGTCATCGAGAATGAGGGCGGCGAGGGCTCCAGCAGCACTACCACCCCTGAGCCCGAAGGACCCGCCGCTGGCACGCTGCCCGGCGCTTCTGTGAATGGTTCTACTGGCAAGCTGGAGATCCCCTGGTACAAGACCGAGCCCGGCAACGACAAGATCTCTGAGGTGGCCGCTGGCCTGGCCGGGCAGGAGGTCAAGTCCGTGAACAACCTCACCAAGAAGATCATCTTCGAGGATGGCACTGACATTGGATACGTTACTGTCGAGTACGTTGCCGTCAAGATTGGCGATACCACCATCGGCTATGCCAAGAAGGGCACTGCCACTACTGTGACAAACAACAGCCTGGTCGACGGCGATGTCTACCTGCCGAAGACTGATGTGGTTGAAAATACCACCAAGTACACCGTCGCCTCTAAGGGCTTCGCCAGCCTGAATCTCACCGCTGACCTGGAGTTGGTTAAGGCGCATACTCTGACCGTTGATACCAACCAGGTCGAGCTCACCTATGGTGAGGCAAAGACTGCAATTACCTCTGGCAAGTACGTCCAGGACGGCACCGCCGTCACTGTCACTGGTAAGCTGACCTCCGGCTACAGCCAACTGACCGAGACTACTGGCACAGGTCCGAGTGCTGAGATCAAGAAGCTGACCGGTACTATGGACGGCAAGGTACTGAGTGCCAGCGCCAAGAACACCGCCACTATCACCGTGAGTAAGGATGTCACCCTGGGTGAGGTTGCTGTGTACGGCGTAAAGATCGGCGCCGGCGAGGAGAAGTTCTACGCTGCTGGCGAAAAGATCGAGGTGGTCGAAGGCCAGAAGTACGCCAAGAATCTGGCTGCTGACGCTAAGGTGGCTGGCGATGGCGACATTGTGACTACCACTAAAGACACTGACAACAAATTTAAGTACACTGTTAATGGTAGCGATGCCAACGGCGGCAACATCGTTCTGACCCCCGTGATTGAGGTTTCTGGCACTAATGTTACCATCAAGGTTGGTAATGTTACTGTCGACGGAACCACCAACAAGTTTGTCGTAGCGACCGAGACAACTCTGAAGCTCTCTGTCGCGGCGGCTAATGCGACTGGCGGTCAGTTTGTTCTGGCCACAATCAATGACGCTGCCAAGGCAGTCAAGGCGCTCACTGGTGCACTCGCCGGTGCGGATGTGACTGACGCAGCCTACACTATCCCCGCTGATACAGTGAAGATTGTGTTCAGCATTGGTGCTGAGCCTACTCCCTAAACAGCAGATCTTTTCCCACAAAACTTAAAAAGACCCGCCCCGAGAGGGGCGGGTCTTCCTTGTCAACCAAAGGCGAAATAGCTGTAGCGGTCGCCCTCCTCGTTGTGGACCTGGTAGGGGAAATTGCCATTAAAGGTGACGATGGTGGAGCCGTAGTTCTCCCAGACATAGGTGGAGTTGCCGCTGCCCTTGTGGATCACCAGGACCTTTGGCGGCCTGCCCAGGGATTGGGAGAAGTTCAGGGAAAGGGTGCACTCCCCCGTGCCCACATAGCTGCCCACGGCCATCCGCAGTCCCTGGTCCACCCGCCCGGACAGGGCGGACAGAGCGGTTTTGTCAGCTTTCCCGTCTGCTTTTTGGTCCACAGCCTTGATCGCCGCGTCGATTTTGGCGTTGTCGGCGTTGAAGTCGGTGCGGAGCACCTTGTCCTCCGCCTCCCACTGGCTGAGGCTGTAATTGGGTGTGTGATTCATGATGATTCCTCCTTTTGTATTGGGGGATGTCCCCTGACATGGGCGGGCAGAGGGCAAAAGTTGCACGTTTGCATACAACTTATGGAAATTGGGGGAAACCATGCCCAAAAGGGGGGCGGAGGCGGGTGAAAAGCTGTTCCAGGCTTCGACAAAAGATTTTCTGTTCAGGCTGGGAATTTTTTGATATAATGGGGGAAAAGGAAGTGGGAACCAATGAGAGGAAAACAGGGTAAGGCGGGGGAGCGGCTGGGCATTTATGTCCACATCCCCTTCTGCCGGAGCAAGTGCGACTACTGCGACTTCTACTCCCTGGCGGGGCAGGAGGACCGGATGGACAATTACCAGAGGGCGCTGCTGGCCCATTTGAAGGAGACGGCGTCCATGCTCCCCGGCGCCACCGTGGACACAGTCTATTTTGGCGGCGGCACCCCCAGCTTTTATGGTGAAAAGCGGCTGCGGGAGCTGCTGGGCGCAATCAAGCGGAGCTACAGGCTGGAAAAGGGGGCGGAGATCACCTTTGAGGCCAACCCGGACAGCGCGGACTTCAAATCGCTGCGCGCCCTGCGCCGGGCGGGCTTCAACCGGGTGTCCTTCGGATACCAGTCGGCCTGCCAGCCGGAGCTGGACAGAGTTCACCGCCCCCACACCGTGGAGCAGGGGGACAGCGCCGTGGAGGCGGCCCGGCGGGCCAAGCTGGCGAACCTCTCGCTGGATTTGATCTACGGCCTGCCCGGGCAGACCCTGGACAGCTGGAAGGCCACTGTGGAGCACGCCCTGTCCCTGTCGCCGGAGCACCTGTCCTGCTATGGCCTGAAGGTGGAGGAGGGCACCCCTCTGGCCGCCCGGGCGGCGGCGGGCGAGCCCCTGCCCGACGACGAGGTGCAGGCCGACTGCTATCTGTGGACCGTGGAGCGGCTGGCCCGGGCGGGCTATGGGCAGTATGAGATTTCCAACTTTGCAAAGCCGGGCTACGAGTCCCGGCACAACCTGCGCTACTGGCTTCTGCGGCCCTATCTGGGCTTCGGACCGGGGGCCCACTCCGACCTCGGGGGCCGGCGCTATTCCTGGATTCGGGACCTGGAGGGCTATATCAAGGGCGTGCTGGAGGGGGGATGCCTGCTGGACAGCGAGGACCAGATCACCCGGGAGGAGCGGGGCAGCGAATATCTGATGCTGGGGCTCCGCACCGCCCGGGGCATTGAGGAGTGGGAGTATCGGGGGACCTATTTCGGGGACTTCGCCCCTCTGGAGGAGCAGCTGGAGCGGTTCGCCCGGGAGGGCTGGGCGGAGAAAACCGGTCAGGGCCGCTGGCGCCTCACCCCCCGGGGCTTTCTGGTGTCCAACCAGCTGATCGGGCAGCTGCTGGAGCGGCAGGAGCGGGTGCGGCTGGAGCAGCTCCTCCCCCGGGTCAGAGAGCAGTTTCAGAGCCGGAGCCGGCAAAAATAACTGACAGCTTTTTACAAAAAATTTTTCCCCATCGGACAGCGCGGAGGCCTTTTTTCTCCCGCTGTCCGTCTTTTTTAACAATTTGTTCACAGCCCCGCAATTTTTGTTGCCAGCCGGATATAATAGTGCTATAATATATGCGGTTTGCCGTGCCCTGCCGGCAGAAAGCCGGCTTTCAGCCCGCTCCAGAGCGGAGGTCCGGCGCAGGCGAGGGCGGAACTTGATTTTACATATGGCCTGTGCCATATCTGGATAAGACCCAAGCTTTGGAAGAGAGGGTGCAGTCGTTTGACGAAATATCTGATACACGGAGGGAATTCTCTCCACGGAACTGTTCAGATCAGCGGCGCGAAAAATGCCGCTGTTGCGATTATCCCTGCCGCCCTGCTGGTGGACGGTGCCTGCCGCATTGAAAACGTACCACAAATCAGCGATGTAACACTGATTCTGCAAATTTTGAGAGAGCTTGGCGCGGATGTGCGGGTGATCAACCGCACCACTGTGGAGGTGGACTGCTCCCACATCCGCAACCGCCAGGTACCCTATGAGCTGGCCCGGAAAATCCGTGCCAGCTACTATTTGGTGGGCGCTCTGCTCAGCCGGTTCGGCTGGGCGGAGGTGCCCCTGCCCGGCGGCTGCGACCTGGGCGGACGGCCTGTGGACCAGCACATCAAGGGCTTTGTGTCCATGGGGGCCGAGGTGGAGGTGCGCAACGGCCTGATTTATGCCCGGGTGCCCAGCGGAGCCCGCCTGTCCGGGGGACAGGTCTATCTGGACATCGTGTCTGTGGGCGCAACCATGAATATTATGCTGGCCGCCACCCTGGCCGAGGGTCAGACCGTGATAGAAAACGCCGCCAAGGAGCCCCATATTGTGGACCTGGCCAACTTCCTCAACTCCATGGGGGCCGACATCCGGGGCGCCGGGACCGACGTCATCAAAATCCGGGGCGTGGGACGGCTGAAGGGGGGCTCCTATTCCATCATCCCAGACCAGATTGAGGCGGGGACCTATATGGCCGCCGTGGCCGCCGCCGGGGGGGAGGTTTTGGTGAAAAACGTCATCCCCAAGCATCTGGACTGCATCACCGCCAAGCTGGTGGAGATGGGTGTGGATGTGGAGGAGCGGGACGACGCCATCCTCCTGCGCCGGACGGGGGCGCTGGGCCGGGTGAATGTGAAAACCATGCCCTACCCCGGCTTCCCAACCGACATGCAGCCCCAGATTGCCGCTGTGCTCTGCACCGCCCAGGGGACAAGCGTCCTCACCGAGGGGGTGTGGGACAACCGTTACCGCTATGTGGACGAGTTCCGCCGCATGGGGGCCCACATTCAGGTGGACGGCAAGGTGGCCGTTGTCGAGGGTGTGGACCACCTGACCGGAGCTCCTGTCCACGCCTGCGACCTGCGGGCCGGAGCCGCCATGATTATTGCCGGCCTGGCCGCCCAGGGGGTCACCGAGATCGACGGTATCTACCATATCGAGCGGGGCTATGAGACCATTGTGGAAAAGCTGGCCGATTTGGGGGCCGACATCCAGGTGGTTTCCGTTCCGGATGAGGATAACCAGGCCCAGGTGGGGTAACTTAACACAGACAGCGGGCGGCCCTGTCGGGCCGCCTGTTCTTACAGAAGAGGGGATAATTTGCTGACCTTTACCACCCTTGCCAGCGGCTCCCTGGGCAACGCCGCTCTGGTGTCCTGCGGAGACACCCACATCCTGCTGGACGCCGGCATCTCCGCCAAACGAATTACTGGCGGACTGGCGGAGCTGGGGATCAAGCCCCACCAGTTGTCCGCAATTCTGCTCACCCACGAGCACAGCGACCACGTGTCCGGGCTGCGGGTGCTGACCAAAAAGGCGGGGGCTCCCATCTACGCCACCCGTCCCACCCTGTGGGAGTGGTACAAGCGGAACCGGTGCGACGAGGTGAAGGCGCTGTTCCAGCCCCATGAGGCGGGGACCGGGGTGCAGATTGGCTCGCTGTGGGCGGAGTCCTTTCCCACCCCTCACGATGCGGCGGGCAGCGTGGGCTGGTCCATCGCCGGGGAGGGGGGCCGCGTGGTGCTGTGCACCGACCTGGGCCACGTCACCGAGCCGGTCCGCCGGGCGGCAGCGGGCTGTGACCTGCTGGTGTGTGAGACCAATCACGATGTGGACTGGGTCAGGTCCGGGCCTTATCCCTACTACTTAAAGCAGCGCATCCTGGGGGACTACGGCCACCTGTCCAACGAGGCGGGGGCGGAGCTGGCCGCCTTCGCAGTGGAGTCCGGGACGAAAGCCGTCATCCTGGCCCACCTGTCCCAGACCAACAACACCCCCGTCCGGGCCTATGATACGGCGGCGCGCCGGCTGCTGGCCATGGGCTGCGACCCGGAGCGGGATATCTCTCTGTGGGTGGCCCCTGCGGAGCTCCCCGGTCCCACCTGGAGCCCAAAGGGGGTATCGGTGTGCTGAGCATCCACCTGATCTGCGTGGGCAAGCTGAAGGAGAAGTTTTACAGGGACGCCTGCTCCGAGTATATCAAGCGGCTGTCCTCCTACTGCAGGCTGACCGTGACGGAGCTCCCCGAGGCCAAGCTGTCCAAAAATCCCACCCTGGGGGAGATCACCAACGCTCTGGCCAAGGAGGGGGAGGCCATCCGGGCCAAAATCCCCCCCGGCTCCCGGGTGACGGCTCTGTGCATCGAGGGGCGGCTGCGCTCCAGCGAGGAGCTGCACCAGATGTTTCCCGTCCCCGGGGTCAGCAGGGAGAAGCACATGGTCTTCCTCATCGGCGGCAGCTACGGCCTCCATCCCTCCATCAAGGCGGAGGCCAACACCCAGCTGTCCATGTCCCCCATGACCTTTCCCCACCATCTGGCCCGCGTCATGCTTTTGGAGCAGATATACCGGGCCTTTAAAATCGACGAGGGGTCGTCCTACCATAAATAGAGCAGGAGCCTGACGCACCGCGCCAGGCTCCTGCTTTCAGCTCTCCATTGGCACCCCGGTTATACCTTAACCTTGACCACGCACTTGCGGCAGGGGACGGGCTTGCCGTCCACGGCGATGCAGGGGGCGTGGGCGTCGCCGGGCCAGAGGACGGTAAACCGGTCTCCCGAGAGAATGATCCGGTCCAGCGGGCCGTGATAGAACCAGATATCCCCCTCGGGGCGGGCCTCCACCTCCTGCATCTCCTCCAGAGGCCCCACCCCCATCAGCTCCGCGCCGGAGAGGAGGAACTGGATATCAATATATTTCCTGTGGGCCTCTGGAGTGTCGTTTTCCAGCTTGGTCTCGTAGCTCTGGAGAAGGATAAACAGGTTGTCACCGTCTATCTCATAGCGGCCGTCCTCCATTTTGGAGAAGTCTGTGTCCCGCAGCAGCTCCAATCCCCGCATCACCCCGGGGTGGATGCCTCTGTAGGCTTCAAGGTGCTTTAATGTGTCGTAGATCATATGCGTTCCTCCTGTTGCGAAAATCCGGGCTCAGCCCGTCTGCACATTCAGTATACCTCTGAACCGGGGCGGATGACAAGGAGATTTCACGATGAAAAGAGGCGCAGAATGCGGAGCATAAAAAAATAGGGGGTGTGCTGTTCGCAAATAAAGAACGCCCCCCTACAAAAGGTGGATTTTCCGGAGGTCAAACGAATAAAATGCTGAAAATTTCAAGAACTATTGCATTACTTTTCCCTTTTTTATATAATAATCACAACAAAAGAGACCTGTTTCCTGAGGCAGAACGGTGCTGCATGTTTCTCCGGCTTCCCGGCGGAACGGACGGCCGTCCAAGCGGAGAACATGGAGGTGAAGTCCGGTGCCCGATCAACAGGCGCCCAAGGTGAAGTCCCTGGCAAAAGCCCTGAAAATTCTCTCCTGCTTTACCATTCAGGAGCCGGTGCTGGGCGTCACAGAGCTGGCGGAACGGATTGGAGTGACCAAGTCCAACATCCATAATATTCTGGCCACCTTCCACAGCGAGGGATATCTGGAGCGCCTGCCTGACGGGCGGTACACCCTGGGGCTCAAGATTTTAGAGTACGCCTTTATCATCAACCAGAATCTGGGCTATCCCAAGGCCATCTACGACATTCTGCTGGATACTGCCAACAGGACCGGTGAAATTGTCTACTTTGGCCTGCCCTACGGCACCAATGTACTCTACCTCTATGTGGCCCACCCGCTCTCCAAGATGCAGGCGCTGCCTTATCGGGACATTTTGGGGGAAATATCCCCCATGTACTGCACGGGCATCGGAAAAGCCATTCTGGCCCACATGCCGGAGGGGGAGTGGCGGGAGCACATTCCGGAGGAGCGCCGGCGCTACCAGCCCAATACCATCACCGACCTGGAGGCCATTTTTGAGGAGCTGCGCCGCACCCGCACCCGGGGGTACGCCATTGACAGCAGCGAGCGTGACCCCAACGTCCGGTGCGCCGGAGTGCCGGTATATAACTCCGCCGGCAGGCTGATTGCGGGGATGAGCGTCTCCGGGCCGTCCATCACCATGACGGATGAAAAGCTGATTGAGTGCGCCGGAATTTTGCAGAGCGCCGCGCTGAAAATGCGGGAGCGCATCTACCGGTGAGAATGGAATGTGGATCAGATGGCAATGATATAAGGAATTGAGGTGTTCAGCTTGAAGTATGATGTAGTTTACCGGGAACTGATCTGCCGGGAGCTGCCCACAGCCATGTGCCACGCCAGCACGGTGCTCCCTCTGCCCGGCGGCACTGTGCTCAGCGCATGGTTCGGCGGGTCCTACGAGGGGGAGAACGACGTGGCCGTGTGGGTCTCCCGCAGGGAGAACGGCCGCTGGACCGATCCATTCGCTATCGCCCACCTGGAGCAGGCCCACTGGAATCCGGTGCTCCAGTTGCTACCCGGCGGAGATGTGCGCCTTTACTATAAGGTGGGCGGGGTAATTGCAGACTGGAAGACGATGGTTTGCCATTCCCGGGATGGTGGCAGGACTTGGAGTCTGCCCCAGGAGCTGGTGCCCGGAGACAATTCCGGAGGCCGGGGGCCGGTGCGGAGCAAGGTAATCCGCCTGTTCAGCGGCCGGTATCTGGCGCCCTGCTCCACAGAGCGGGGTACATGGACGGGCTATGCCGACCGGTCTGACGACGGCGGCCTCACCTGGACCCGCTCCAACCCCATCGCTATTCCCGGCCTGGTCCCCACTGGGAAGCGGTCTGTGGAGTCCAGCGACGTGGCGGTGTCTCAGCAGTCCTTCTATGGCCGGGGCGTCATCCAGCCCACTCTGTGGGAGTCGGAGCCCGACCGGGTCCACATGCTGCTGCGCTCCACAGAGGGCTTTATCTACCGCAGCAACTCCGCTGACGGCGGGGAGACCTGGTGCGATCCCTACCCCACAGCCCTCCCCAACAACAACAGCGGCATTGACCTGGACCGCCTTGCGGACGGCACGCTGGTGCTGGCCTGCAACCCGGTGTCTGCAAACTGGGGGGCGCGCAGCCCCATGCGCCTGCTGTACTCCACTGACAACGGGGAGAATTGGCAGAAGCTGCTGGACCTGGACAGCGGTATGGGGGAGTTCGCCTACCCCGCCGTGGTGGCCCAGGAGAATACGGTCCATGTGACCTATACCTGGAAACGACAGAACATTGCCTATTGGCAGCTCTGGATAGAAAATGAAGGCTAAAGGAGAGGATGCAATGATGAAAAACCAGTTCCCAGGCGGCGAATGGCCGACGATGCTCACCCCCTTCCGGGACGGGGCAGTGGACTATCCCGCCCTGGAATCGCTGGTCGAGTGGTATATCGCCAACGGCGTTTCCGGCCTGTTCGCAGTGTGCCAATCCAGCGAGATGTTCTTCCTCAGCCTGGAGGAACGGACGTCCGTGGCAAAATTCGTCAAGGAAAAGGCCGCCGGCCGGGTGCCTGTGATTGCCTCCGGCCACATCTCTGACAGCTTGGAGGACCAGATTCTCGAGCTCAATGAGATGGCCAAAACCGGCGTGGACGCGGTAATCCTGATTACCAACCGCCTGGCCGGGGAGGACGAGAGCGACGAAGTCTGGCTGGCCAATCTGCAGACCGTCATCGACCGGCTGCCCCGGGAGGTCCCTCTGGGCTTCTACGAGTGCCCCTACCCCTATAAGCGGGTGCTCTCCCCCGAGATGACCCGCTGGTGCGCGGAGAATGGCCGGTTCTTCTTCCTGAAGGACACCTGCTGCGACATTGACCAGATTAAAGCCAAGCTGGCGGTGTGCAAGGGCACCAACCTGAAGCTGTACAACGCCAATACCAGCACTCTGCTGGCCTCTCTGCGGGCCGGCGCCGCCGGATACAGCGGCGTCATGGCCAATATGCAGTGCCCGCTCTATGCCTGGCTGTGCGCCAACACAGAGGACCCCAGAGCCGAGAAGCTGTCTGACGAGCTGACCGTCTGTTCTCTCATCGAGCGGCAGCTGTACCCGGTCAACGCAAAGTATCACCTCTCACTTGAGGGCCTGCCCATCACTACCCAGAGCCGGTCCAAGAGTGATAATGATCTGACAAATACGTTCCGGACCGAGGTGGAGATGCTCCGCCGGATCACCGGACGTATGTGTAAAGAATACCTTTCATAATTTAAAGAGGAGGACAAAAACATGAAACTCAAAAAGATCACTGCCTTGCTGCTGTCCGCTGCCATGATGGCCGGAATGCTCACCGCCTGCTCCAGCGGCGGCGGCGGAGACAAGAAGTACCCCAGCAAGGACATCACCGTCATCATCCCCAAGAACCCCGGCGGCGGCACCGATGTGTCCACCCGCGGCCTCGTCCAGTATATGCAGAATCATCTGGAGGGCTCCAACTTCGTTCCCACCAACAAGCCTGACGGCGGCGGCGTGACCGGCATGGTGGAGACCGCCAATGCCAAGGCCGACGGCTACACCCTGGGCGCTGTCACCATTGAGCTGGCCATGTTCCCCCACCAGGACAAGTGCGACGTGACCTATGAGAACTACGCCCCCATCTGCGCTCAGATCGCCGCTCCCGCCGCTCTGATCGTGGCCGGCGACGCCCCCTACAACAGCCTGGACGAGTTTGTCAGCTACTGCAAGGAGAACCCCGGCACCGTGCAGATGGGCAACTCCGGCATGGGCGCTATCTGGCACGTGGCCACTGTGCAGATGGAGAAGGAGTTCGACATCTCCGTCAAGCACATCCCCTATCCCAACGGCACTGCTGATATCGCCGCCGCCCTCACCGGCGGTCACATCGACGGTACCCTGGCCGACCCCTCCAGCTTTGTCAGCCAGGTCCAGTCCGGCACCCTGAAGATTCTGGCCCTCATGGCCGACGAGCGCTCCGTCATGTTCCCCGACGTGCCCACCTTCAAGGAGCTGGGCTATGACATGGTGATCCGCTCCTGGGCCTGCGTGGTCGCCCCCAAGGACACCCCCGCCGAGGTGCTGGAGGTTCTGCGCAAGGCCGCTGAGGAGACCTGCGCCGACAAGGAGTATCAGGAGTACCTGCTGGCTCAGGGCATCGACCCGGTCTCCATCATTGGCGATGACTGCTATGAGATGATGAAGGCTGACCACGAGATGTTCGGCACAGTCCTGGCTGAGCTGGACCTGTAAGCAGATCTCTCCCGCGCAGGCCGTTCCAGCCCCGCCCGGGGCCCGCGGCCTCAGCCATATTCAACCAGTACGTGGGAGCGATAGGTTCTGCTATCGCTCCCACATTCCTTACAGAGAGGAAAGATAGGGTGTTGCTATGTCTAATATGAAAAAATGGAACTATATCATCGTGGCCGTTGTGGCGGCGATTGGCGCCGGCGTTATTGCGCTGAGCGCAAAGTTCCCCATTACTCTGGGCGAGGGAGACCCCGGCCCGGGCTTCTGGCCCATGCTGCTGGGCGGCTGTCTGATTCTCACCGCCGTGATTCTGCTCTATTTCAATATCCGTCACAAGGAGCGTGAGGAGAGCAAAACTTTTGCCCTGACCCTGCCCGGCAACCTGATGGTATACAGGTTCATGGGGCTGACGGTTGCTTTCTGCGTTGTGATGTATGTCCTAGGCCTGCTGGCCGCCGCGTTTCTCTTCATCCCTGTGGCCATGTATATGATGGGTGCCCGGGGGAAGATGGTTTTTATCATTGACGTGGTTTTTATTCTGGCGCTGTATGTGATTTTTATGCGGGTTCTGCACACCCCGTTCCCCGAGCCCATCTGGATGCGTTGAGAGAGGAGGGGCAGAAGTAATGAATATTGACGCGATTATCGCGGCCTTTGGCAATGTTTTAACCCCCGTTAACCTGGTTGGCCTGATTTTTGGCGTAGCGGTCGGCATCGTGGTGGGGGCCCTGCCCGGTCTGTCGGTGAATATGGGGATTGCCCTGCTCTTCCCGCTGACCTTCTCCTTCCAGGGCATCGGCGGCATTCTGATGCTGCTGGGCGTGTACTGCGGCGCAATCTATGGCGGCTCCATCTCCGCCATCCTGCTGAAAACCCCCGGCACCCCCGCCTCCGCCGCCACCACCATCGACGGCTACCCTATGGCCACGAAATACGCCCAACCGGGACGGGCGCTGGGCCTGTCCACCTTCGCCTCCACCTTCGGCGGGATCTTTTCCGCCATCTGTCTGATGATTTTCTCCCCGCTTCTGGCCTCTGTGGCCCTTCAATTCTCCAAGCCGGAGTACTTTGCGCTGGCTATGTTCGGCATCTCCATTATCACCTCGGTCTCCTCCGGCTCTGTGCTCAAGGGCCTGATGGGCGGTCTGATCGGTCTGATCATTGCCACCATCGGCGTTGACGCTATGAGCGGCAAAATTCGCATGACCTTTGGCACCACCTATCTGCTCAGCGGACTGTCCTTTGTCCCGGTGCTGATTGGCCTGTTCGCCTTCTCCCAGGTGCTCACCTCCATTGAGGAGGCCTATGGGGAGGAGTACGTCAAGCACGACATCAAGATTAAACGGGTATTCCCCACCTTTGCCGACCTGAAGGAGGTTATCGTCACCGTGGTGCGCTCCTCCGTCATCGGCACCTTCATCGGCTGCGTTCCCGGCACCGGCGGCGACATCGCCTCCTTCATCTCCTATGACCAGGCCAAACGCTGGTCCAGGCACAAGGAGAAGTTCGGCGACGGCGCGCCCGAGGGCATCTGCGCCCCCGAGGCGGGCAACAACTCCGTGTCCGGCGGCGCCATGATCCCCATGCTCACCCTGGGCATCCCCGGCGACGGCGCCACAGCCATCATGCTGGGCGCGCTGATGGTCCAGGGGATGCAGCCCGGCCCCCTGCTCTTCGAGAACCAGGCCCCCCAGGTATACACCATCTTCCTGGGTCTGCTGGCCGCCAACTTCTTCATGGGCCTGTTTGGCTTCTCCCTGATTCGCGCCTTTGTCCAGGTGGTGAACGTCCCCAAGAAGTACCTCATGCCGCTGATTTTCGTCATGACCTTTGTGGGCTCCTATGCTTACAATAACTCCATCACGGATGTGTTCGTCATGGTCGGGTTCGGCTTCCTGGGCTACTTCCTGAACAAGCTGGAGTTCTCCATGTCCGCCATCGTCATCGGCATTATCCTGGGCAGCATGGCGGAGGCCAACTTCCGCGGAGCTCTGATGATGTCCGACGGCAGCATGATGATCTTCCTCACCCACCCCATCTGCGCCGTCTTCCTGCTGATTTCTCTGATTTCTCTGCTCTCCCCTGTTCTGGGCCCCATGGTCAAAAAGCTTCGGGGGAAAAAGGGATAACCGCACCAGCAGGCCTGCCTGCACCCAGGTCCGCTTCGCCGGCAGCCTTGCTGAACAAAAATAAAAATCAGTATGCTGTTTTCGTCTGAAAGCAGCATACTGATTTTTGCTGAAAATGCTTTCCTTAACAGGAAATCTGTGCTATACTCATCACGAAGTCTATTACCCCATCCATTCGGCGCCGTATACAGCCTGCGGCCGATGGAGCGATTGGCTTTTATTCTGCCCGTTGGCAGCCATTATCTGAAAAAGGAGCGACAGAAACGTGACAGGGAACCACGCGGACTCCCGTGCCGGCCGGGAGATGAAACGGAGCCTGAACAGGCGGATATTGAGAAATACCACCCTCAACATTCTGATTTTGGTGGTCGTATGCTGTGTGATTATGGCCTTCTCCTTGCAGTCACTGGCCAACAACATATTGCTGGACAGCCTTCAGCCCATGGCCCGTCAGTCGGCAAAGACTGTGGAGGCCAATATCCATATGCTGGCCGACCGTATGATGAACATTGCCGGCGACTCCCGGATGAATACGGTAACCACCCCCGGCCTGGACGAGGCCCAGACGCCCCGTCCGGATGCCGCGGCGACTGCGGAGAACCGCAGAGCGGTGCTGGAAGAAGCGGCGGAGATTTATGAGCTTTACACAATCGCCCTGTATAATTTGGACGGTCAGCTGGTGCTGGGAATCGACGGCGCGCCGGCCAGCCTGGACAGCGGCTTTTTTGCACTGCTAAAGGAAACAGACAATATGACCATTGATGCTACCACCATCTATCAGGGCAGGCTGGGCATTACAATGGGTATGCCGGTGAAGGAGAACGGTGAGACCGCTCTTTATGTGATGGGGGTCTATAAATACGACCTGCTCAACGATGTGATCAGCAGCATCAATCTGGGCAGGAGCGGCATGGCTTACATGGTCAACCGGGAGGGGACTGTTACCGGCCACCCGGATCAGTCCCTGGTCCTCAACCAAACCTCGCTGGAGCAGCTCAGCGACGGCAACAGAAACGCAGTGGAACGGGTGACTGCCGGAGAGACGGGAGCCACAGAGTTCCCTATCAGCGGAAAGAAAATGCTGGTCGCGTTTTCTCCCATTCGGGGAACGCAGTGGTCTCTGGTGATTCAGATTCCCAAGTCGGATTACAGCCATTTTATTAACTGGGCCATGCTGCTGTCGGTCCTGGCCACCCTGGTGGGTCTGATCATCTCCATGCTGCTGATTCTGCGCTTTGCCCGCTCCATCTCCCGTCCGGTAAAGCGGGTGACAGACCGGATGGTAGCCCTTTCCGACGGCGACCTGCATACGGATGTACATCCTGTCAGCACCGGGGATGAACTGGAGGTTATGACGCAGACCCTGGACGACACCCTGGCAAGCGTAAACCGGTACATATCTGATATTCAGCAGGTGCTGACCCATGTTGCGGACGGCGACCTGCGCACCAGCCCCCAGGTGGACTATAAGGGAGATTTCGTTCTGATTCGCGGCAGCCTTCAGACAATTACCGAGTCCATGAATGAGACGCTCCTTGGATTCCGCTCCGCCGCAGACCGGCTCACCGCCATGGCGGAACAACTGAGCGGACAGTCCTCGCAGCTGCACCACGCCTCTCTGGAGCAGAACGAGTCCGCGGAATCGCTGGTCCGCGAGGTGACCAACGTAAAGAGCCGGCTGGCCGACGTTGCCGAGAGCAGCGGCCAGACCCGCTCCCAGGCAGAGGAGATCTCCCGGCGGATTCAAAACGCCAATGAGCAGATGGCGGCCCTGTCCTCTGCCATGGACAACATCAGTGCCAACGCGCAGCAAATTACAAAAATCGCAAAGGATATTGAGGATATCGCCTTCCAAACCAATATTCTCTCCCTCAACGCCTCAGTGGAGGCGGCCCGCGCCGGGGCGGCCGGAAAGGGGTTCGCGGTTGTCGCCGATGAAGTGAAACAGCTGGCGGCAAAAAGCGCCCAAGCTGCCCAGAGCGCAACCGCAATGGTGGATAACACCAAGGCAATTATCCAGACCGGCGTAGTGCTGACTGCGGATACCGCCGGGTCTCTCCACGCAATTTTCGACGTCTCCACACAAATCAACACAATTTCGGATCAGCTGACAACGGCAGTGGAGGGCCAGGAGCTGGCTCTGAACGTAATGGAGGAGCGGATTGCCGCCATCTCTGCCATCGCGGACCGCAACCTGCAAAATGCAGGGGAGACGGAGCTGTCCAGCGGCTCGCTGGCAAAGGAGGCTGAGGCGCTCCAGAGCCAGGTGCAGAAATTTATTTTGAAGGAGAAGTGCAGCAGATGAAACGGATTTTTGCAATGCTTATAAGCCTGCTGCTGACGGCGTCCCTGTTAACAGCCTGCGGAGGCCAGACAGGGCTTCAGGACGGATATTATACCGCCCAGGCATCCGCGTTCAGCCACGGCTGGAAGGAATATATTACTATCCTGGTGAAGGGGGGGAGCATTGTCTCAGTAGAGTATAACGCAGAAAATGCCAGCGGCTTTATCAAGAGCTGGGACAACGCGTATATGCAAAACATGCTTCACTCTAACGGGACCTATCCCAACGAGTATACCCGCAATTACGCAAATCAGCTTCTTGAGAAGCAGGGCGAAGGCAGTATTGACGCAATCACGGGGGCGTCGTCCTCCCACGCCTCCTTCCAGATACTGGCCCAGGCCGTGCTGGAACAGGCGCGGAAGGGAGATTCCAGTATTGCGGTTGTAGACACAGCACACTGAGGCGAGATACAAACCGCACGTCATCCACACGTCATCCACAAAAGGCAAGGCAGACCACAGCGGTCTGTCTTGCCTTTTGCTTTTTATAAAGTACCCTTCCCGCAGCCGTTCAATATCCCACAGCTCCGGCCAGGAGCATAAAGCCTGTGCCGACAGCCAGATAGATTCCCACCAGGGGCAGGAAGTATTTCAGCCAGTTCTGATAGCTCAGGCCGGACAGGGCCAGACAGCTCATAAGGGTGTTGGAGATGGGGGAAACCAGGTTGACCAGTCCGTCCCCCAGCTGAAAGGCCAGCACCGCCCCCTGCCGGGAGAGAGCCAGTGCGTCGGCCAGGGGAACCATGAGGGGCATAGCCACTGCCGCATGGCCTGAGCCAGAGGTGATCAGCGGGTCCAGGAGAGCATTGACGTAAAACATCCCCAGCAGCTGGCTCCAATCGGGCAGGTTCTCCACCAGACGGAGCAGGCCATACACCACGCTGTCCAGAACGCCGCCCTGGACCAGAACCAGACGCAGGGCGGCGGCGGTTCCAATGGTCAGTGCCCCGCCCACCATTCTCCTGCACCCGGCCGTCATCAGGGTGCATATCTGACTGCCTCCGAACCCCGCAGCAATGCCGCACAGAATTCCAAGCAGCAAAAACAGGGCGGCAATATCCGCCACCCCCCAGCTCCGGACGCCGACGCCCCAGGTAATCAGGGCCAGGGTTCCAAAGAGCAGGGCCAGCACCAGCCCCTGGCGCGGGGTAAGGGAGGGGTGTTCCGCAGGCTCCTCCTCCCCGGACAGGGCCGGCGTTCCAGCCCGGCGGAGGATATAGACGCTGGTGACAGGAACCAGCACGGCCAGCAGCAGCCAGCGCAGCCATATGCCGGAGTACAGGGGCAGCTCTGCAATGACCTGGGCAACCCCGACAGAGAAGGGGTTATACCCTCCCGCGGCAAACCCCGCATTGGTGCCCAGCATCACCATAGCCATCCCCGTCCTGCTGTCGTAGCCCAGGGACTTTGCGGCCGACATGCCCAGCGGCAGAAAAATGATGGAAGCTGTGGTCAGCCCCATGGTAAAGCCGAACAGCGAAAAGACCCCCACAAAGGCAGGGACAACCCAGGCCCGCCTGCGGCGGAGCCGCTCCACAACCCAAGTACACAGGGCGGCGACAGCGCCACTCTCCAGAATGATTTCAAAGGCGCCGCTGAGAAAAAAGACGAAAAAGATCAGTCTTGGAGCGGAGCCGGTGGAAAAGGCGTCAAAAATCAGCCGGGGCAGCATCCAGGGTGTGATTGGGTTGGATTCCGTATAGGCGAAGCTCCCGGACACCACCAGTGTCTGCCCTGTGTCCTCGTTGAATACCCGCTCATAGCTGCCTGCAGGAATCAGCCAGGTCAGCGCCGCCGCCAGCAGGAGCAGCGCGGACAAAATCAGCAGGACGTGGGGGGTGGACCGCTTCTTTGTTTCTCCCATCAGCTCTCCTCTCTTTCGGGGGATCAGGCCCGGCAGCATACCGGCCCAGTGCTGCCCCGCACAACCAGGTGCGCCTGAAAGTTCTGCCGGAGCTGCGCCTGATCATCATGCTCCATCAGAGCAATGGCCAGCGCAACCGCAGCCTTGCCAATCTCCTTCATGGGGGTGTGCAGGGTGGTCAGGCTGATGTCCGGATAGAGCCCAAAATAAAGGTCGTCGTGTCCCATCACCGACACATCGCCTGGAACAGACAGTCCGCGG
This sequence comes from Lawsonibacter sp., assembly GCA_022791075.1. Taxonomy (GTDB): domain Bacteria; phylum Bacillota; class Clostridia; order Oscillospirales; family Oscillospiraceae; genus Lawsonibacter. Next base: position 2,887 of record JAAVYL010000064.1, on the reverse strand, counting down.
AGCTTTAACTCGTTCATCGCTCCAATCGCCATATAGTCACTGGCACACCACAGAGCTGTGGGCAGCTCTCCCCGCTCCAGCAGCAGATTCACCCCGTCCGCTCCGGCCTGCATGGTGTTGGCCGCGTGGCCGATGCGAAGGATGCGGGGCGTAAGCCCCCGCGCGTTCATCGCCTGGGTGAACCCCTCCTCCTTTTGCAGAATGGTTCGGTTCTCCGGTCCATAGGTGAGTAAAGCGATGTCCCGATGGCCCAGGCCGGTCAGGTGCTCCACAGCCAGCTCCCCGCTGCGGCTGTAGTCGCACAAAAGGGCACATGTCTCGTGAAGGCTGGTCTTTCCTCCGACAAAGATGACAGGCGTAGCGCCGCAGGCCGATTTGATGTGGGATACATCGCTGGTACAGGAGGCTACAATGAGCGCGCCAACCTGATTGCCCACCATCATGCGGCAGTGACGTTCCTCCAACTGAAGGCTGCGGTGGCTGCTGCCCAGCATAACGCAGTATTCCAGTGCGGCCGCGGCCGCGCTGACCTCGTTGAAAATCAAATCGTAAGCAGTGTTGTCCCCAATGGCCGGGACAACCATGCCAATGGTGCTGGTGCGCTGAAGATAAAGGTTCCGGGCGGCTATGTTGGGGGTATAGCCCAGTTCTGCAGCAATCTTTTTGACACGCTCCTTGGTGGCCTCGGAAATATCCGGTGCGTCCCGCAGGGCCTTGGATACCGCCACATGAGACAGTCCCGCCAGCTGTCCAATGGTCTTCAGTGTCGGACGATTTGGCATCTTGCCACCTCCCAATCAGCTTTATATGCTCCTAATTATAATGTAGTTTCTCGTGAAAGGCAAGCCGGTAAGTGCAGCCACAGAATAAAACACAATTTTGCTGAATGCTTGTCCGTCAAAATCCCCCCAGGTCTACCAAATGTCTACCAAAAAGCGGCGTCAAACGGCTGCGGCGCAGGGGATTGGAAAACCGGCGGAATGACGGCGAGTCTACCAGATGTCTACCAATTTCACTTTTTTACACCCGAAGCGGCGTTTTTCGCCGCTTTTTTTGTTTTTCCCGCAGTTTTTACAGCTGTGCAAGGGGCGTGACACGGGCTTAACAGGGGCGAAAAGTAATAAAACTTCTAAAAGTTTGGGGAAAACAGAGAAAAATATTTCAAAAATGTTAAATCTTCGGACTGCCATTTCTTGAAATAACCCTCCCCGTTTTTCCCAAGACGGCCCCTCTCATGGCCGAGAAGGGCCGCTCGACGGAGGAATGCCGGATGGATGGGTGAGGACCCGGACAGCTGGAACGGGACAAATGCGCAGGAGATACTTTGTGTATCTCCGAGCAATTTGGCACGGAGCCAGCGAACCGGGGACCAGCCAGCCGCCGTCAGTCCGACGGAGAGTGGACCCGAACAATTTTGTAAGGAGGAATATCCGAATGAGAAACCTGAAGCGGGCTCTCAGCCTGACTCTCGCCTCCGTCATGCTCCTGGGCATGATGATCGTGGGAACCAGCGCGGTGAGCTTCAACGACGCGGACGACATCACCAATGTCACTGCGGCGACCATCCTGCAGGACCTGGAAATCATGGTGGGCGATGGCGAGAACTTCATGCCCAACCAGGTCGTCACCCGCGGCCAGATGGCCATCATCGTCTGCAAGATCCTGTACGGCGACAAGCTGAATGTCAGCCAGTTCTCCGACGCCACCCAGTACACTGACGTGGCCGTTGGCGACTACTTCAACGGCTATGTGAACCTGGCCACCAGCCTGGGCATCATCTCCGGCTACGGCAACGGCCAGTTCGGCCCTGGCGACCCTGTCACCACTGCTCAGGCCGCTCTGATGCTGACCAAGGCTCTGGGCTACTTCAAGGGCGGTGAGCTCAAGGGCGATTGGGCCGTGGACTCCCTGGCCGCCATCACCAAGGCCACTGACCTGAAGATGTTTGCCGACATGAAGGCTCCCGCCTCCAATGAGGGCCTGACCCGCGACAACGTGGCCAACATGGTGTTTAACACCATCACCAAGGCTGTCACCGTGGAGTACAATGCCAACTTCGACATCTACTTCAACACCGGCGCTGCCTGGGCCAACGGCGTGATCTTCCGCTATGACGACACCCTGGGCTTCCAGCGCTTCGACCTGGTCTACAAGACCAAGGCTGACGGCCTGGGCCGTCCTCAGACCCGCTGGGGCGTTGGCTCCGTCAACAAGACCTCTGGTTACCTGGACAACTACGGCAACCTGGTCTCCTCTCAGGTCATCATCGCTGACCGTGACGCCATTGTGGATGTGAACAACACCCCTCTGGCCACCTACAACACCAAGCTGGTCACCGACGCCAACTATGACGGCGACTTTAAGTACACCGGCGGCGCGACCAGCACTCCCTCCAGCACCTCTCTGACCACCATCAAGAATGACCTGGACGGTTATCTGGTGGGCGCTCAGACCAGCGACGGCTACACCACCCTGCACATCAACGGCGGCACTCAGAACATGGGCTACGCCAACATTCCTGCCGCCGCTCAGGACATCGCTTCCCGCGGCATCGGCGACGGCGTGCAGATCTATGTCTACGCCAACAACAGCAGCGAGATCACCGACATCGTGGTGGTGGAGCAGCAGCTGGCCAAGGTCACCGCTGTCAACGACAAGAAGCAGACCATCACTCTGGCTCTGTCCGGCGACCACCAGGGCAACAACGAGAGCAGCGCCATCATCGACAGCACCAGCTCTCTGTACGCCAAGCTGACCGACGCCAAGGTGGCCGTGGGCGACTACCTGCTGGTGGTGATGAACGGCAAGACCGTCAAGACCGCTGACATCCCCGAGACTGTCACCGGCGTGGTCAAGGCCTACACCAACCGCGGCGCTCTGACCATGG
>JAAVYL010000063.1 GCA_022791075.1 Lawsonibacter sp. | reverse complement strand
CCCCCTGGGAGTAGCCCAGCACGGCCAGGGCGGCGGTGGCCTCAGACAGCTTGTTCTCCGGGATGACGGTAACCCCCGTGCCGCCGTAGCTCTCACCCGCGGCGTTGATGGACTGTCCCTTGGCCAGCTTGTCCTTCAGCTCCAGAATCACCCGCTGGGCAATTTTCTTGCCAATGCCCTGGGCACAGGTGAGGGCCTTCTCATCCCCGGTGATGATGGACAGCGCCAGGTTGGCCGGGGTGCTGGCCGAGAGGATGGACAGAGCCGCCTTGGGGCCCACCCCTGAGACCGAGATGAGCTGCTGGAACAGTCTCAGCTCCTCCGCCGTGGCAAAGCCGTAGAGCTCCATAGCGTCCTCCCGGACGTTCAGGTATGTAAAGAGTTTTCCCTTGTCACCCTTTTTCAGGGCGGACAGGGTGAAGCTGGTGGTGCGGCAGGCGTAGCCCACTCCGCCGCAGTCGATAACGGCCAGAAAGGGCTCGATATGGGCCACAGTGCCGCTGAGGTAATAAAACATGGTCAGCTCTCCTCGTTTCTGTTGTAGGGGCGGACATCACCCGCCCGTCCTTCCGCAGGCCGGGCCTGCGTGTGCAGGCTCTATCTCGTGTCGTATCTCTCCGGGTCAAAGATCCGCTCAGTATTCAGCAGACTGGTGGCCGACCGGGCGTGGCAGATGGCGATGGCCAGTGCGTCGGCTGCGTCGTCCGGGCGGGGAATTTCCCGCATATTCAGCAGCCGCTGGGTCATCAGCATGACCTGCCGTTTGTCCGCCCCGCCGTACCCCGCCACCGCCTGCTTCACCTGCATGGGGGTGTACTCAAAGACAGGCACCCCCAGCTTCTCCGCCGCCAGGAGAATCACCCCCCGGCCGTGGGCCACGGATATGCCGGTTGTGATGTTTTTGGTGAAGAACAGCTCCTCCACTGCCATCTCGTCCGGGTGGAACGCGTGAATCAGCTCCTCCATATCATCGGAAATCTGGAGCAGCCGGCAGGAGAGGGGAATGCCCGGCGGAGTGGTGATCACTCCGTAGCGCAGGAGGGTATTCTTCTGACGATTCGACTGGAGAACCCCAAAGCCGATGGTGGCCACTCCCGGATCGATTCCCAGAATAATCATATACTCCCCCCTGTCAGTATTCTTTTCTTTTTGAAAAAAGAAAAGAATCAAAAGAAAAACCTTTGGAAAAACTTCGTTTTTTCCCTTGCCGATCATAACACATGATAAGTATAGCACAAGTGTGGTAGAATGGGAACGAAAATTTTTTGTGACAATTCCCCCTGCTTCTTTGAGTTATGGGTGAAAGGAGGTCTTGCGTATGGAAGCTTTGCCGCTGCGCGCGGGCGGTGAGATGGATTTGATTATAGACCGTTATCAGAATATGGTATACGGCCTGGCCCTGGCCCGGACAGGCAGCCGGGCCGATGCCGACGATGTATTTCAGGAGGTATTCATCGCCTATTGCCAATCAGGGAAAATTTTTCAGGATGAAGATCACCGAAGGGCCTGGCTGCTGCGCACCACAATCAATCAGTCCCGGCGGGTAACCTCCTCCAGCTGGAGGCAGAAGACCGTCCCCCTGTCAGAGCAGGAGAACACCCCTGTTCTCTTCCGGGAGCCAGAGGAAAACCGGGTGTGGGAGGCCCTGCAAAGTCTGGCCGAGGACTACCGCCTGCCCATCTATCTGTTTTATTTTCAGGAGCTGTCCACCCAGGAGATCGCCAAGGTGCTGGCGATACGCCCCGGGGCTGTCCGAATGCGGCTAACCCGGGGGCGGGAGCAGCTCCGAGAAAGGCTGAAAGGAGAATTTTTCGATGAATAAGAAATTATTCGATTCCATGAATGAACAGCTGTCCCCCGCCCCCGAAGTTCGGGCCGCATTGAATGAGAAGCTGGCCCAGCCGGCGAAAAAGCGGCCTGGCCTTTGGAAGAAGTACGGGGCTCTCGCCGCCTGCGCGGTGCTGGCCGTCGGGGTGTTGGGCGTCTCCCGATACCCAGGCTGGGAGCACATCCTTCAAAATTACCGTCCCAGCGTTCTGAAAACCGAACTCCACAGCTATGTGACGGTGGACGGTCCCGGCGGCTATGTTCAGGAAAACACCACCACCACTGAAACCGGGGGCGGGGACACAGGCGCTCCCAACACCGGCGGCCTGCCCAATCGGGATCATGCCCCCTCCGGCGCACTGCCCGGCGGGACCTATGCCGGCGACGCCCCTTCCCAGGGGGAAGCGGTGAACGCCTATGAAAAGCTGATGGACCATTTCAACGGACAGTATCCCGACTGGTACGGCGGGGCCTATATCGACAACACCGGCACCCTGATCGTCCAGCTGGTGGAGCGCGAGGACCCCGCCGACAAGAGCCTGGAGCTTCAGGTGATTGACTGGACGGGCAACGGCCGGGTGGGCTTCTCCTCCTGCAAATACTCCCTGGCCCATCTGAGCAGTCTGATGGATGAGCTCAACGCCCTCCCCCGCAAGGACATGAAGTGCAGCGACGTGATGGCCGGCTGGGGCATTGACGAGGTGGCCAACCGCATTGAGCTCACCCTCACCCAGGTCTATGACCCCATCCTCTCTATCCTGGCGGAGCTGGACCCCGACGACGACGCCATCTGCGTTCAGGTTGGCCAGCGGGCCAGCAGAGGCGGGGACGTCCCCACGAACAGCGCCAAAACCGAGGACCCGGTAAGCCACGACGTCATGCCCGGCGGGGCCACTGTCCCCGATGTGCCCGAGGGCAAAGACCCCATCGCTTATGAGCCCTGGTACGACGGGGCCCACTACGGTGCGGAGGATCTCCCCCAAACCCCTCCGGAGCAGAATCAGCCGGCCTTCACAGTCGATTCCGCTTCCCGGGACAGCATCTCCGCCGCTCCGTAACTCCAAACACTTGACAAACCCGCCTGGTCTGGGATAACATGGGAATAATCGTATTGGGGCGGCCCCGCGGGGCCGCCCCTGTTTATTAAGGAGGAATTTTTATGGATGCCCAGACCTGTATTCTGACCCGGCGCAGTGTGCGCAAGTTCACCGGAGAGAAGGTCAGCCGTGAGGAGATCGAAAAAATTGTCTCTCTGGCTGCTTATGCTCCCAGCTGGAAGAACACCCAAATCAGCCGCTACATCGCCATTGAGGACGAACAGGCAAGGCGGGTCATCAGCGAACGGTTCTGCCCGCCCGGCACCAACAACCCCTTCATTATCAGCTCATGCCCTGTTCTCATCGCTCAAACCTTTATAAAAGGCCGCTCCGGCTTTGAGCGGGACGGCTCCTTTACCACTGACCGGGGGGAGGGCTGGCAGTACTATGACTGCGGCATCGCCGCCCAGACCTTCTGTCTGGCCGCCCACGACCTGGGCCTGTCCACCGTCATCATGGGGGTGTTTGACCGGAAGGGGCTGCAGGAGTATCTGCAAATTCCGGAGGATCAGGAGCTGATGGCTCTCATCGCCCTGGGCCGCCCCGACGCCGAACCCCAGGCCCCCCAGCGCAAAGACACCGGCGTCCTGCTCAGCTACCGGTAAGCCTCGGAATTTTATCAACCAATCAGCAACAGGAGGACTGCCTATGCTGCGGATTGCAAATCTGCCCCTGCCTGTGGACGGAGACATGGACCTGCTGCGAAAGCGGGCAGCCAGAGCCCTGGGGGTGCGCCCCGGCGCCCTGGGGGAGTTGGAGCTGGTCCGCCAATCCATTGACGCCCGGAACAAATATAACGTCCACTATGTATACACCGTGGAGGTGAATATGCCCAACGAAGCCGCTCTCCTCAAGGCCGCCTCCGGGCAGAATATCAGCCTCGTGGAGCGGACGCCCTACGTCTTCCCTGCTGTGAAGCGCAGGTCCTCCCTGCCCCCTGTGGTGGTGGGCATGGGCCCGGCGGGGCTGTTCGCCGCCCTCCTCCTGGCCAGACACGGCCTGCCCTGCGTGGTGCTGGAGCGGGGGCAGGACGTGGACCGGCGCACCCTGGACGTGGGGGATTTCTGGGCCACAGGGGCGTTGGATGAGGGCTCCAACGTCCAGTTCGGCGAGGGGGGCGCGGGAACCTTTTCCGACGGGAAGCTGACCACTGGCACCCACGACCGGCGCATCTCCGCGGTGCTGGACACTCTGGTGGAGGCGGGCGCCCCTGCCGATGTGAAATACTCCCACAAACCCCATATCGGCACCGATATCCTCCGGGAGGTGGTGAAAGCCATCCGCAGGGAGCTGATCTCTCTGGGCTGCGACGTGCGCTTCGGCCACCGGCTCACCGGCCTGAAGGTGAGCGCTGGGGCTGTTGCGGGGGCGGAGGCAGAGGGCCCCCAAGGGCACTACCTTCTGGCCTGCGACGCCCTGGTTCTGGCCCCTGGCCACTCCGCCCGGGACACCTTTGCCATGCTCCGGGAAGCGGGTGTGCCAATGGAACAAAAAAAATTCGCGGTCGGGGTGCGCATCGAGCACAGGCAGCAGGACATCAGCTTCCGCCAGTACGGAGGGGCCTGGGAGAAGCTCCCCCCTTCTGACTACAAGCTGGCCTGCCACCTGCCCTCCGGCCGGTCCGCCTTCACCTTTTGTGTCTGCCCCGGAGGCCAGGTGGTAGCCGCCGCCTCGGAGCAGGGGGGGCTGGTCACCAACGGCATGAGCCGCCGGGCCCGGGACGGAGAAAACATCAACGGCGGCCTGCTGGTGGGGGTGGGACCGGAGGACTTCCCCGGGCAGGACCCGCTGGCCGGGGTCCGCTTTCAGACCCAGTGGGAGCAGGCCGCCTTTCGGCTGGGGGGCGGCCTGTTCCAGGCCCCTGTTCAGCGGGTGGAGGATTTTCTCCAGAGCCGGCCCTCCCAGGGTCCGGGGGCCGTCCTGCCCACCTACCGCCCCGGGGTAACCTGGACCAGCCTGGTCCCCTGCCTGCCGGACTATGTGACCGGCACCCTTGCCGGGGCCCTGCCCCTGCTGGACCGGAAGCTCCGCGGCTTCGCCTCCCCCGACGCAGTCCTCACCGGCGTGGAGACCCGCTCCTCCTCCCCGGTCCGCATCCTGCGGGACGACAGGCTGCAGTCCCCCCTCCGGGGGCTCTATCCCTGCGGCGAGGGGGCGGGCTATGCCGGCGGCATTGTCTCCGCCGCCGTGGACGGAATGCGGGTGGCGGAGGCTGTAGCCGGCGGATAGGGGCCTTCGTCCGCCCTCTTTTCCCCTGGTAATTTTGTGGAAAATACCAGATGTCCGCCCCTTGCGCTCAACGTGGTTTTCTGGTATCATGCGGCATGAAATGACCACACAGCCACAGTGCTTTTATTTTTGAGGAACGAGGTGTGAAGGATGACAAAAAAAGAGGAAGCCCTCTTCCAGGCCCGGATGAAGCTCCACATGGACGAGCTGCGCTGGCTGTACATGGAGCTTTATCAGAATGACGACATGTTCCAGGAGCTGTGCCAGCAGCTGCACAGCTTTGCTCAGGAGCGCCCTGCCGCCCTGCGCAAGCGGGACCTGGCGCGGGAGGCGGACCGGTCGTGGTACAAATCCAACGACCTGACCGGCATGATGCTGTACATCGACAATTTTGCAGGCAGCCTGAACGGCGTGCGGAAGAAGCTGCCCTATATTGAGCAGACCGGGGTAAATCTGATTCACCTGATGCCTTTTCTGGACACCGTCCCTGAGCGCAGCGACGGCGGCTATGCCGTGGCCGATTTCCGCACCGTCCGCCCCGACCTGGGGACCATGGAGGACCTGGAGAAGCTGGCCGCCGCCTGCCACAAAAAGGGAATCAACCTGTGCATGGACTTTGTGATGAATCACACCAGTCAGGACCACGAGTGGGCCAAAAAGGCCCGCGCTGGGGACGGGGAATATATGAGCCGCTATTTCTTCTACGCCGACCCCTCCATCCCCCGGGAGTATGAGAAGACAGTGCCCCAGGTATTCCCCACCACGGCTCCCGGCAACTTCACCTGGCTGGAGGACTGCCAGCACTATGTCATGACCTCCTTTTACCCCTACCAGTGGGACCTGAACTACCGCAATCCCCGGGTATTCAACGAGATGATGTACAATTTCCTCTTCCTGGCCAACAGGGGTATGGACATGATCCGTATTGACGCCGTTCCCTACATCTGGAAGGAGCTGGGCACCGACTGCCGGAACCTGCCCCAGGTCCACACCATTGTACGGATGATGCGGATGATCAGTGAAATTGTCTGCCCCTCGGTGATCCTGCTGGGCGAGGTGGTCATGGAGCCGGTGAAGGTGGTCCCCTATTTCGGCACAGTGGAAAAGCCGGAGTGCCACCTGCTGTACAACGTGACCACCATGTGCACCACCTGGCACACCGTGGCCACCCGGGACACCCGGCTGCTGCGCCGGCAGCTGGATATTGTCAACGCCCTGCCCAAGGAGTATGTGTTCCTCAACTACCTGCGGTGCCACGATGACATCGGCTGGGGCCTGGATTACGCCTGGCTGGGGCAAAGCTTTGGCACCAATGAGGTCGCCCACAAGCGGTTCCTCAACGACTGGTTCCAGGGCCATTGGGAGGGCAGCGTCAGCCGCGGGGAGCTGTACAATGACGACCCGTCCAGCGGAGACGCCCGGCTGTGCGGCACCACAGCCAGCCTGTGCGGCATTGAGAAGGCCGGCTTTGAAAGCGACCCCGCCGCCATGGAGCGGGCCGTCCGTTTGGATCTGACCCTCCACGCCATGATGTTTATGCAGACCGGTCTGCCCCTGCTGTACAGTGGGGATGAGCTGGCCCAGGTCAACGACTACAGCTATAAGACCAACCCCAAAAAGGCGGACGACAGCCGCTATCTTCACCGGGGCGCGTTCCGCTGGGAGCTGGAGGACCACGCCCACGACCCGAGCACCCCCGAGGGCCAGGTGTTCTGCGGCCTCAACGCGCTGGGCGCCCTGCGCAAGACCAACCCCGCCTTCGGAACCGGGGCGGATGTTTGGACCCTGGACACGGGAGACAACGGCCTGCTGGCCATTGGGCGGTATTTTGAGGGACAGAAAATTATCGGCATATTCAACTTTACCGAGGAGGACAAATCTGTCACCCTCCCCTATGACCAGGGTACGTTTACCGACATGATGACCGGAGAGGCATACACACTGGAGGGACTGACTGTTCCGGCCTGCGGCTTCTACTACATGGAACAGACCCGGCAGTAATTCTGATGGCGGAGGACCGCTGGTCCAGACGCCCAGGATGCCTGCGCCGCTTTGTCAATCATCCAAGGAGGTCATGGACGCATGATACACAATATTATTTTTGACATGGGCAACGTTCTGATTCACTGGCGCCCGGAGCTGTTCATGGAGCGGATGGAGCTCCCCCAGGAGGACCGCCGGCTGCTGATGGAAGAGGTTTTTGGCTCTGTGGAGTGGATTCAGCTGGATCGGGGCTCCATCCCCTTTGATCAGGGGATAGCCGCTATGTGCCGGCGTCTGCCCGAGCGCCTTCACAGTACAGCCCGGGAGCTGACCTTACGCTGGTGGAAGGACCACCTGCTCCCTGTAGATGGCATGGCGGAGCTGGTCCGGGAGCTGAAGGAGATGGGCCTCGGCATCTATCTGCTGTCCAACGCCAAGCTGGACCTGCCCCTGTACTTTGACCAAATACCCGGCAGCGAATATTTTGACGGACGGATCGTCTCTGCCGACTGGAAGCTGCTCAAGCCCCAGCCGGAGCTGTATCAGGTCCTCCTCCGGGAGTATGGCCTGAAGGCGGAGGAGTGCTTCTTCATTGATGATTTGAACATCAATATTGAGGCCGCCATCCTTACAGGTATGTCCGGCACAATTTTTCGGGGCCTTGAACCGCTGCGCCAGGCCTTGAGGCAGGCCGGGGTCCCGCTGAAGGACAGCGCAGTTTAACCCGCAGAAGGGAGCAAAATCGTGGAAACTATTTTGATATTGGACTTCGGCGGCCAGTATAACCAGCTGATCGCCCGCCGGGTGCGGGAGTGCCATGTATACTGTGAGGTTAAGCCCTGTACTACTCCCGCCAGCCAGTTGCGGGCTATGAACCCCATTGGCATTATCTTCACCGGCGGCCCAAATTCTGTCTACCTGGAGGATTCTCCCCATGTGGACCCCTCCATTTTCACCTGGGGTGTGCCCATTCTGGGGATTTGCTATGGCTGTCAGCTTCTGGCCCACAATTTAGGGGGACAGGTCACTGCGGCTCAGGACGATTCCGCCCGTGAGTACGGCAAAACCGAAACCTTTTATGACACCGCCTCCCCCCTGTTCCGGGGCCTGCCCGAGGAGGGCGTGTCCTGGATGAGCCACGGAGACTATATGGCCAAGGTGCCCGAGGGCTTCACTCTCACTGCGCGGTCCGCCGCCTGCCCCAATGTCGCCATTGCCGACGAAAAGCGGGGCTTTTACGGAGTGCAGTTCCATCCCGAGGTGGACCACACACAGCACGGCACAGATATGATCCGCAACTTTCTCTATGAGGTGTGCCACGCCCGGGGCGACTGGACCATGGGGGATTATAAAAACACCGCTGTCACCCAAATTCGGGAGAAGGTAGGCAGCGGAAGGGTTCTGCTGGCCCTCAGCGGCGGAGTGGACAGCTCCGTGGCCGCCGCCCTGCTGGCCGAGGCAGTAGGCAGCCAGCTCACCTGCGTCTTTGTAGACCACGGCCTGATGCGTCTCAACGAGGGGGATGAGGTGGAGGAGGCCTTCTCTAAGTGGGCGCTGAACTTCGTCCGTGTGGATGCGGAAAGCCGTTTCCTGCTCAAGCTGGCCGGTGTGGATGAGCCCGAGCAAAAGCGAAGGATTATCGGCGAAGAGTTCATTCGGGTCTTTGAGGAGGAAGCCCGGAGGATTGGTACAGTAGACTTCCTGGCCCAGGGCACCATCTACCCCGATGTCATTGAGTCCGGCGCGGGGGACGCCGCCGTCATCAAAAGCCATCACAACGTGGGCGGCCTGCCCGATTACGTGGATTTCAAGGAGATCCTGGAGCCGCTCCGTATGCTCTTCAAGGATGAGGTGCGTCAGCTGGGCCGGGAGCTGGGCCTGCCTGAATATCTGGTCTCCCGCCAGCCCTTCCCCGGTCCCGGCCTTGCCATCCGAATTGTTGGCGACATTACCAAGGATAAGGCGGATATGCTCCGCCAGGCCGATTTCATCTTCCGGGAGGAGATGGCCAGGTCCGGAGAGGCTCAGCGGCTTAGTCAGTATTTTGCTGTCCTCACCAATACCCGCTCCGTGGGCGTCATGGGAGACGGCCGGACCTATGACTATACCCTGGCCCTCCGGGCGGTGACTACCTCTGACTTTATGACCGCCGACTGGGCCCGCATCCCCTATGACCTGCTGGACAAGGTGTCCGGGAGAATCGTCAACGAGGTGCAGGGAATCAACCGGATCGTCTATGATATCACCTCCAAGCCGCCAGCTACTATAGAGTGGGAATAGTATTTTCAGAAACTTGTAAAAAACAAGGCCCGCAAACCGTTGGATTTACACTCGTAAAGAACCATTTATAAAACGACAATATTTACGAGCAGTCACCAAAAAACTAATCCTATGTGACAAAATCGAACAACCAGAAAAAAACACGATTTGACAATCGTGTTTTTTTCATGCCCAAAAGGAGGCAGCAACTATGCCGGATATGAAATTACCAAGCTATTTTTACGGCGATGAGGCGATGCAGTTTACCTATTTCCGTATCCCCTGCCAGCT
>JAAVYL010000062.1 GCA_022791075.1 Lawsonibacter sp. | reverse complement strand
CGGATCACGGAGCGGCTCAGCATCGTTCTGTTTATGCTGGGCGGGGTCCTTTTAGGCTTTGGCGCGGTGGGGATCGCCCTGAGCCGCATCCGGATGTCCCCGGAACAGCAGAAGGAGTATGAGCGGGGGGAACACGACGAGCGCAACGTGGCCATCCGGGAAAAAGCCGCCATGTCCTCCTGGTACTGGACGCTGTACATGCTGTGGGCGGCATTCATGGTTATCCAGATCTTCGTGGGCGGCCTGTGGGGCGTGGCGGTGTCGGTGGTGATCGTTCTCCACTGTACCTTCTATATGATTAACATCCATCGGTGGAATAAAAGGATGTGAAGCTGAGCGCTTTTGCAGGGGCGCGCAATGCGTGCCCGCTCAATACAAGGAGGCATTTATTGTGTTGATAAAAACAATGCTGACAGGCGGCGGGGATTATGGCAAACCCCTGTGCCAGCGCCGCCGGGCGGCGATTGGAATGCTGGCGGGCGGAACCACTGTATTTGGCGCAATCCTGTCCCTCTTCGGCGTTTTGCCGATGGATATGCCGGCGTTCTACGCTCTGTCCAGCGTCATCGCGCTTTACGCCGCTGTCTTTGTTCTGTCCAGCCTGTGGCTGTCCAAAAAGCTGTGAGCCGGCGGCTGGAGCTGACGGTTACCCCGGATTTGGCGGGAATCAAAGTAGATACCCTGCTCCGCAAGCGGCTGGGCCTTTCCGGGACGGTAGTAAAGCGGATCAAATGGCTGGAGGACGGCATCCTGGTGGACGGCGTCCGGGTCCACACCGACTTTCGCCCGGCGGCGGGGCAGGTGCTCTCTGTCCGGCTGGACGACCCGGAGCGGAGAAGCGGGGTTGTCCCCGCGCCGGGGCCGCTGGATGTCGTCTATGAGGATGCGGATCTGGTCGTTCTCAATAAGGCCGCAGGGGTGTCTGTCCACCCGGGACCGGGTCATTTTGATGATACGCTGGGTAATTTTCTCCTGTATCATTACGATTCGGAGGGGGAAACTGCCGACTTCCACCCTGTTCACCGGCTGGACCGGGGGACCAGCGGCCTGCTCGCTGTCGCCAAGCATCCCCACGCCCAGGAGGTCCTGAAAAACCAGCTTCACACTCCGGATTTCCGCCGGGTCTATCTGGCGGTGTGCGAGGGGGTACTGGAGCCGCCAGCTGGAATAGTGGATGCCCCTCTTGGTCCCAGGCCCGGTTCCCTCATGGAGCAGATGGTCCGGGCTGACGGCAAGCCCGCCCGGACGAGATACGGGGTGCTGCGCCGCTGGGGCAGCCGGTCTCTGATAGCTCTGGAGCTGGAGACGGGCCGCACCCACCAGATTCGGGTCCACATGGCCCACATCTGCCACCCCCTCACCGGTGATTTTCTCTACGGCAGGGAGGACCGGACACTCATCGGCCGTCCCGCCCTCCACTCCGGCTATCTGTCCTTCCTCCACCCCCTCACCGGGGAGAGGCTGCAATTTTCTCTCCCCCTGCCGGAGGATATCGCCGGGCTGCGGCTGTAAATTCTGACAAAAAAGCACTGGTAATCCTGTCCCTCTTGTGATACAATGATAGGTGTAAAATTCTTGCCGCAGGAGGTAATGTTATTATGTCCTATCGTGATACTTATGAGGCCTGGCTGGCCAGTCCCGCCCTGACCGCTGAGGAGAAGGCCGAGCTGGAGGCCATCAAAAATGATGAGAAGGAGATTGAGTCCCGCTTCTTCTCCCAGCTGGAGTTTGGCACCGCCGGCCTTCGGGGCACCATGGGGATGGGGACTTACCGCATGAACATCTACACCGTCAGCCATGCCACCCAGGCTTTTGCCCAGGTCATTCTGGCTGAGGGGCCCGAGGCGGTAAAGCGGGGGGTGGCTGTGTGCTACGACTGCCGGAACAACTCCTCGGAGTTTGCCCGGGCAGCCGCCCTGATCCTGGCCAACAATGGCATCCCTGTGCGCTTGTTCGACGCGCTGCGCCCCACCCCTGAGCTGTCCTTTGCCATTCGGGAGTACGGCTGTATCGCGGGCATCAATGTCACTGCCAGCCACAACCCCAAGGAGTACAATGGCTACAAGGTCTACTGGGAGGACGGAGCCCAGCTGCCCCCCAACCACGCCGATCAGGTGGCAAAGATCATGAAGGAGATGGACGTCTTTGCCGGACCCAGGCTCAGCTGTCCCGCCCCCGCCCCTATTACCATGATGGGGGAGGAGACTGACGAGAAATTCCTGGCCAACGTGATGGCCCAGGTCAATGACAGGGCGGCAGTGGAGAAGGTGGCCGACAGCTTCAAGATGGTATACACCCCCTTCCACGGCACCGGATACAGGCTGATTCCCGAGGCCCTGAAGCGGCTGGGCATGAAGCACGTCATCTGCGTCCCGGAGCAGATGGTGATTGACGGCGACTTCCCCACTGTGGTCTCCCCCAACCCGGAGAATCCGGAGGGCTTCTATCTGGCTGTGGACATCGCCAAGAGGGAGGGAGCCGACTTCATTCTGGGCTCCGACCCCGACGCCGACCGGGTGGGGATTATGGTGAACACCGGAAACGGGGAGTTCAAGGTGCTCACCGGCAACCAGACCGGCGTGCTCCTGCTGGACTACCTGATCGGGGCCATGAAGCGCACTGGCAGGATGCCCGCCAGCCCCACAGCCCTGAAGACCATCGTCACCACTGAGATGGCCCGCAAGGTGGCCGAGGTCAACGGGCTGAAGTGCTATGACACCTTCACCGGCTTCAAATTCCTGGCCCAGAAGAAGGACCAGCTGGAGAGCAGCGGCGAGGGGAACGTGATCATGTCTTATGAGGAGAGCTATGGCTACATGCTGGGCTCCTTCGTCCGGGATAAGGACGCGGTCACCGCCTCCGTGGAGCTGACCGAGATGGCTGCCTGGTACGCCGGTCAGGGCATGACCCTGTACGACGCCCTGCTGGCCCTCTATGAGAAATACGGCTTCTACAGCGAACGGACCATGAATCTGGTCATGCCCGGTCTGGACGGCCTGAAGAAAATGGCCGGGCTTATGGCCGGCCTCCGGGAGACCCCCCCTGTGGAGATTGTCGGAACGGCCGTGAAGGAGCAGAAGGACTACAAGGACGGCAGCGTGGTCTGTGTGGAGTGCGGAAAGAGGTCTGAGATGGAGCTTTCCGGCTCCAACGTCCTGCGCTACGAGATGGCCGACGGCACCAGCCTCATCGTCCGGCCCTCGGGCACCGAGCCCAAGGTCAAGGTGTATATCTTGGCTAACGGCGCCTCCAAGGAGGAGTGCGACGCCAAGGTGGCCAAATACGCGGCCTGGGCCGAGAGCCTGAAGAACTGAGCACAAAAAAGCCCGCTTCCAGCCGGAAGCGGGCTTTTTCTGTTACAGCGGAATCGCGGCTTTGTTCAGCTCCTGGGCGATGTTGAGGACATGGTCTCCGATGCGCTCAAAGTCGGTGAGAAGCTCGGAGTACAGGATGCACGCCTCGTCGGAGCAGGTGCCGTCCCGCATTCGGAGCAGCTGGTCCCGGCGGAAGTCGGCGGTCATGTCGTCTATCTTCTGCTCCAGCTGGGCCACCTGGGCCAGCCAGTAGGGCTCCCCCGCGTCGGAGGAGAGCAGGGCGGACACAGCCCGCAGGGAGATGTCCCGCATCTGGTCAATCTCATCCCGGGCAAACTGGGAGAGGGGGATGTCCTTTGCCACCAGCATCCTGGTGTAGCCGGCCAGGTTGTCGGCGTGGTCGCCGATGCGCTCTATATTGCCCGAAATGGCAAAGAGACAGCTGACCATTCTGGACCCCCGCTCGTTGGTCTCGATGGCAATGAGCCGGGAGATGCAGCGGGAAATCTCCCGGTTGAGAAAGTCGATGTACTGCTCCCGGTCCTCCACCCGCTCCAGGGGCACCAGGTCCCGGTCCCGCACGGCCTTGAAGCTGGCGTCCACATTCTGCCGGGCCATCTCCAGCATCCGGCGCAGCTCATTGCGCAGCTGGTCCACCACAATGGCGGACACGCCCAGGCCGCCCTCCCGGCCGGTGACGGCAACAGGGGCCAGGTAGGCCAGACGCATCCCGTTCCCGTTCTCCTGGACGGGGCTGGTCTCGTCGGGGAGGATGCGGGTGGCCAGATTGGCCAGCTGGTCGCCCAGCGGGAAGAGGAGCACGGTAGTAGCCAGATTGAAGAAAATGTGCATCGCCGCAATCTGGGCCACAGGGCCGGGGACCAGGGATTCGATCAGTCCGGTCAGCGGGAAAACCATCACCACAACGGTGAAAATTACGGTTCCGATTACGTTGAAGAGCAGGTGGACGCAGGTGGCCCGCTTGGCGTCCCGGCTGGTGCCGAAGGAGGCCATTACAGCGGTGATGCAGGTGCCGATATTCTGGCCGAACAGCACATATACAGCCCCGGAGAACTCTACCACTCCGGCGGCGGCCAGGGTTTGCAGAATACCCACGGAGGCGGCGGAGGACTGAATCAGGGCGGTGAACAGGGCGCCGAACAGGATGCCCAAAATGGGGTTGGAGAGGGTGGCCATGAGAGAGACAAACGCAGAGACCTCCCGCAGGGGCTCCATCGCCTCACTCATCATGTCCATCCCCACAAAGAGGATGCCCAGGCCGGCCAGCAGCTGGCCGATGTGCCGAAGTCTTGCCTTTTTGGTAAAGACCATCAGGGCCACGCCGATAAAGGCCACCAGAGGGGCCAGAGCCCCCACGTCCAGGGCGATGAGCAGACCTGTGGTGGTCTTGCCGATGTTGGCCCCCATGATGAGCCAGACCGCCTGCTTCAGGGTCATCATTCCGGCGTTGACAAAGCCCACCACCATTACCGTGGTGGCCGAGGAGGACTGGACCGCCGTGGTAATCAGCGCGCCCACCAGAACCCCCATAAAGCGGTTGGAGGTCAGCCTTTCCAGGACGTTTTTCATCCTGTTGCCCGCCGCGGCCTCCAGGCCGGAACTCATCATCTGCATCCCGTGCAGGAACAGCGCCAGCCCCCCAAAAACGCCAAAGAATTCCAAAAGATTCATCCTGCGCCCCTTCCGCGGCTGCCCGCTTCTGTCTTTTTTGACATATATCCCGAAATTTTTCCATTATCATTATAGGGGTATCCGCCGGAATTTGTCAACTGACGTTCTTACCAATTTTCAAAATCCTCCCGGCCCCCCTCCGCCGGAACAGTCCCCCGTTTGGGCATGGTTTCCCCCAATTTCCATAAGTTGTATGCAAACGTGCAACTATTGCCCTCTGCCCGCCTGGGTTAGGGGACGTCCCCCAATACAAAAGGAGGAATCATCATGAATCACACACCCAATTACAACCTCAGCCAGTGGGAGGCGGAGGACAAGGTGCTCCGCACCGACTTCAACGCCGACAACGCCAAAATCGACGCCGGGCTCAAGGCACTGAACACGGGCAAGGCGGACAAATCCACAGTAACCGCCCTTCAGAGCCAGGTGAACACCGTGAAGACTTCGGTGCCGAAAATCGTTATGGGGACCTATACCGGCAACGGCGCGGCCAGCCAGACAATCCCTCTGCCCTTTGCGCCCAAGGCGGTGCTGGTCATCAGCCACGACGGCTATACGCGCAACACCGCCCGGATTTTTGGCGGGCTGGCTCTGCCCGGTTCCCCGGCGAAAATCGACCACGAGACGTTAGACCTCACCGCGGTCTCCATCTCCGGCAACGGCTTCCGGGTGTTCAGCGATACCTCCGACGAATATTGGACGGTGGTTGCCAACTCCAAAGACTTCAGCTATCACTACCTCGCTATCGGCTGATATGACAAGTACCCCCGGACCAGTAGGCCCGGGGGTGTTTTGTTTACTTTGAAAGTGATTAGCCGCCACTTGTTGTATTCTGAACTGTGGCAGTATACTCAAGTTCAGTAGTCTGCTCAGGGTTAGTGCCAGTCTTGGCGATGGTCACAGTAATTGTTACCTCGCCATCTTTCACAGCGGTGATGGTTACGGTCCCACTGCTCTCACTGACAGTTGCAACTGTCTCGTCACCGCTTGTAACGCTCTTGATCTCAAATCCGTTGGCGACAGTCACGGTGAAAGTTCCAGTTGCGCTTCCGCTAGTGTTGTTGATATTCCCGCTCTCAGCCGACAGGCTATTACCGCTGAAGTCCACAGCCTCGACAGTCACAGCGATGGTGTAGTCCTTAGTAGCAGTGCCTCCGACCTTAGTGGCAGTGACAGTCAGGTTAGCGGTGCCAGCCTTCTTAGCAGTGATGGTGATCACGCCGGCCTCGGTCGCAACAGCAGTGGCCACGGTCTCATCACTGGAAGCAACAGTGGTACCAATAGTGGCATAACCATTGTCGATGGTAGCAGTCACAGTGTTGCCAGAAACAGCGCCAGCCTCGAGAGTCTTGGTGGAATCGATAGTCACCTTGGTCTCATCGAAGGTGTCCCCAGCGGCTCCAGTCGCATCAAACACGAAGGTCAGGGTTCCGGCCTCGGCATCCCAAGTGCCGGTCTTCCCGGCCAGAGTGCAGGCCACCTCGGTGTCGAACTCG
Source organism: Lawsonibacter sp. (assembly GCA_022791075.1). Lineage (GTDB taxonomy): Bacteria > Bacillota > Clostridia > Oscillospirales > Oscillospiraceae > Lawsonibacter. Next base: position 3,100 of record JAAVYL010000062.1, on the reverse strand, counting down.
TGAGTCTCAGCGTTCTTCACAGTCAGGGTGACGATCAGGGTGTACACAGTCTCAGCAACAGCCGGGGTGTCCTTGGTGTTACCATTGCCCCAACTATAGGTCATATCCACAGTATTAGTGCTGCAAGTGGGCTCGCCCAGGGCAACGCCAGTCGCAGGAGCAGTCACACCAGCAAGAGTGACGGAGCTGATCTTGGTTTTCTCACCCGCCTCGTACAACTCGGTCCGCTTCCAGCCAGAGAGGGTCTCATCATAGGCATAGGTGCCAGCGGGGATAGCGGCAACCTCCATGGTGGTGCGGGCAGTGGGCAGGACAAACTCGCTGCCGTCTGCGTTGTAGAACTTCAGGCCGTCGATACCGGCCAAGGCGGACACGTCAGCGCCGTCCTGGACGACGATCTTCGCGCCGGCCTCGGCGATGATGGCAGCACCATCGACAGTGACGGTACCGGTCACGTCCAGAGTAGCGCCAGCTTTCAGAGTGATCTCGCCGGTCAGGGTAACGTCATCCACAGAGACGGTCTTGTCAGCAGTGACCTCGACAGTACCCAGGGTGGCATCGGCAGCGCCGGTCAGATCCACGTCGGCGCCGACAGTGGCCTCGTCGATGACCACAGCGCCCTCGCCAGTGATCGCGCCGTCGGCGCCAATGGTGCCGCTGATGGTCAGGGTCTTCTCAGCAGGCACAGCCACACCGTCAACCACAGTGGGATTGTTCATGGTAAAGTCGGTGCCCTCGCCATTCAGCGCATCATTGATGTTGCTGGCGCTGGAGGTGTCCTCGATCTCAGTGACAGGAGGAGTATCGGGCGCAGCATTCTCGGCGATATCGGCGGCGGTGATGACAACGTACAGGTCGGTGATCAGGTCGGAACCGCCCTCGTCGTCATAGACCACGTAGTACTTGCCGGTGACGCAGTACTTATCGGAGTCGAACTTGTTGGCCAGAGCGCGGCCAGTGGCGCCCAGCATCAGCTCATAGTCGGCGTTGTCGTCGGTCATGATGGTGCCGGACAGGAGGTCACCAGCGCCCTTGGTGGTGGGGGCCATGATCACGTTGATCTTGGTGTCGCTGTTGGTGACGAAGGTCTTGCCGCCGATGGTCAAAGCGTCGCTGCTGTTTTTGATCAGCTTGTTGGTCAGCTCTTCGGCGAACTTGTCATCGTTGGCAGTGGCCTCGATAAACTTGTCGGTGCTGTCAGCCTCATAGAAGCCGTCAGCATCAATGCTGTAGTTCTCATACAGGGTGTTCTTGGTCCAGTCCTGCTTGGTCTGGATAGTTTCCTTCTTGCCGTCCAGCAGCACGGTCCAGGTGTAGACCTCCTCGTTGTCGGACTTGTCCACGGAGGTGCTGTCCTTCTTCAGCAGGAACAGGAAGCTGCTGGTGCTGTTCTTCACGGAGCCGCTGGTGGCGTCTACGAAGACCACGGAGGCGGGCTTGCCGGCGGTGTCGCCGTCACAGAGGTACCAGGAGTTGTCTCTGGTAATTCCGGTGATGTCGGGCACATTGGCAATGCCGGTGTACAGGTTGATGTTGTTGTTCTTGTCCTTGACGACGAACAGAGTGCTGCTGTTGCCGGTAACGGTGCCGGCGATGCTCACCTTGTTCTGGTCGATGGAGGTTCCGGTCAGCTTGCCGGTGTTCTCGGCCTTCTTCAGGGTGTACTCGTTCTTGCTGTTGCGGCTGTAGGAGTACCAGCCCTTGACAGCGTCAGTAGCCAGGCGGTCCTCATCACGCAGGCCCTCGGACAGATCAGTGGTGCCGTCAGCGGCGGTGATGCTCTTCGCGGTGATGGTCTCGTCGCGGCCGTCGGTGAAGTAGGCCTCGGCCACCACTTTGGTGGACAGGTTGGTCTCGTTGGCAATGGCGGCGATGTAGACATAGTTGCCCACGGACATGGAGGCATCGTCCACATAGATGGCGTAGCCGTACTTGTCCAGCACGATGGAGGCGTTCACGCCCACGGTGTAGGTGACAGCGCAACCGTTGTCAGAGTCCACCTCAGCGTACTTGGCATAGTCGTGTTTCTCGCCCTCGATGGACACGGAACCGCTGGCGTCGCCGAAGGTCTTGCCAGTGGCGTTGGAGTAGGCGGTGACCTCACCGGCCAGGACCTCAGCCTTGGCAACGCTCTGGACCTCGTCGTTAGCGTAGGTGTAGAGGATGTAGTCGTCCTCGGCATAGCCGGTGATCTGAGCAAAGTCGTCATCATTCAGAGCATTGACAGTGGCGTCGCCGGTGAGGACGGTCACGTCAATGCTGCCCTTGCTGGAGCTGTAGTCGTCAGTGGCCTGCATCACGTAGGTGTTGATGTAAACCAGAGTGACGTTGTTGTCCTCGTCCTGATAGACCTCGGTGAGCACGCCCTTGCCGGACTCGTTGCCGTTGGAGCTGTTGCGCACGAAGTAGCTGTCGGGATCCTGGCTGACGCCAGCGGTCTCACCGTCCACATAGACTTCCAGCTTGTTCTTGCCGTTAGCGCCAGCGCCCAGCTTGTTCACGTTGCTGCTGCCGATCAGGTTGAACAGATCACCATTGCTGGCCTTGGCGGTGTAGGTGGCGATGGGCTCCTTGTTAAAGGAACCGATGACGCCGCCCTTCTCATAGGACCACTCCTCAGCGGGGCGGCCGAAGTCGTCGTTGTCGCCGGAGTTGCTGATATACAGACCGTAGATGGTGTAGCCCAGGGTGTGGTCGTACTCAGTGCCGGTCTGGCCGTACTCATAGGCGTCGATGTACTCCACGCCAGTGGTCAGGCTGCCGCCCACGGTGTAGTACTCGTTGACGATGGAGTTGAAGCGCACAGGGGTGGCACGGGTCAGAGTGTTGAAGCTCATCACGGCCACGTTGTCACGGGTCAGACCCTCATTGGCGGCGGGAGCCTTGATGCCCTCGAACATGGTCAGCCGGGTGGCCTGAGTGATGGCCGCCAGAGCGTCCTGGCTCCAGTCGCCGGTGATCTCGTTGTTCTGATAGTAACCAAGAGCCTTGGTCAGCATCAGAGCGGCCTGGGCAGTGGTGACAGGATCACCAGGGCCGAACTGGCCGTTGCCGTAGCCGGAGATGATGCCCAGGCTGGTGGCCAGGTTCACGTAGCCGT
>JAAVYL010000061.1 GCA_022791075.1 Lawsonibacter sp. | reverse complement strand
GGCCCACTGCTTAGAAGGCAGTTGCTCTATCCACCTGAGCTACAGGCGCGTCTGGAGCGGGTGATGGGAATCGAACCCACGCGACCAGCTTGGAAGGCTGGGATTCTACCATTGAACTACACCCGCATGGATGGTGTTCCTCTCACATCAGCCTTTGGATATTACCACATTTTTTTCAGCCTGTCAATGGGTTTTCTTAAATTTTCCCTGTAAAAACGGGAGGCCCCTGGACAAAGGGCCTCCCGATCGGATCATGCGCCAATAAAATAGATTTTGTCGCCATTCTGCTTGCCGACCACTTCTGTCTCCCCGGTGAGGGGGACAAGGGCCATATTCCGATACAGCTGCCGGCCGGTAATCTGAAAGCAGGACATGGTGAACAGGTAATTTAAAATGTCCTGAACGGGCAGCTCAGGGTTGAAGAAGCCCAGCTCAGGCAGCCCGAACTCCTTCAGGCCCCAGGTCTCCACCGTGGGCTTGTCCTCATGGAGGCCCCGGTACAGCCAGATCCAGAGGGTTACGGGGAAATACTCCGGGTCATCCCAGGCCCTGCCCTCCATCTGGGTCCGCTGAAACAGGTAATTCTCCCTGCTTACCAGCAGGCCATTTTCGTTGGGACATACGCCCACAGCCCCCTCCAGCTCCAGGAACGCGGCGCACACCAGGCTGAACGTCCAGCAGGTCCGGCGCTTGTTTTCCAGCGTAGTCCCTCCCCCCTTCTGGACAATGACCCAGAAGGATTTGTGGTCACAAAAATCCTGACGCACCTCCGGAGACAAAAACAGATTGTTTTGAGCGGCGAGGGGGATGTCCATTTCATCCTTTGGGACAGGCATGTGGGGATAGACGCACCAGAACTCCAGGCCGTCCACTGTGACAATGAAGGAGGGCGCGTTGGCATGACTGGTATCAATGTCGCTCACCGATTGGGCTCCAAAGGCCTCCTGCAGCCGCCCGACCACCGGCCCGATGTCCTCCAGCACCCGGTCCATCAGCAGCAGGCACATGGTATCCGCCTTGGGCGGCTTGGGCCCCTCCTGAGCCGACTCTTTTTTCTTAAAACGGTCAAACAGTCCCATTACCCTTCCTCCTCAAAGGGCTCCGCGAATCGGAACCCCTCCGCTTTCATTTCAGCATAGTGCCCCGCTGGCATCGGGCCCATTCCACAGACCTCACTGTCCTCCAGAGAGCTCCTCCGAATTCTCCTTTTCACACCCCGCTCAGCGCCGAATCGCAGAACGCACAGCAGTCCGTGTCGCCCATCCTCTTTACCAAGGGCGGAAGATAGGGCTGGGTCTGAGTAATGCACCGGGGGTTGCGGCAGACCGGTTTCGTGCCGATCTCCACCACCTCGGTCCGGTCCAGCCGGGGCTGGTTGGCCAGGTCGGCCAGCAGGGCCATGCGGGCGAACATGCCGTAGCGGGCCTGCTGGAAGTATACCGCCCGGGGATCGTCGTCCACGTCCACAGTAATCTCGTCCACCCGGGGGAGGGGGTGCATCACCAGCATGTGCTCCTTAGCCCGCTCCAGCTTCCGGCGGGTGAGAACATAGACCCCCTTACACCGCTCATACTCCAGGGGATCCACAAACCGCTCCCGCTGGATTCGGGTCATATACAGCACGTCCAGCTGGGGGATGACCGCCTCCAGGCCGGTCACCTCCGTAAAGCGCATATCGTTCTCCCGCATAAAGGCGCGCATATACTCGGGAATGGCCAGCTCCCGGGGGGAGATGAGAAAGAATTGGATATTTTCAAACTTTGCCAGGGCCTTGATGAGAGAGTGGACCGTGCGGCCGTTTTTCAGGTCGCCGCACAGGCCTACTGACAGTCCGTCCACCCTGCCCAGCAGGCGGGTGATGGTGGTCAGGTCGGCGGTTGTCTGGGTGGGGTGCATGTGCCCGCCGTCGCCAGCGTTGACCACGGGAACATGGGAGTAGAGGGAGGCCGCCTTGGCCGCCCCCTCCCAGGGGGTGCGCATCACCACCACATCCGCATAGCTCGACACCATTTTGACGGTATCCTTCAGCGTCTCCCCCTTGGCCACTGAGGAGGAGTTGGGATCAGCAAAGCCAAACACAGTCCCCCCCAGGCGGAGCATTGCCGTCTGGAAGGAGAAGTTGGTGCGGGTGGAGGGCTCATAAAACAGGGAGGCCATCACTTTGCCATGGCATGTATCCAGAAAATCCTCCGGGCTGTCCATAATCCTGCCCGCCCGGGCGTAAAGCTCCTCCCACTCCTGTCGGGACAGGTCCCCAAAGTCGATCAAATGCCGCATTTTCTTCTTCCTCTCGTGTTTTCTCCCGTTATCCTATCACAAAGCAGTTCGTTTCGCAAGAGGAGGTTTCACCTATTCGCCGTCATGCGCCCCAGCAAGGAGCCTCCATTTTTTGCCTTGCACTTTTCCAGAGGCGGTAGTATAATATGAGACATCATTACTGCCGCTGTTCAGCGGCTGAAAAAGGAGTGTCATCCATTATGAAGAGAGGAAACCGTCTGGCCGCCGGGGTGCTGTGCGTTTTCCTGGCGGCCACGCTCGTTGTCCCCGCCGCCGCCCACGGCTGCCACGGCGGCAGAGGCCGGGGACATCACGGCGGACAGGTGCAGAATGTTCAGACCAGCGTCACAGTCTGTCCCTATGAGGACTGCTCTCTTGTTGGCCGTCACACCCACGGCAGTGTGATTTACTGCGGCTACCGCCACAGCAGCGGCGTGTGCAACAACGCCTGCCGGGCCCTGTGTCCTTATGAGGACTGTACCATTGCCGGCCGCCATGTCCATGGCCGGACCACCTACTGCGGCTACGGCCACGAGGCCGGGTTCTGCGATGGTACCTGCTGGGCCCTGTGTCCTTATGAGGACTGCACCGTCGCCGGCCAGCACGTCCACGAGTGGAACACCTACTGCGGCTACAGCCACGAGGCCGGCTTCTGTGACGGCGGCTGTCAGGCCCTGTGCCCCTATGAGGACTGCACCATTGCCGGCCAGCACGTCCATGGAGAGACGGCCTACTGCGGCTACCACCATGGAGCCGGGTTCTGCGACGGCACCTGCCAGGCCCTGTGCCCCTATGAGGGCTGCACCATTGCCGGCCAGCACGTCCATGGAGAGACGACCTACTGCGGCTCCTATCACCAGGCCGGCTTCTGCGACGGCTCCTGCGCCGCTGGCTCCTGGGGCGGCGGCTGCCACAGAGGCTGTTAAGCATCCAGCCTCGGAACAGATGAATAAAACCCCTCCGCTTCCACACCCTAACGGTAAGGATCGGAGGGGTTTTTATGATCTGGTTTTGGACCTTTACAGTATACAGCTTTGGGGGCTTCTTGCTGGAGCTGGCCTACGCCGCAGCGGTGGGCGGCCGGCGTAACCGGAAGGGGCTGCTGGTGCTGCCTCTGTGTCCGGTGTATGGGCTGGGAGCCTGCCTGATTCTGCTCCTGCCCAGCCGGATACAGGCCTGGCCCTGGGCCGTGTTCCTGCTGGGGGGAGTGGCCGCCACGGCAGCGGAATACCTGGATGCGCTGTACCATGAGAGGGTGCTGGGCGTAACCTTTTGGAGCTACGACGGCCTGCCCGGCAATATTCAGGGGAGGGTGTGCCTGCCCTTCTCCCTGATTTGGGGAATGCTGTCCCTGGGACTGACCTACTGGGTCCACCCCATGCTGGCCGGCTGGCTGGCCCGGATCCCCGAGCCGGTGAGTTGGATGGCTCTGGCCGCTGTCGCGGCGGACGGTCTCCTTTCCGCCGCCCTGCTGAGACGGAGCGGCGACACAGCCTGTCTCCAGTGGTACAGCCGCAGCTAGGCACAAAATGACCGCCGGACAATACCAGCGGTCATTTCACATATCAGGATTACTCTTCGTAGTCGTCGTACTCAGAGGCGCAGGCGGTGCGCTTCAGCTTCCCCTTGGCGCAGCCGACCATATCGGTCAGGCCGTCCCAATAGGCGATGACCGCGCATACTGCCGCCGCCGCCGCCAGAGACAGCGCCACAATCTTCAGCACGAAACGGGCAACTTTCATAACCAGGTCCCTCCTTTAGTTGTGTTCCTTTAGTTTACATGATTGAGGGAAAAATTACAATCGTTTTTAAGAAATTTTCCTCAATTTTCTTCGGGAGGAAATCTGCGGTACCGCACCCCGTCCTCTGGCGCCACCCCACGGGCCTGCATCAGCTGCTCCACAGTCACAAAGCAAAAGCCCTTGGCCAGCAGGGCATCCACTGCCTGAAGGGCGGCCTGTGCCGAGCCGGGGAACAGGTCGTGGAGGAGAATAATATCTCCATCCTGGGTGTTCTCCACAATGGCGGAGACAATCCGGTCTATATCGCTGTCCTTCCAGTCCTCCGGGTCCACTGACCAGAGGATCAGCGGGCCGCCGCTCCACTCCTCCTCCGCCCGGTCAATCAAGCCGTAGGGCGGACGGAGCCAGTAGTCCCCCGGCCCCAGAATCTCCACAATCAGGTCCCGGGTCCGGGTGATCTGCAGGTCAAAGTCCCGATGGGACAGCCCGTTGAGCTTCACATGGTCAAAGGTATGAATTCCAATCTGATGTCCCTCCGCCGCCATACGGCGGACCAGGTCCTCGTTACCCGGAATCCGGCTGCCCACCAGAAAAAAGGTGGCGGGCACCTCCCGCAGCTCCAGTCCCTCCAGCAGAGGGCCTGTGGTAGAGGACCGGGGGCCATCGTCAAACGTGAGGGCCGCCAGCGGCGGCCCGCCCGTCTCCAATATCAGGGGCACATCCGCCTGACTGACCTGCTCCGGTGCGGGAAGGGCCGCCAGCATGGCCAGCATCACAGCAGACGCAGTAAATTTTTTCCAGTTCACCGCCTCATCCTCTTTCCTGGGTTTTCCCTGTCAGTATGTGCGGCAAGCTGAAAAACTTACAATGAAAAATTTGTTTTTAAATTTTGGGGTCTGCAAAGCCGGAAAGTGTTTTCACCTTACAGTGAACACCCGCTGAGCTGGAGCCTCTCCTGGGCCAGTTCCACAAACCGCTGTCCGAAGTGGGACAGGTACCGCCCCTCCCGATAGCCGGCCACCAGATGTCCAAAGGTAGAGGGATCGGTGAGGGGAAAGAGATCCACCCCGGCCGACCCGGCTGTGGGGGCCGGAATGGCACGCAAAAACAGCTCCGGACAGATGGTCACTCCAATGCCCGCCTGGGCCATGGCCAGGGTGGTCACGGTGTTCTCCGTCTCCAAAAACAGCTGGGGGCTGAAGAAGTACCGGCTGAAATATTGGTCCACAATGCTTCTGGTGCGGTTGCCCCGCTTAATCATCACAAAGGGCAGTTGTTCAAACGCCCGGATATCCGCCCCCTTGGCAAATTGAGCCCGGACCTCCTCTGCCCTGCTGCTGAAGAGATGGTCGGTAAAGGTTTTGGGCACCACCAGCACCAGCTGCTGCTCTGTCAGCGGCACTGTGGACACCCCCTCGATTGCAATGGGCTGAAAGCATATAATCAGGTCAATCCGTCCGTGGGCCAGCTCGTCCTCCAGCTGGATAGAGTTGCCCTCAAACAGAGAGAACTCCACATGGGGAAATTCCGCCCGGAATTTGGGCAAAATATCGGGCAGCAGCGCCAGTCCGCAGGTGTGGGAGATCCCCACCCTCAGCGCCCCCATATACTGCCGGTTGATGTCCCCCACCTTGGCCAGATATTGGCTGTGGAGGTCCAGAATCTGTGTGGCCGTGTCCACCAGCAGCCCCCCCGCATAGGTGAGGGACAGCTTGGGAGAGCGGGTGAAAAGCTTCACCTCCAGCTCCCGCTCCAGGTTGCCGATATGGTTGGACAAAGACTGCTGGGAGATATACAGCCGCTCAGCTGCACGGGTGATGTTCAACTCCTCTGCCACGGCAAGGAAATATTTTAAATGTTGAAAATTCACAAAAACGCCCCGCCTTTTTTGTGGGATACCCCATTGTACCACAATTATTTGGCTGTGGCAACCCTCGACAAAAACGTACTTCCCAAGCAGAGAAAAATGTGGCATAATAGTCAACAGTAAAAATATCCAACCGGGCTGCGGCCTGAACATGATCAAATGAAGAAAGGAATGCTGTCATATGAAATGTCTTATCATCGACGTCGTCTCCCCCGCCATTGCTGAAGAGCTGGGCAAGTATATGGAGGTAGACACCAAGATCCTCCCCTCCCAGCAGGAGCTGGCCGGAATGATCGGCGACTATGAGGTCCTCATCATGCGGGTGGACCCCGCCATCAACACGGAGATTCTGGACGCCGCCGGCAAGCTGAAGGTCATCGGCGTGTGCTCTGTGGGCCTGAACCACATCGACATGGATGCCGCCAAGGACAAGGGCATTCAGGTATTCAACGCGCCCGGCCTCAACGGCAACGCCGTGGCCGAGCTGACCATCGCCAAGATGCTGGATATGTCCCGGCACACCATCCCCGCCTGCATTGACGTGAAGGTGAATAAGAACTGGGACAAGTATAAGTTTGTGGGCCGTGAGCTGCGGGGCAAGACCCTGGGCGTGCTGGGCTTTGGCCGCATCGGCCAGCGCGTGGGCGAGCTGGCCCGGGCCTTCCTGATGGACGTGGTGGCCTATGACCCCTACCTCCCCGCCGAGGTTTTTGAGCAGCAGCACGCCAAGAGCATGTCCATTGAGGAGGTGCTGAAGGTCTCCGACTTTGTCACCATTCACATGCCCCTTAACGACGAGACCCGCAACCTGTTCAACGCCAAGTCCATTGAGGGCATGAAGGATGACGCCGTGGTGCTGAACATGGCCCGTGGCGGCATTGTCAACGAGCAGGACATGTATGAGGCCCTGAAGGCCGGCAAGATCGGCGGCTACGCCTCCGACGTGATGGAGAACGAGCTGGCCACTGGCGGCCTCACCGAGGGCGCGGGCTTTGATTCCCCCCTCTTCGGGTGTGACAACTTTATCGTCACCCCCCACCTGGGCGCCCAGACTGTGGACGCCTCCCGGGACATTGGAGCTCACATCATCAACAAGGTGAAAGAGGCTCTGGACCTGAAATAAGCGTATTTTCCTCAAAGAGGGGCTGCCCGCCGGGCAGCCCCTCTTTGTCTGTTCAATCTGTGCGGAGCTCACCCAGGCTTTCCCGGGTCACCTTTCGATAGGGCAGCCAGACATAGTGGCTCTCCTCCAAATCCACTGCCCGGGCCGGGTCCTCTCCCTCATAGAGGGCCAGAGCCAGATCAATCATGGCCTGGGCCTGACCCCGGCTGTCGTTGAAGACCGTGCCGTACAGCTGTCCCTTCTCCACCGCCTCCAGGGCAGGGGCTGTGGCGTCCACCCCCACAATGAGGGGCCAGTCCTCCATGGGACGGCCTGTCTCGCCCAGGGCGTCGATGGCCCCAAGGGCCATGTCGTCATTGTTGGAGAGGATGACTTCAATCTGTTCTCCAAACTCCTCCAGCCACTGGCCCACCCTGGCAGCCGCCTGGGCCCGGTTCCAGTTGGCGGTATCCCGCGCCAGACGTTCCACCTCCGTACCCGCGTCCGTGAGCGCCTTGATGGAGTATTCGGTGCGCAGCAGGGAATCCTGATGTCCCGGCTCCCCCTCCAGCATGACATACTGGAGCACGCCGTCGCCGCTGCGGTCCCACTGCTCCCTGTTGTCCATCCAGGCCTCCAGCACCAGCTGGCCCTGGAGGGTCCCGCTCTCCGGGGCGCTGGCCCCCACATAGTAGACCTGGTCCCACCGCTGAATATCCTCCGACACCGGCTGACGGTTAAAAAAGATGACGGGAACCCCCTCCGCCTCCGCCTTGTCCACAATCACCGCCGCCGCTGTCCGGTCCACCAGGTTGACGCACAGCACATCGCAGCCACGATTCAAAAACCGGTCCACCTGGTCCATCTGTGTCGTCTGGTTGCTCCGGCTGTCGGAGACGAGCAGGGTGATTTTCTGACCAATCCGGCTCTCCTCCTCCTGGGCCAGCCGCTCCAGATTTTGGGCCACAGTGGAAATAAAGGTATCGTCCTGGGAATAGAGGGCCACGCCGATACGCAGGCTGTCGTCCTGGGCCTCCTCCCCCCTGCAGGCGGGCAGGAGGGCCAGGGCCAGCGCCAGGGGCAGCAGTTTACGAAGTGACCGGAAACAGCAGCTTTTGATTTTCAGGCTCATAAATGTCCTCCCCCCGCACAATCGAAAAGGCCAGCGGCTCCAGCTCTCCGGGCCGTTCCCGAACTGCCTGCACCGCCTGACGCACCGCCAGATAGCCTGCGGCGTAGTCGCTCCAGGCCGCCACGGCCTGGATGGTCCCCCGCTCCAGCTGAGCGGTGATGGCTGTGGAGCTTCCTGTGCCATACAGGGCATAGCTCTGCCCCTCCGCCTCCTTTTTATCCGCGGCCTGCCGGGTGGCAGAGGGCTCAAAGGCCATCACCCAGCGTTCAGACACCCACCCTTCGGGCAGCGCCGAGACCCGAATATTGGGCACGCCTGCCCCGTCCAGGGTCTCCTGGGCAGCCTCCAGCCGGGCGGTGACTCCGGAGCTGGCGGAGGCGCTGTCCAGCAGGAGCACCGGTCCGCCGTCCCAGTCCTCCAGCAGGGCCTGGGCCAGCTGCCGGCCCAGAAGGGCGTTGTCCGGAGCTGCCGTCCCCACCGCCCCCGCCACAGGGGACTCCAGGGCCACCACAGGGCATCCGCTCTGCTGCTGGGCCAGGGTCTCGCCCAGGGCTTCCGGGTCGGCGGGGACCACCACCAGGGCTCCCGCGCCCCCCTCCACCTCCCGGCGCAGCAGCTCGGCCTGTTCCCGGCCATCGCCCTGGACCGTGAGGGTGAGGAAGCGCAGCTCCGCTCCCAGCTCGTCCGCCGCCTGTTCCATCCCCTGGCGGGTCACGGTCCAGTTGGTGTTGTCCGTATCCCGAAACAGGACGGACAGAAACAGCAGCTGGGGCTCCCCTCTGTCCCGGAGCAGCTGGGGAATCACCAGGGTGAGGACCACCAGCGTACCCAGTGTGCCCAGAATAACATACTCCACCAGGTCATTTTTCCGTGTCTTCATAGAGCCTCCCCCTGCTGCCGGCGGCCGGCCTCCTCCCGGGTCAGGGCGGGCAGGCGGACGCGCACCAGCGTCCCCTCGTCCGGCTCACTGAAAATAGTCAGCCCGTACCCCTCTCCAAAGGTGAGACGGATGCGGCGGTGCACATTGCGCACCCCAATGCCGGAGCCGCTGGTGCGCGCCTGGGGCCGCTCCTCGTCCAGCAGGGACTCAGCCACTTCAGGCCGCATCCCCAGGCCGTTGTCCGCCACGTCAATGATCAGATCCTCTCCCTCCCGATAAGCGGTTACCCGGATCACCCCGTCATCCTCGGCACTGGCCATGCCGTGATAAATCGCATTTTCCAAAAGAGGCTGAATGATCAGCTTCAGGGTATACAGCTCCTGCGTACCGGGCCGGGCCTCAATTTCGGTGACAAAACGGTTCTTATAGCGGACCTGCTGGATGTTCATATAGTTCCGGGCGTGTTCCAGCTCATCCGACAGCGGAATGATACTCTTGCCCTTGCTCAGTGAGATGCGGAAGAACCGGGCCAGGGAGGTGACCATCTGGATGGCCTCCGCCTGCTGGCCGGCCTCCACCATCCAAATGACCGAGTCCAGGGTATTGTAGAGAAAGTGGGGATTAATCTGGGACTGGAGCACCTCCAGCTCGCTGCGGCGTTTGCGGCCCTCCTGCTGAATGATGTCGTCCATCAGGTGGCGCATGGTGGAGACCATGGAGCGGACGGCGTGGCTCAGCTGCCGGACCTCATAGCAGCCGCCCTCCTCAATCTCCACCTCCCGGCCGCTCTCCAGTTCCCGGACGGACCACTCCAGCCGGCGGATGGGGTCAGAGATTCGGGCCGAGATCCGGAAGTTTAAAAAGGCCATCAGGAAAATGGCAAAAAAGAGCAGGGCCAGACCGAAGAGAAACAGCTGGGGCGAGGAAGTGAGCCGGCTGGCTGCCGGAACCACCCCCACCAGCTTCCAGCCGGTATACCCCACAGTCTTGACGGTAACCTGCCGGGACTGCCCCTGGAACTCCTCCACATGGCTGCCGTCCCGATAGCCGGCGGCCACCCGGTTGTTTTCCTCCAGCAGTCCGGCGTAAATCAGCTGCTGCCGGGGGTGATAAATCAGCTCTCCGTCTCCGTCGATGAGGTAGAGATAACCCCCATTGGCCAGCGTCACCCCCCGGCACACCTGTTCGATGCCGCTGAAGCCCATGTCCACCAGGAGCACGCCCCCTTCGGTTACCCCGTCGCGGGTGAGCTCCACATGGTGGCTCAGCGACACCACCCACCGGTATGGGGAATCCGGGTTGTCAAAGATATTCTGGACGTGGGGAGTGGAAAAATGAAGGTTTTCCATATTCTGAACAGCGGCCTGAAACCACTCACTGCCCGCCGGATTGGCCTCCCCCTTCAGTGAGGACAGGGGCACAGAGGACACCGGCCGGCCCTGGCTGTCAAAGACAGCCAGAGACACCAGCTCGTCCCGGTTCTCCTCATACAGCAGGCCCAGCGCCTCGGTGTAGCTGCCCTCGGCCAGGTCGGTATTCTTGATGACCCGGTAATAGACAGTGTCAGCAATGCGCATCATTCTCCGCAGGTAGCTGTCCAGGCTCAGGTTTGTCTGGGCCAGCACCCGCTGGCTGTTTTCAGCCACCATCGCCTCGTTGGACGAGGAAACCCGCCAGATCAGGCTGATTCCCATGAGCAAAATACCCGCCGCCGCCACCGCCGTAAAGGACAGGGAGAGCACCATCTGGATACTCATTTTCCGGTATCGCTTTCCCCACTGAGCGGCCAGATTGCGGAAAAATATCATGGTATCCTCCTCCCGTCCGGCGCACTGTCTTTCCTGCGGAAAGACAGTGCGGGCCATGGCCCGTAACCCGATATGTTGGTATCAGCTCTTCAGCCCCGTCCGAAACTTGGAGGGGGAGACCCCAAAGCGCCGCTTGAACACATAGCTGAAGTAGTTGGGATCAGAGTAACCCGTCTGCTCCGCTATCCGATAGGTCTTCTCGTCAGTGTCCCGCAGCAGGCGGACCGCCTCCTCCATGCGCACCTGGGTCACATAGGCGGTGAAGGGCATCCCCACCTCCCGCTTGAAGAGGGTGGAAAAATAGGTGGGGGAGAGGTGGATATGGGCGCACAGGGCCTCCACACTCAGTCCCTCGTCGCTGTAGTGCGCCCCGATATAGGCCTTGGCCTGCTCCACCAGCCGCCAGGCGGAGTCGCTGCGCTGCCGGCCCAGCATGTCGTGGAGCTTTAAGCATCGCTCTCCCAGCCAGCGCCCCAGCTCCTCCCGGCCAGAGAAATCAGAGATGGACACCGCGCCGGTGAAATTGTCTCCAAAAACCTCCTCCACAGCCACGCCGCCGGAGCGGGTCAGCCGGATCAGGCAGGTGACCAGCTCCAGCAGAAACAGGTGGCACCTGGACAGGGACAGCCCTGTCTGCTTCAGCCGCTCCATCAGGGAGCGGACCACCTGCTCCACCTGCTCCGGGGTGCCCAGCTTAATGGCTGCAGACAGCTGCCGCTGATCCTCCTCCTCAAAGGAGAGAACCGCCGTGGACTGGGGCTCCAGGTCATCAATATAGATGACCCGCCCACCCCCCATCAGCGCCCGGTAATCCAGAGCAGAGCGGGCCCCCTTCACGCTGCGGTGCAGCTCCTCCGGCCCCCGGCAGGGCAGCCCGGCCCCAATGGAGAGGGGAATCCCCAGATAGCTCCGGGCCAGCAGGCTCAGCCGCTCCAGCTCCTCCAGCAGGGGATAGAGCCGGTCCTGTCCGGACAGCTGAACCAGCAGAGCGGCGCTGTCTCCATAGAGCACAACACGGGTGGAACAGCCCTCCAGGGCAAAGTGCTCCTCCAGAAAGGACTGCACCGAAAGCAGCAGCAGCTCGTCCCGCTCTGCCCCGCCCCCCTCAGCGGGCAGGTCGGCGTGGACCAAAACAGCAATCCACAGGCCTGCAGGCAGCTCAATCTCATACCGGGCGGCCCGCTCCTGGACCTGCTCCGGACGCAGCTGTCCGTTCAGCAGGCGGGTATAAAACAGTTCCCGAAGGACGGGCAGACTCTCCTCATACCGGCGGCGCAGGGTCTCCATATCCAGCCGCTCCGCCCTCTGGCGGTCCAGCTGCTCCCGAAGCTTGCTCAGCACCTGCATCAGCTCCGGGGCGTTGATGGGCTTCAGGATATACTCCGACACTCCCATGCTCACCGCCTGCCGGGCATACTCAAAGTCGTCAAAGCCGGAGAACACCACCAGCTTGGCCGCAGGCAGGGACTGGCGCAGGCGGCGGCACAGCTCCAGTCCGTCCATAAAGGGCATCTTAATGTCGGTGAGCACCACGTCAGGGCGCAGCTGCTCGGCCAGCTCCAGGGCTTCCTCTCCATTGCCCGCCTGCCCCACCAGCATAAAGCCTAGACGAAGCCAGTCAATTTTGCAGCTGATGCCCCTTCGGATCTCCTCCTCGTCGTCCACCAGCAGAACGCGGTATTCCTCCACCGGCAATCACCCTCCTTTCATTATAACGCAGTATACCCCATTTGAAAAGGGAGCCGGCGCGGTCGCGCCGGCCCCCCTCAGGTCGTTGGTCAATCGTTGATTACTTCTTGGCCAGGTACTTGCGCAGGTCGAGGGCGACGGCCACAATGATGACCAAGCCCTGTGCCACATAGGTATAGGCGGGGTCCAGGCGCAGGAACTGCAGGCAGATCTTCAGGATCTCGAAGACCAGCACGCCCACCAGGACGCCGGACACCTTGCCCACGCCGCCGTTGGCAGACACGCCGCCGATGGTACAGGCCGCAATGGCCTCCAGCTCATAGCCGTAGGCAGTAGCCGTGGAGGCGCCGCCGGCCTTGGCGCCCACCAGGAAACCGGCCAGGCCATACAGGACGGAGGCCAGCACATAGATGCGGATGATGGTGGCGGAGACGTTGACGCCGGCCACCTGGGCGGCGCTCTCGTTGCCGCCGATGGCGTACATATACTTTCCGTGGCGGGTCTTGTTGTACAGGAACCAGATAAACACGCCCACTATCACAGCAAAAATGGCCAGATAGGGGACAAAGTCCAGAACAAATCCCACAGGTGTGTCGCTCAGATCGGCCTTTTCCTCAAAAAGCAGACCGCTTACATCCTCCGCACCGGTTTTGAGGGTGCCGCTGGCCACCTTCAGGTAGCTCTTCTTATAGCCGCCCATGGGCTGGTTGCCTGTGGAGATGGAGCAGATGCCGTAGACCACCAGCTGCATACCAAGGGTTGCAATAAAAGGGGGAACCTTCAGATAAGCAATAACCGCGCCGTTGATCGCGCCGAACACGGCCATAACCGCCATAACAATCAGCATAGCCACAATCCAGGGGATGTTAGGCAGGTCGGGGAACATCTTGGCGGCGTAGTCGGCCTGCTGGAGCAGCATGGCGGACACGCAGGCGGCCAGACCCACCTGGCGGCCTGCGGACAGGTCGGTGCCCTTTGTAATCAGACAGCCGGACACACCGCAGGCGATGATGAACCGGGGAGCCATGTTGATAATCAGGTTTTTAATGTTGCTCTGGCTGGCAAAGTTCTCAGAGTTAAAGAACGTAAACACTGCCAGCAGGAAGACCAACAGGATAATGGCATTGTCAGAAACAAACTTTTTGGGGCTGAATGAATTGATTCTCTCCATGTTTTTCTCTCCTCCTTACTCAAACTGGGTAGCCAGGGCCATGATATTCTCCTGATTGGCCTCCGCCCCGTCAATAAAGCCGGTGATCCGGCCGTCACACATGACCATTATCCGGTCAGACATACCGATGAGCTCGCTCATTTCAGAGGAAATCATAATAATGCTCTTGCCCTGCTTGGCCAGCGCGGCAATGATGCAGTAAATCTCATATTTCGCGCCCACGTCGATGCCGCGGGTGGGTTCATCCAGAATGAAGATATCCGGGTCATTGGCCAGCCAGCGGCTGATGAGCACCTTCTGCTGGTTGCCGCCGGACAGAGACTGGATCTGGGTCTTGGAGGAGGGGGTCTTAATGGACAGCTTGGCCACGTTGTCCTGAACCAGCTGCTCAATCTTCTTGTCGTCCAGCATAATGCCGCCGATGAGATACTGGTTCAGCGAGGCGATGGACACATTGTCCGCGATGGACAGCACCCCCAGAATGCCGGTGGCCCGGCGGTCCTCAGTGAGCATGGCGATGCCTGCGTTGATGGCGTCCTTAGGCTGGTTGATCTTCAGCTCCCGGCCCTGATAGATAATCCTGCCCGCCGTGTGGCTGCGCAGGCCGAACAGGCCCTCCATCAGCTCGGTGCGCTGGGCGCCTACCAGTCCGGCCACCCCCAGGATCTCCCCCTTTCGGACGTTGAAGGAGGCGTGGCGGAAGCTCTTGGGGTTGATGGAGGTAAAATCCTCCACCTCGAAGGCCACCTCGCCGGGAACATTCTCCCGCTTGGGGAACAGGTTGGACAGCTCGCGGCCCACCATCTTGGTGATAATAAAGTCCGTGGTCAGCTCTTTGGCGCTCCAGGTGCCCACATACTGTCCGTCCCGCATAATGGTGACCTCGTCGCTGATGCGGAGGATCTCGTCCATCTTGTGGCTGATATAGACGATGGACACCCCCTTCTCCCGCAGCTCATTGACAATGGTGAACAGGGCCTCCACCTCAGCGGCGGTGAGGGAGGAGGTGGGCTCGTCCAAAATAAGCACCTTGCAGTCGGCGGACACCGCCTTGGCAATTTCCACCAGCTGCATCTGCGACACGCTGAGCGTCCCCAGCTTGGCCCTGGGGTCGTAGTTCAGGTGGACCTCCTTGAGCACCTTGGCTGCGTCCTCATACATTTTCTCGTGGTCCACCACCAGGCCGTGGAGCTTCATGGGGTAGCGGCCCACATAGATGTTCTCGCCAATACTGCGCTCCGGGATGGGCTGCAGCTCCTGGTGCACCATGGCGATGCCCCGGTGAAGGGCGTCCAGCGGGCCCTTGATCTGGACCTTCTCCCCCTCATAGATCACCTCGCCCTCGTCCATGTGGTAGATTCCAAACATGCACTTCATGAGGGTGGATTTCCCGGCGCCGTTCTCGCCCATCAGGGCGTGGACCGTACCGGGACGCAGCTTGAGCTGGGCGTGGTCCAAAGCCTTAACACCGGGAAAGGTTTTCACCACATCGTGCATTTCCAAACGATATTCTGACAATTCACAGTCCCCCTCTTTCCTTATCAGACTTCCGGTGTAGGGCGCGACGACCCCGGCGCGCCAGAGCCCCGGGCTATGCCGGACGGCGTGCCGAGTCGTCACGCCCTACAAAGACGTTTCTCCGAACCGACGCGGAGAAAATCAAAGCAGGGTGCGTGCGCACCTGCGCACGCACCCCAAAAACCTTGCTACGGTATGATTACTTCATGAACTCGCTCACGTTCTCGGGAGTGACCTTAACATAGTCAACATACACGCTCTGGTTGCCGGAGGAGTAGGTAGCGCCGCCCAGCAGCTTCTCCATCTCAGCGACAGCGGCAGTGGCCTGACCCACGGCGTCGTTGAGCACGGTGCCGGTCATGTTGCCGGCCTGAACCTCGTTCAGCGCGGCGTCCAGGGCGTCAACGCCCACCAGGTAGATGTCCTCGTTGACCTTGCGGCCGGCCTGCTGGATGGCCTGCAGGGCGCCAATGGCCATGTCGTCATTGTTGCAGAAGATGACCTCGATCTGGTCGCCGAACTGGGCCAGGTCGTTGGCGGCGATCTCCTGGCCGCGGTTGCGGTCCCAGTCGCCACGGGTCAGGTTGAGCTGCTCCACCTTCTTGCCTGCGTCCTCAAGGGCCTTCACGGAGAACTCGGTGCGGTACTGGGCGTCGATGTTCTCGGGGTCGCCCTGGATCATGATATACTTGATCACGCCGTCGCCGTTGATGTCGCCGCCGGTGGCGGTATCCAGAATCAGCTCACCCTGCATGGTGCCGGACTGGCGGGCATCGCAGCCCACATAGACCAGCTTGTCATAGGCGGCCATCTGCTCGGCGGTGGGCTCACGGTTGATGAGCACGGTGGGGATGTTGGCGTCCTTCACTGTGGTGATGATCTGGTCAGCCGCAGAGGTCATAACGGGGTTGATGATCAGCGCGTCCACACCCTGGGTGATGAAGTTGTTGATCTGCTCGTTCTGCTTGGCCTGGTCGTTGTTGCCGTCCACCACGGTGACCTTGTAGCCCTTGCCCTCCAGGATCTCCTCCAGGGAGTTACGATAGGTGGTCATGAACGCGTCGTCGAACTTATAGATGCACACACCCACGGTGCCGCCGCCGGCAGGCGCTTCAGGGATGCTGTTTGCGGGGTTGCTGCTGCCGCCGGGATTGGAGGCGCTGGTGTTGGGGGTGGAGCCGGAACCGGAGCTGCCGGGATTCTTTTCGCCGCTGTTGCCGCAGCCGGCCAGCAGGCCCAGGCTCATCACAACAGCCAGTGCAAGAGCAAGTGTCTTCTTCATTCTTTATTCCTCCTGATTTATGAGTTTATTTGCGGCACCGGGTATTTTAATCGGCCCGCATTCTACATTGTAGCCGCCGGCTTATAAAAAAACGATAGAAAATTCTTGGATGAACCATGAAAAAACTATGTTTTTGAGAGAGCCCTTCGGAACCCCTTGTTCCATCCACACCGACGTGATATAATCAAACCGCTTCAAATCTTGAGAAAGAGGTGACGCCTCCATGCGTTCCTGTACAGATCTGCTTCAGTCCCTGCGCGCCGGAGAGCACGACAAGACTCTGGCCGCCCTGTATGCCCTGGACGGCACACAGAACAGTCTGGACCGGGCCCGGGACCGGGCCTGCCACGTGGTCCAGGCTCTGACAGACACCTTTTCCCCCGCTCAGGACGCCCCCGCCGCCCTGTTCAGCGGCCCTGGCCGCACCGAAATCGGCGGCAACCACACCGACCATCAGCACGGCCACGTGCTGTGCGGCAGCGTGGACCTGGACATGCTGGCCTGCGCCGCTCTCAACGGCTCCGGCACCATCCACATCTGTTCCGAGGGCTACCCCCCTCTGGAGATCGGTCTGGACAGCCTGCTGCCCCGAAAGGAGGAGAAAAACACCTCCGCCGCGCTGGTGCGGGGGGTGGCCGCCAAGGTGCAGGAGCTGGGCTTCACCCTGTCCGGCTTCGACGCCTATGTGACCTCAACCGTCCTTTCCGGCTCCGGCCTCAGCTCCTCCGCCGCCTATGAGGTGCTGGTGGGCAATATCCTCAACCACTTTTTCTGCGGCGGAGCTCTGAGCCCCATTCAGATCGC
This sequence comes from Lawsonibacter sp., assembly GCA_022791075.1. Taxonomy (GTDB): domain Bacteria; phylum Bacillota; class Clostridia; order Oscillospirales; family Oscillospiraceae; genus Lawsonibacter. The sequence goes on along the minus strand of JAAVYL010000061.1, from coordinate 7,130 downwards.
CCAGATCGGCCAGTACGCTGAGAACATCTATTTCGGCAAGCCCAGCGGCCTGATGGACCAGATGGGCTCCTCGGTGGGCGGAGCTGTCGCCATTGACTTTGACGACCCCTCCGCCCCCGTGGTGACCCGGGCGGATTACGACTTCTCTCAGTCGGGCCATACCCTTTGCATTGTGGACACCTGCTCCAGCCACGGCGACCTCACCGACGACTATGCCGATATTACCCGGGAAATGGGCGCTGTGGCCGCCCACTTCGGCCGCCAGCACCTGCGCCGCGTCTCTGAGGCCGATTTCCGGGCCGCCATTCCCGCTCTGCGCCGGGAATGCGGTGACCGGGCGGTGCTCCGGGCCCTGCACTTTTACGACGATGACCGCCGGGCCGTCCAGGAGGCCCAGGCCCTGGCAGACGGGGAGTTTGGCCGCTTTCTGGAGCTGCTGAATCAGTCGGGGCTGTCCTCCGCCCTCCATCTGCAGAATACATGGTCCATCGCTGACCCCGCACAGCAGGCCATTCCCATGGTGCTGGCGCTGGGCCGGGAGCTGCTGGAGGGCACAGGCGCCATCCGGGTCCACGGCGGCGGCTTCGCCGGCACGGTTCAGGCCTTCGTCCCCAATGAGAGGCTGGCCGCCTTCAAGTCCGGCATGGAGACCCTGCTGGGCCAGGGCAAGTGTCACGTTCTCCACATCCGTCCCCAGGGCGGATGCTGCGTGGCGGAATAGGGAGGGGAACCTCCGGGCCACGGCATACAGGACAAGGGCTCTGCCCTTGTCAAATCAGGTTACCGCCTCTGTTGGGAAGGCAAGGGCAGAGCCCTTGCCCTGCACGAGGCATCAAGTACATTGAGGAGAGAGAGCAATGATTGACAACGCTGTTTCCAAGCTGGCCACCTACGCCTTGCGCACCGGACTGATTGAGGACTGCGACTATATTTGGGCGGTCAACCTAATACTTGGCGTATTAAAGCTTGATAATTATACCGATCCTCACCAGGAATGGGGGGAGCTGGAGTTGGCCCCCATCCTGGAGGAGCTGCTGGACGACGCCTATACCCGTGGGGTGCTCACCGAAAGTTCTGTGGTCTACCGGGACCTGTTCGACACCGAGCTCATGGGCCGTCTCACCCCCCGGCCCGCTCTGGTGACCAGCCTGTTTCAGAAGCTCTATGAGAAGGATCCCAGGCGCGCCACTGACTGGTACTATAAGTTCAGCCAGGACACCAACTACATCCGCCGTGACCGCATTGCAAAGGATGTAAAGTGGAAGGCCCCTACAGAATATGGAGATCTGGACATCACCATCAACCTGTCCAAGCCGGAGAAGGACCCCAAGGCCATTGCCGCCGCCAAAAATCTGCCCGCCTCCGCCTACCCCAGGTGCCAGCTGTGCGCCGAGAACGAGGGCTATGCCGGCCGGGTCAACCACCCCGCCCGCCAAAATCACCGCATTATCCCCATCACCATCAACGGTTCCCCCTGGTTTTTCCAATACTCCCCCTATGTCTATTACAATGAGCACTGCATCTGCCTCAACAGTGCCCACACCCCTATGAAAATTGACCGGGCCTGCTTTGCCAAGCTGCTGGACTTTGTCAGCCAGTTCCCCCACTATTTTGTGGGCTCCAACGCCGACCTCCCTATTGTGGGGGGCTCTATCCTGGCCCACGACCACTTCCAGGGGGGGCGCTACACCTTCGCCATGGAGCGGGCCCCTGTGGAGATTCCCTTCACCTTCCCCGGCTTTGAGGACGTGGACGCGGGTATTGTGAAGTGGCCCATGTCGGTGATTCGAATCACCTCTGAACATCCGGAGCGGCTCATCAGTCTGGCGGACCGGATCCTGCTGTCCTGGCGGAGCTATACCGACGAGAGCGCGCTCATCTTTGCCGAGACCGACGGGGAACCTCACAACACGGTTACCCCCATCGCCCGCCGGCGCGGAAAGAAATACGAGCTGGACCTGGTCCTGCGCAATAATCTGACCACCCCGGAGCACCCCCTGGGCCTGTACCACCCCCACGCAGAGCTCCACCATATCAAGAAGGAGAACATCGGCCTGATCGAGGTGATGGGCTTGGCCGTCCTCCCCGCCCGGCTGAAGGAGGAGCTGGCCGCCGTGGCCGACGCCCTGGTAACCGGAGCCGACCTGCGGGCCGACGAGCGCACCGCCAAGCACGCAGACTGGGCGGAGAGTTTTGCCGGAAGATATACCATCAACCGGGAGAACGCCCTGAATATTGTTCAGAAGGAGACCGGTCTGGTCTTTGCCAGGGTGCTGGAGCACGCCGGAGTGTACAAGCGCACCCCCCAGGGGCAGGAGGGCTTCCTCCGGTTCCTGAACCAGGTCTGACCCCCACCCCAAAACCGTGAACCGCCCCGGACTGTGCTGTCTGTATAGTCCAGGGCGGTTTTGCCAGGATGGGGTTATGTCTCCTCCGGCGCTGCCCTCCAGTGGGAACAGGTATCCTTCTCCTTCCGGATCTTGATGCGGGGATACCCGCAGTGCCCAAAAATGGTGGCAGTATAGCCGTCTTCATCCTTAACATAGTGCTGAAAGAAGTAAATGCAATTTCCGCAGACCTTCTGCTCTGAGCCCGCCTTTTCCTTCATAGCTATCACCCTCTCATAAATTATATGGGTATTACCCATAATTGTCAATATGGGTGTTCTCCATATTGTATATTTTCCTGGGTGATATCTATGCTGTTTCCACGGATCCGTGACTTGCGTGAAGACAAAGATAAAAAACAGGTTGAGCTGGCAAAGTACTTGAATATAGATCAAAGCACATACTCTGACTACGAGTGTGGAAACGTGAATGTTCCCATTGAGCAGCTTATTAAAATCGCTGATTTCTATCACGTCAGTCTGGATTATCTGGTCGGACGGGACAACGTGAAAAGCAGAAAATAACGACCGCAGAGGCGCCTTTGTATTCAGCCTTTGCGGTTTTGTATTTTGATGAAAAATTGCGGGGGCGCCGGGCAGAAAATCGTGCAAAAAACCGCTAGTCAGACCCGGGCCCGATGACTATAATAGTCCGGAGATTTTCAGAAGGAAGGGACCCGCCTGTGACCAAAGACCTGACCGTAGGCAGCCCCATGCGGCTGATTGTGGGCTTTGCCCTGCCCACGCTGCTGGGGATGCTGTTCCAGCAGCTTTATAACCTGGTGGACACCATGATTGTGGGCAAGCTGCTGGGGGCGTCGGCCCTGGCGGCGGTCGGCTCCACCGGCTCCATCAACTTTTTCGTCATCGGCTTCTGCATGGGGGTGTGCAACGGCTTTGCCATCCCAGTGGCACAGCGCATGGGGGCGGGGGAGTATTCCAAAATGCGCCGCTACGCAGCCAACGCGGCTATGCTGGCCGTGGTCTTCGCTGTGGTGCTCACCGCGGCCACAGGTCTGCTGTGCCGGCAGATTCTCACCCTGATGCTCACCCCGGCCGACATTTTTGACAGCGCATACACCTATATTTTTATCATCTTCATGGGCATCCCCACCACCTTCCTGTACAATCTGCTGGCTGGAATCATCCGCTCTCTGGGAGACAGCAGAACGCCAGTGTATTTTCTGGCCCTGTCCTCCTGCCTGAACATCGCCCTGGACTTTGCCCTGATTCTGGGCGCGCGGGCGGGCGTCGCCGGGGCGGCCATCGCCACAGTGGCCTCTCAGGGGGTGTCTGGCGTTGCTTGTCTGCTCTATATGCGGAAAAAATATCCCATCCTCCGCATGACCCGGGAGGAGCGGCGGCTGGACCGCCACTCCTGCGGCGTGCTGTGCGCCATGGGTCTGCCTATGGGCTTGCAGTATTCCATCACCGCCATCGGCTCCATCGTCCTCCAGTCCTCGGTAAACACCCTGGGCAGCCTCTACGTGGCCGCCGTTGCGGCGGGCGCTAAAATCTATCAGCTGCTGGCCTGCCCCTTCGACGCCATGGGGGCCACCATGGCCACCTACTGCGGCCAGAACGTGGGGGCCTGCCGGCTGGACCGCTTGGGGCAGGGCGTCCGCGCCTGTTCCATGCTGGGGCTGGGCTACTCTGTTCTGGCCCTGGGGGCCATGCTCTGCTGGGCTCCCCAGTGCGCTATGCTGTTCCTGGACCCTCAGGAGGAGATGCTGCCCCTTCTGGTGGAGCTGACCAGCCGGTATATCATCATTTCCGCCATCTTTTTCTTTCCCCTGTCCCTGGTAAATATTGTTCGGTTTTCCATCCAGGGTATGGGCTTCAGCCCCTTTGCCATCCTCGCCGGGGTGCTGGAGATGGCCGCCCGCACGGGAGTCGGCCTGTTCCTGGTGCCTGTGTTCGGCTTTAACGCCGCCTGTTTTGCCTCCCCCGCCGCCTGGGTGTGTGCCGACCTGTTCCTGATCCCTGCCTGTGCCGGCTGCATCACCCGCCTGCGCCGGCTGTATCCCAACGCTTCCAGCGAGGAGCTGCCGGCCAGCCAGCCTGTCCCCCTCAAGGCCGGAGTTCACCGCTGAGAGGCACGCCCCAGCTTCAAATTCCAAGTGCCCCAGGACCTTATTTCACGGTCCTGGGGCACTTGTTTCAGATTCCGGTCAAATCAAAGGGGGGTGTATATTCCTCTTTTGCGGCGGTCCGCTCCTGAGTAAAGCCCGCCAGCCCCAGGTTCCGCATATATTCCTGGGCCGCGCGTATCTCACTGGCCCGAAGGCGGCGGTTGAGCTCGGGAAGGGCGGACAGGTCTCCCCAGGGAGTATACTGGCTCATCAGGGAGAAGAGAACCGTCCCCGGTTCAAACTCCCGGGCGGTCCAGTCCATTACCGCTTTGGCCTGACCCGTCTGCCCGGGAAGGATAAGGTGGCGTATTATTGTTCCTTTTAATAACATTCCGTTATCGTCAAACCGGCAGGGGCCAGTTTGACGGACCATTTCCCGGATAGCCCTTTGGGCAATTTCAGGGTAGTCGGGGACGCCGGAGCAGCGGAGAGCCGTGTCACTGTCCAGATATTTCAGGTCAGGCAGATAGACATCCACCCTGCCATCCAGCCTCCCCAGGGTTTCGGCCCTATCGTACCCCCCGGTGTTCCACACCACAGGCACCGGAGGCCGGTATTCCTCCAGCAGTCTGACAACTGCGTGGGCATAGTGGGTGGGATTGACGAAATTCAGGTTGTGGGCGCCCTGACTCACCAGCTCCTCACAAATTTCCCGCAGCCGGTCCAGCGTCACAGCCTTACCGAACCCCTGGTGACTGATTTTCTCATTCTGACAGAATATGCAGCCCAGGGAGCATCCGGAAAAAAAGATGGTCCCCGAGCCCCGGACGCCGGAGATGGGCGGCTCCTCCCAATGGTGAAGGGCCGCCCGGGCCAGAACGGGGACAGCGGGCATCCGGCACAGGCCCTCGCCCCTGGTCCGGGTACGCAGCGCCCCGCAGTCCCGTGGGCATTGGCGGCAGAGCATGGAAAATCCCCCCCCTTCACAGGCGCCCCAGGCGCTCCATCACCACATGGCTGAAGCTCTGAAACGCATTGGGCACAGCGTAGACCTCCCGCAGGTCCGCCTGACTGGCCCATACCCAGTCCTCAGGCAGGTCCGGACCGTCCAGAACCCCGGACAGGGCGGCCATATGCCATTCAATGTGGGTAAAAATGTGCTTGCCTATCCCCGCCCTCTCCAGTCCCGGAGCGGACAGCCCCCAGTGCGCCAGCCAGTCCGTGCCGTCCGTCAGCTCATTGGGATACTCCCACAGCCCCGCCAGCAGTCCCTGGGACGGACGGCGGCGCAAGGCCACCCTGTCCCCATGAAAGAGGAGGAAGACGGTGCGCTCCTCCACACGCCTGGCCTTCTTGGCCGCCTTGATGGGCAGCTCCCCTGTGAGTCCTTTTTGGAAAGCACAGCAAAAACCGGCCGCGGGGCACCTCTCGCACAGGGGCGCTCCATTGGGCAGGCAGACAGTGGCTCCCAGCTCCATCAAGGCCTGGTTAAAGTCTCCGGGGGCATTCACAGGAATCAGCTCCACCAGGGCCTGGGTTACCCGCCTCTTCATCGCTGGAGTGGCGATGTCTCCCCGATCCCCGGTAATCCGGGCAGTCACCCGGAGGACATTGCCGTCCACTGCCGGAACAGGCAGCCGGAAGGCAATGGAGGCAATGGCTCCGGCAGTGTAGTCCCCCACCCCGGCCAGCGCCCGGATGTCCTCATAAGCATTTGGAAATACCCCGCCGTGGCGCTCCATGATTTGAATTGCCGCTTTTTGCAGGTTTCTGGCCCGGCTGTAGTACCCCAGACCCTGCCAAAGCTTCATCAGCTGGTCCTGGGGCAGGGCGGCCAGCACGGACACAGTGGGCGCGGACTCCAAAAACCGGCGGTAGTAATCCAGCACCGCCGCAACCCGGGTCTGCTGGAGCATGATTTCCGACACCCACACATGGTAGGGGGTGGGATCGCTGCGCCAGGGCAGAGTCCGGGCATGCTCCCGGTACCAGGTCAGCAGAGAAATGGGAAGCTGCTGTAATCCGTTCAAAGCGAGGCTCCTCTCCAGAGATGTTTTTCCTATCATACTCCATTTCCGGTGAGATTTCAACTGATTGATTGACGCAGAAAACCATAATAAAATAGTTATATCTGATATAATGGATTTGGGGATGGTAATTCCCTGTCCGGAGTGGTAAAGTTTTTAACAGAGCAAGGGTTAAAAATTTAACGAAGCGGCGGCTGCCGCTCTTGCCGCGGCTTGGGCAAATTTTCGGCCTTTACTCCATCATTCCTTTTTCATCCATCCTTCCAGATCACCACACAGGGGCGCCCCGCAGGGGCGCCCCTGTGTGGTGATTTCAGCGCATCAAAAAATCCCGCCCTCCGGGCGGGATTTTTTACATCTGATTACACCAGCTGAACAATGGCCATCTCAGCGGCATCGCCGCGGCGGGGGCCAATGCGGACCACACGGGTATAGCCGCCATTGCGGTCAGCATACTTGGGTCCAATCTCCTTGAACAGCTTGTTGGCCACGTCCTCCTCGGTGATGTAGGACAGGGCCTGACGGTAAGAGGCCAGGGTGTTGGTCTTGGCCAGGGTAATCATCTTCTCGGCCACGGGAGCTACCTCCTTGGCGCGGGTGACGGTGGTCTTAATCTGGCCGTTCTCCAGCAGATAGGTGACCATG
>JAAVYL010000060.1 GCA_022791075.1 Lawsonibacter sp. | reverse complement strand
CGACGACCCCACTGTGAAACCTGAGGACATCGTGAAGGTGGGCGACGAGATCGAGTCCATCGTCATGCAGGTCAGCGACCGTGACTGCCTGGTCAAGCTGTCCAAGCGCCGCCTGGATATCAACAAGGGCTGGGAGGAGATCGAGGCTGCCCGGGAGAATGAGACTGTGATGGAGGGCTTCGTCACCGAGGACAACAAGGGCGGCGTGGTGGTTTCTGTCAAGGGCGTGCGGGTGTTCGTCCCTGCCTCTCAGACCGGCCTGCCCCGGGAGACCCCGATGAGCGAGCTGCTCAAGCAGAAGGTCCGCCTGGTCATTACCGAGGTAAACCGGGCCCGCCGCCGTGTGGTGGGCTCTATCAGCAAGGTCACCCGCGCCGAGCGGGCCGCCGCGGCCGAGAAGGTCTGGTCTGAGATCGAGGACGGCAAGCGGTATACCGGCACCGTGAAGTCTTTGACCTCCTACGGCGCGTTCGTGGACATTGGCGGCGTGGACGGCATGGTCCATATCTCCGAGCTGTCCTGGAGCCGCATCAAGCATCCCTCTGAGGTGGTCAAGGTGGGCGACGCCGTGGATGTGTACGTCATCTCTGCCGACAAGGAGAAGAAGAAGATCTCTCTGGGTATGAAGGACCACAGCCAGGACCCCTGGACCGTGTTCACCACAACCTATCAGGTGGGCGACACTGCCAACGTGCGCGTCGTCAAGCTGATGACCTTCGGCGCCTTTGCCGAGGTGGTCCCCGGTGTAGACGGTTTGATCCACATCTCCCAGCTGGCCGATCACCGGGTGGAGAAGCCCGGCGACGTGGTGTCCGAGGGGGACAAGGTGGATGTCAAGATCACCGATGTGGATATGGAGAACAAGAAGATTTCCCTGTCCATCCGCGCCCTGCTGGAGGGTCCCGCCGACGAGGAGGAAGTTCCCGCGGAAGAGGAGTAATACAGTACAGACAGAACGGCCGCCCGGTTGGGCGGCCGTTTTTTACTTATAGGGTTGCAATCTTTGGAAGGCTGTTGTATAATGGCGGCAGAAGAGCGCTCTTCTGATCTTTTACATTGTAAAAGATCAGAACGTTCAAAAAAGAAAAGAGAGGTAGAGAAGATGAAAAAAGTAAAAACGGAGAGCATCACAATGAAGAAAAAGACCCTTGCCATCATCCTGACCCTGTGTATGACTGTGGCTGCTGTAGTCAGCGTCACCGTCGCGGGGGCGGCTGGCGGTCTCCAGGAAATCAAAGCCTATCTCAACTCCGGCGTCACCATCAAGGTGGACGGCGAGGAGCAGATCATCACCGAATCCAACGGCGTGCGCACCTACCCCATCGTGTATAACGGCACGAACTATGTCCCCATCCGCTCCGTCGCCAACCTGCTGGGGGTTGACGTGGACTGGGATCAGAGCACAAACGCCATCCTTCTGGGCAAGCAGCCCAACGGCGTGGACCTGATCGACACATACAAAAACTATCAGACCTTTGACTGGAGTGCGCAATATCAAACCGGGGACAAGGATCCAATGGAGATATCGGGAGTCAGCTGTTCCAGATGGCTCACACTTGGCCGTGAGAGGTATCATGGCAACGAAAAAACTGTGAGCGGTGTTTCCTTCAACCTGGGCGGCAAGCACGATACATTGACCTTCAGCTACTACTCTAATAGAAATGCTACCCTTCAGGTTCTGGGCGACGACGGTGCCGTGCTGTTTGAGAAGGATGTCACCGGCGGCCAGGTAGCTCAGACTGTCACGATCCCCCTGTTCAAGACGAACCAGCTCACCTTCCAGATTACAAATGTTCCTTATTATGCGGGTGGCGATGTTAAGACTTACATCTTTGACGCCTATCTGGATGTGGAGCAGTAATTCGCAGGCCATCCGCGGGCAGGACTGCGCGGGTATGGGAGCTCCGCTGAGGAGTAATCCAGTATAAAAGGACAGCCGCCCGACGGGGCGGTTGTTTTTTCTTACTAAGGTTGCAATCTTTGGAAAGCCATGGTATAATAAATACACAGGGGCACCCTTGTGACCTTTTGCAATGCAAAAGGTCAAGGTGTTCAAAACAGAAGATATGGAGGAATCATCATGAAGAAAAGGACCTTGGCCCTCATCCTGACGCTGTGTGTGACCGTGACCGCTGTGATCAGCTTTACCGCGGGAGCGGCGGCGGCCGGCGGCCTGCAGGAGATTAAAGCTTATCTCAACTCCGGTGTCACCATCAAAGTAGACGGCGAGGAGAAGATTATTACCGAGTCCAACGGTGTGCGCACCTATCCCATCGTGTACAACGGCACGAACTACGTCCCCATCCGCTCCATTGCCAACCTGCTGGGCGTTGATGTGGGCTGGGATCAGGCCACAAATGCCATCCTCCTGGGCAAGCAGGGCGAGGTCGACCTGATCGACACCTATAAGGCCTACAGCATCAAGGGTCAGGCCAGCAAGCAGATCCAGAGCTCTGAGGGCAAGACGGAAAATATCGGCGGCGTGGACGTCAGCCATTGGCTCTATCTGGGCTACTATGGAAGCTATAAAGAGGCCCATTTCAATTTGGGAGGGAAATACACTTCCATCACCTTCCAGGTCTACGCCTCGGATGATATGACTCTGACCGTCTATGGCGATGAAGGCTTTTTGCTTGCTGAGATTCCGATCACCGGCAGAGCGGTACCTAAGAGCGTTACACTCCCTCTGTTCAACACCTCGGAGCTGTTCTTCTGCTTCCCTGGAGAAAAGAACACCGACCTTTACGTTTTTGATGCAAAGCTCTCCTGAACCCAAAGATGCGCAGGCATGGGGCCTGCGTGGGGGAGCAGAAATTCGACAAAAACCGGGCCCGGCCGCTCAGCGGCCGGGTTTTTTTGTGCCCTAAACTCAAAAAATTTGAGAAATAAAGGAGATAAATTCAAAAAAAGACCGATTTTCCCTTGCGAAAATGGGATAAAATTGCTATAATATAACTGGCTATAGTATAGAAGAGGAAAAGTCCGGGATTGGATGAGAGAAAGTGAGGTAGCAGGTGTACCAAATCGGGGATAAGGTTGTCCACCCTATGTATGGGGCGGGCATAGTGGACAGCATCGTCCAAAAGACTGTGGATGGTGTGGTGAGGGATTATTATATCCTGAAGCTGCCCAACCGTTCCATGGTTGTGATGGTTCCCACAGAGAACTGTGAGGAAATCGGCGTCCGCCGGGTGGTGGACCAGACACAGGCGGACCTGGTGATGGCCGCCATCCCCGATATCCAAGTGGAGATGACGGCCAACTGGAATCACCGCTATCGGGAGAATATGGAGCGGATGAAGAGCGGCGACCTGTTTGAAGTGGCCCGGGTGATCAAGGGCCTGACCATTCGGGACCAAAAGCGGGGCCTGTCCACGGGCGAGAGGAAGATGCTCCACTCCGCCAAGCAGATTCTCATATCCGAGATTGTGCTGTCTAAAAGCGTCAGCTATGAGTCAGTGGAGGAGCAGCTGAACACCGCGCTGGCATGAGCGGGCCGAGAGGTTCCGGGCGGCTTTTTTATTCCGAACGGAAACGAAAAAGCCGCTGTATTTTATATACTGAAAAAAGGATCTGGGGTTATGAGTGCAATCTATCCCTATAACTGCACTGTGTGCGGCAGAGAACTGCGCTATCAAGGGCTGTGCTGGCACTGCAAGGCGGAGCAGGAGCGCCGGGAGGTGATGGCCTGGACGCCGGAGGAAATTGAGGAGAGGCTGAGCGGCCTGATTGAGCATGTGGAGCGGCTGGAGGAGGACGCCTGGGATAAGGACTTTCAGAATCTGCTGCACTGCCACGGGATCTGCTCCCCGGAGCTGGCCAGGGCCGCCCTGGAGAAAGAGATATATTATCCGCCTGAACTCTACTACCATGCCCCGGCGGATGTTCGGGACGGGCTGGTCCGTGCCCTGCTGGAGACAGAGGACGCAGGGACGGCGGGCCATCTGATGTGCTGTCTGGCCATGCAGGGGGACGACCGGACCCTGGAGGTCCTCCGGGAGCTGGAGGAGCACCCCCGCCCCTGGCGGAAGGAGCTGTATGTGGACCCCTCCGTCTATGCTCAGACGGGAGGCTGGACCTTTGACAAGGCGGGGCAGCGGCGGCAGCTCAACTTTGACACCTGCTATCCCCTCATCAAGGGGGACAGGGGAAAGGATACCGCCGCCCGGGTGTTCCGCCTCCGGGAGGACCGCTGTCCCCACTGCAAAGGGAGGCTGGTGGATATCCTGACCCTGGATGGCCGGGACAGACGGCTGGAGTTCCTGGGACTGAACGGGGTTGTTACCGCTGTCTGCTGCCCCGGCTGCGTTCCCTGGGCTGAGCCTGCCTATTCCCGCTTCACGCTTGACGGCGGGAGTGAGGCGGTGTTCCCCTATTTCCAGGGCGAAGGGGAGGAGGACAGTGACGATGAGATGATAGAGGAGTATGAAGACAACCCCTACGTCTTGGGAACAGAGCCCGTCCCGGTGTTCTATGGGGCGGGACTGGACGGCACCACCTGTACTGTGGGCGGCTTTCCGTTCTGGATTCAGGACGCTCAGTACTACCCCTGCCCCGACTGCGGAAGGACCATGAAATATTTGGCTCAGATCCAGTGGGGGGCGCTGGATTTCATGGAGGGCACCCTGTACATCGAGATTTGCCCCGACTGCCAGGTGATCTCTATGCACCATCAGCAGACCTGAGGAGGTGTGCGTATGAACGTCTACCACACCGCCCAATATCAGGCATACCGCCAAAGGTGCGGGTTTGTCTTTTCAGAGGAGCACCGCTCCGAACTGCCCGGAAAGACACAGGCTCTGTCCGGGGGGTATTCTGTCCGCACGGACTACTATACAGGACACCTGGAGTACCAGATTTGTGCCGCCCGGCATCAGCTGCTGGACAGCGGGGGCCGGGTGGTGTATACTTGGGATAACCTGGACTTTGACGGGGAGTTCTGCGCCCTCATCTCCCACGCCAATGGAAACCAATACCTGGTCTTCCGGGAGGACCTGTACGGCTACAGTGTTCTGGAGGTGGAGACCGGGGAGAACCTGCATTATATCCCGGAGAAGTCCTGGCCGCTGGACGGCCGAATGGGACAGGAGACCTTTATCTGGACCGGTGCGGACTACGACCCGGAGACCAATCTGCTGGCTGTCTGGGGCTGCTACTGGGCCTGTCCCGGCTCCATGGTTTTTCTGGACTTTTCAAACCCCCTGTCAGAGCAGGACTGCAGCTGCTGGGTGGAGATGCACGAGATGATAGACCCGGACTATGAGCTTTTTGATGAGATTGAGCTGGTGAGGTGGAATGTCCGGGGCTGGACGGGCTTTCGATGCACCAGTGCTGTGGAGGATACCAGTTGGGAGGAAGAGCTGGTCCCCCGGGAAAAGATTCTGGATGCGGTGCGGAAGAAAAAATTGGAGCATAAGGAGCGAGGATAATGGGCCTGCTGTCTCTGTTTAAGAAGAAAACCGAGGAGTCCAGGTGCGCGGCAGTGATTGTATCGGCCGGCCTGGCCCGGCGGATGGGGGGCATCGACAAGGTACTGGCCCCCCTGGGGGAACTGCCTGTACTGGTCCACAGTCTGTATGCCTTTCAGGACTGCCCCTCCATTGACGAGATCGTGGTGGTCACCCGGGAGGACCTGCTGGTGGAGGTGGGGCGTATCTGCAAGGATTTTGCCTTTGACAAGGTGACCAAGGTGGTGGTGGGCGGTATGGAACGCATTCACTCGGTTCAGGCCGGCCTGAGTGAGGTCAGCCCGGACATGGGGCTGATTGCCATCCACGACGGCGCCCGGCCCCTGGTGTCTCAGGAGATCATCCGGGATACGGTGGTCCGGGCTGCCCTCACCGGGGCTGCCGCCCCTGCCATTCCTATCACAGACACTATCAAGCGGGAGAATGAGGGCAGGACCACGGAGACAGTGGACCGCTCCCAGCTGTGGGCGGTGCAGACCCCGCAGGTTTTTGAGGCCGGCCTCATCCGCACAGCCACCCAGAAGGCGCTGGATGACGGAGAACTCCTGACCGACGACTGCGGCGCGGTGGAACGGCTGGGAATGCCGGTCACCCTCACCAGCGGCAGCCGGGAAAATATCAAGATAACCACTCCCTTGGATCTGGTCCTGGGGGAGGCCATTCTTCGGGCCAGAGCGGAGGGCATATTATGAATGACTTTCGTATTGGCCACGGTTATGACGTCCACAGACTGACGGAGGGGCGAAGGCTGATTCTGGGCGGGGTGTGGGTTCCCTGGGAACAGGGCCTGCTGGGCCACTCTGACGCGGATGTGCTCACTCACGCTGTAATGGATGCGCTGCTGGGAGCGGCTGGCCTGGGGGATATTGGAAAGCACTTTCCGGACACGGATCCGGCCTATGCCGGGGCGGACAGCCTGAAATTGCTGGAGCATGTGGTAAAGCTGCTGGGGGACAACGGGCTTGCAGTGAGCAATGTGGATGCGACCATTCTGGCTCAGCGACCCAAACTGGCCTCTCATATCCCCGGAATGAGGGACAATCTGGCCCGGGCGATGGGAATTGAATCCTCACAGGTAAACGTAAAGGCCACAACGGAGGAGGGACTGGGCTTCACCGGCTCCGGAGAGGGCATGGCTGCCCATGCAGTGGCGCTGATTGAGAAAATGTAAAGCCCGGCGAGCTGCTCACCGGAAATGGAAGCCGCGCCAATACTCTGTTGACCACATCTGGAGGAGCGGATGGTTTTACGCAGTTTTGAGATATTTTAACGGGAGAGGTACAACATCTGCCGGAGCAGGTGTCAACCCCTCGGATAGGGGCATAGACTGGTTACGAGAGGGGAACGGCAGTTCCCCTCCCGGCTATTTCTGCGGGGCGGACGCTGTACCGCCCCGGGAGAGGAATCATGCCATGCTCTATTACCTTATCGTATGCCGGTCTCTGACCTATGCCCAGCGCACCTCCGCAGCCCTGGAGCGGGCCGGAATTACCGCTCGGGTGCTCCGTTCGCCCAAGAGCATCTCCGGCGAGGGGTGCAGCCATTCGGTGAAAATTTCCCAGCGCAACCTGCCTGACGCCCTGCGCATTCTGCAGCGGGTGGGACTGAGCCCCAAGCGGATCTTTATTACCGCCGGAGACGGCAGCTATCAGGAGGTGGCCCTGTGATCTATCTTGACAGTGCGGCTACCACCCTGCAAAAGCCGGCGGCTGTGGCCTCCGCTTCGGCCTGGGCCATCAGCCATCTGGCCAGCCCCGGCCGGGGCGGACACCGGCCTGCCATGGCGGCGGCGGAGACAGCCTTTGCCTGCCGGGAGGCGGCGGCCCGGCTGTTTCATATGGACGACCCGGAACAGGTGGTCTTTACCTTCAACGCTACCCACAGCCTGAACATCGCCATTAAAACACTGGCCAGACCGGGCAGCCGGGTGGTGATCTCCGGCTATGAGCACAACGCAGTTACCCGGCCTCTTCACACGCTGGGGGTGGATCTGCGGGTAGCCCGAGGCGGCCTTTTTGACCAGAGGGCCGTTTTGGGGGATTTCCGCCGGGAACTGGATCGAGGGGTCGATCTGGCGGTCTGTACCCATGTGTCCAACGTATTCGGCTTTATCCTGCCCATTGAGGAGATTGCCGGACTGTGCCGGGAGAGAGGGGTGCCTCTGATTGTGGACGCATCCCAGTCCGCAGGCTGTATCCCCCTGGATTTTACCGCTCTGGGGGCGGCTTTCATAGCTATGCCGGGGCATAAGGGGCTGTATGGTCCCCAAGGCACCGGCCTGCTGCTGTGCGGAATGCGGCCGGCTACCCTGCTGGAGGGGGGGACGGGCAGCGAATCCAGGCGCCAGTCCATGCCTGAGTTTCTGCCCGACCGCCTGGAGGCGGGCACCCACAACATTGCCGGAATCGCCGGCTTGCTGGAGGGCCTGCGCTTCCTGGAGCGCCGGAGGGTGGAGCGCATTGGGGCGCAGGAGTCGGAGCTGATCTGCCGCATAGGGAGGGGACTGCGGTCCATTCCCGGCACAGAGGTGTTTCAAGCCGGAGACCCAGCGGTCCAGGCCGGAGTACTTTCCTTCCGCATGGAGGGCAGGGACTGCGAGACAGTGGGGGAGGCTCTGGGCAGCCGGGGAGTCGCTGTGCGGGCGGGACTCCACTGCGCCCCTCTGGCCCACGAGAGCGCGGGTACGCTGGAGACCGGGACCCTCCGGGCCAGTGTCTCCGCCTTCAATACCCGGCGGGAGGCGGATCAATTTCTGCAGGTCGTGAAAACGCTGAGCAACACAAACTGATGGCGGATACTGCCCCGGCTGGACGGCTCTATGCCGCCTCTGCCGGGGTTGGTATGCCGCCTGAAAAATTTTTTATAAAATTTTCATTTTTGAATGGGCCTTTTCAGTTGCCAAGCGGGTGGAAATATCGTATAATATCACGATGAAGTATTTTGCGCTGCCTGCGCAGAAACGAGGTGAGTCCCGTGGGAGAGCTGTTTCATCGCGTTCAGATGTTTTTACAGTCTAATTTTCCAATGCTGCAGATCCAGCTGACGGATATTCTGGATATTGCCATTTTATCCTTTGTGATATACAAGCTGCTGTGGATGCTGCGCAAGACCAGCTCCGGGCGGCTGATGTGGGGCGTCTTGATTTTAATGATGGTTATGTTCGTCTCCTCGTCCTCTGTACTCTCCCTGACGGCTACCAGCTTTCTCCTGGATAAGCTGGTATACTGGGGCATTGTGGTGCTGGTGGTGCTCTTTCAGCCGGAGATACGCCGGTTCCTGGAGCGGATGGGCAGCGGTAGGCTGGGCTTTGTCTTTGCCTCCGCCAAGGAGGCGGGGCAGGATATGGAGACTGCCATCAGCCAGACCACGGAGGCCTATGCCGACCTGTCCCGGGACAAGGTGGGCGCTCTGATGGTCTTTGAACGGCAGAATCTGCTGGACGACGTGATTAAGACGGGCACCGCCCTGGACTGCAGCGTGTCCAGCGAGCTTTTGAAAAATATCTTCTGGAACAAGGCGCCTCTGCACGACGGGGCGGTGATTGTCCGGGAGGGACGTATTGTTGGCGCGGGCTGTATGCTGCCTCTGTCGGGCAATGTGAACCTGAGCCGGGACCTGGGAATGCGCCACAGGGCGGGCATTGGGATGAGCGAGCACTCCGATGCTGTCGTGGTCATTGTTTCGGAAGAGACGGGTTCCATCTCTGCCGCCGTGGGCGGTATGCTCAAGCGGCATCTGGCTCCGGAGACTTTGGAGCGTTTGCTGCGCAACGAGCTGCTGAACGACAAGCAGGATGAGAAGAAGAGCAGCTCCCTGCCCCTGCTGGGCCTGCTGCTGAACGGAGGAAGAAAAGAGGAGGACGACGGGCTATGATGGGACAGCTTTTGGAAAAGCGATGGGTCTGTATTCTGCTGTCTGTTCTGCTGGCCATCACCTTCTGGTTCTATATCCGGGCCTCAGTGGACCCAAACGGAACCGTCTCCATCCACAATGTGCGGGTGGAGACAACGGGGACCAATGTTTTGGCCAATCAGGGGCTCACCATTGCAGATATTTCGCCCGCAGCTGTGGAGCTGCGGGTGGAGGCGCCTGCCAGTGTGCGCACCGATTTGCTGATGAACCGCGCCAACCTGTATATGGTGGCGGACGTCTCCCGCTGTGTGGAGGGGGAAAATGTGGTGCGCTGCAAGCCGGTCTGGCCTGAAAATTTTAATGCAGAAAATGTAAACGGCCACAAACAGGAGCCGGCTACAGTGGTGGTGACGGTGGGAAAGCTGTATAACAAGCCCTTTGAAGTGGAGTTCCAGCTCAGCGGCCGGGTGGCCAAGGGCTATCAAATGGGCACTCCCGCCATTGAACCGGAGAGCATCACGGTCAGCGGGCCGGTGGAGCAGGTGAACCGGGTGGCCAAGGTGGCTGCCATTCTGGAGGACGATGAATTAGATGACCGGTTTGCCGGGGACCTGCCCCTTACCTTGCTGGACAGCGGGGGCAATGTGCTCGACGACCTGGAGGTTACCCTCAGCACCGAGACAGCCTATGTGGTGGTTCCGGTTGTGGTGACAAAGGAGGTTGAACTGAAGGTCGATATTGAGCCCGGCGGCGGCGCTGAGGAGGGGGACGCCAAGGTCTCCATTGAACCTCATACGATTGTGGTGTCCGGCGCACAGGCTGACTTGGATGGGCTGGAAGAGATCTATCTGGGCAGCATCAATCTGTCTGAGGTGGTGACCACCAATTCATTTTCCTTCTCCATAAACCTGGATCCCAGTCTGAACAACGAGAGCGGTATTGCCTCAGCCCAGGTCACTGTGACAGTGGAGGGACTGAGCACCCGCACCTTTGCAGTGGACAATATCACTACCACAGACCACCCGAACGGCTATACGGCCAATGTAGTTACCCAGAGCGTCCAGGTGACGGTCCGGGGCCGGGAGGAGGACCTGGAGCAGATTAACGCCAGTCAGTTCCGCATTGTGGCCGACCTGTCCCACGCAACCACGTTGGGCGGCAGCCGGGTCCCCGCCCAGGTCTATCTGAATGGGACGAGCACAGTGGGCGTGATTGGAGAATACACCGTGGCAGTGGAGATCATCGGATAAGCGAGGCGAAAACAATGGTTCAAAACGCGATTGTCAAACAGATTGTCGGGGAGGGGGTGGCGGAGGTCTCTCTCCTGCGGCAGATGGAGTGTGGCCTGCACTGCGACGGCGCCTGCGCCGGGTGCTCTGCCAAGCCCCCCCAGGAAATTTTGGCTTTGGCATCCAACAGCATCGGGGCCGAGCCCGGAGACTTTGTGGAGGTGGAGCCCTCCGATGGCCGGAACATCAGCACCTCAGTGGCGGTGTTTCTTCTGCCCTGTCTGGGCCTTGGCCTGGGCTATGGGGCAGGGCTGTATCTGCTGCACCTGAGTGAGCTGACCGCCATGCTTACAGCACTTCTGGGGCTTGCGGCGGGTTTTATCCCCGCCCTTCTGATGGACCGGGCCATCTCCGGGCGCAAGGCGCCTGAGTTTGCCATCCTGAAGCAGCTGCGCTGAGGGACGCCATGTTTGGCTATGTGCGCCCCCTTCAGCCGGAGCTGAAATGCAGAGACTTTGACCTGTATAAGGCCACCTACTGCGGTCTGTGCCGCAGTCTGCGGCGGAGGTACGGGCTTGTCGCTCCTATGCTGCTCAACTTCGATTTTACCTTTCTGGCCCTGCTGCTGTGGGAGCCGGAGACGTGCTTTACCCCCTGCCTGGGCCGGTGCCACGCCAATCCGCTGCTCAAAAAGGCCATGTGTCCCGACAGTCCGGCGCTGGAGCAGGCGGCGGATGAGAGCGTGGTGCTGGCATGGTGGAAGCTGCGGGATTCGGCCCGGGACGACGGACTGTGGGGCGGCCTGCCCGCCAGGGCTGTGTCCTGGGTTTTGAAGCCGGCCTATACAAAAGCGGCCCGCCGCAGGCCTGGGTTTGACCATACTGTCCGGTGCTGCCTGGAGGAGCTGACGGCGTTGGAGGAGGAGAGATGCTCCTCTCTGGACCGGGCAGCGGACACCTTTGCCCGTCTGCTTCAGGGCGCAGCCCCACAGGAGGGAGAGCGGGGGAGAGTGCTGGGGCAGCTGCTCTACCACCTGGGACGGTGGATTTATCTGGCCGATGCCCGGGATGACCTGGAGGAGGACAGGCTGGCGGGGCGGTATAACCCAGTGGCCGCCCGCTATGGTCCCGACGGAGACGACGAAGGGCTTCGGCTGACGATGGACCACTCTCTGGAGCTGATGGGCGCCGCCCTCCAGCTGGGAGAATTTGGATGCCGGCAGCCCCTGCTGGAAAATATCATCTATCTTGGCCTGCCTCTGGTACAAAAGGCCGTGTTTGATGGAAGCTGGAAAGAAATAAAAAAACAAAAGATTTGGAGAAACGACAGATGAGAGATCCATACACCGTTCTGGGGGTGAGCCAGAGCGCCAGCGATGAAGAGATTAAAAAGGCATATCGGGAGCTGGCACGGAAATATCATCCGGACAACTATCAAAATAACCCTCTGGCAGATCTGGCTGAGGAGAAGATGAAGGAGATTAACGAGGCTTATGACACCATCACCCGGCAGCGTGCCGGCGGGTACGCCGGCTCCTCCTCCAGAAGCTACGGCGGCTATCAGCAGGGCTATTCCTCTGCGGCGTCCAATCCCACCTACGCGCGGGTGCGCAACCTGATTAACGCCGGCGACCTGGGCCAGGCGGAGCAGCTGCTCTACGAGGTGGGGCAGAAGGATGGAGAGTGGTATTTCCTCTCCGGCAGCATTGCTTACCGGAAGGGCTGGCTGGATGAGGCGATGCAGAACTATACCCGGGCTGTGCAGCTGGAGCCCAACAATATGGAGTACCAGCAGGCACTGGCTGTGATGCAACGGGGCGCCATGGGCGGATACCGTCCGGCGGGATACGCCGGCGGGATGGATACCATGGACTGCTGTACTACCATGCTGTGCCTCAACTGTCTGTGTGGAGGAGGCCGCTGCTGAATGGCCAGGCCTGATGGAAAACAGAGCGTCTATACGGCACTGGGAGGTGTGATGTCCGCAGGGAGTCTGGCGGTCCTGTGGCTGGCCTGTGCGGCCCCCTCGGGCCGAATCGGCCTTACTGCCGCCGCCGGACTGTTCCCGATGGCCGCCACCCTGTATGCGGGGAGGGCTGCGGGCTGTCTGTGCTGGGCTGCGGCCTCTCTGCTGGGCCTGCTTTTGCTGCCTGATAAGGGTGTGGCGGTGCTTTTTCTGGCCTTTTTGGGCCTTTACCCTGTGGTGAAGGGGCATATTGAGTCCCTGCGCCGCCTTTGGATTGAGTGGGGACTGAAGCTGTCCTGGTTCAACATGGTCCTCACTCTGTTCTGGTTTGTCTTCCAAAAGCTGTTTCTGCCGGAGGCGCCGGATTGGCTGCTGGACAGCACACTGCTGCTCTATGGAGCAGGCAACCTGGTTTTTGCTGCCTATGATATTGGTCTGTCCCGTGTGGCAGCTGTTCTGCGGGTCCGGCTGCGGGGATAAGCTTTTGGCTTTTTAAGAAAGAAGATGTGTACTTTGTCAACAGGAGAGTGATCTAACTATGGTCAAAAGTATGACCGGCTACGGCCGGGCAGAGGAGACGGTCAACGGCTGTACCATTACAGTGGAACTGCGCTCCGTCAACAATCGTTATCTTGACTGCAACGTCCGCATCCCCCGGCTGTACCTCTTCGCCGAGGAGGCCATCAAGGCCCGGGTGCAGAATGCAATATCCCGGGGGAAGGTGGACGTGTTTGTTACCTTAGACAGTACCGGCGCCAATAAGGTCCAGGTGTCTGTCAATAAGCCAGTGGCGGACGGCTACTATACCGCCTTGAAGCAGCTGGCGGAGGATTATAGCTTGAGCAGTGATATATCTGTGTCTTTGCTGTCCCGCTTTCCAGAGGTCCTGCTGGCCGAAAAGGCGGAGGAGGATGTGGAGCAGATGGCCAGAGATATCTGCTCTGTGGTAGACCGGGCCCTGTCCGATTTTGACCAGATGCGTACCCGTGAGGGGGAGCGGCTGAAGGAGGACGTGCTGTCCCGGGCGGCTGTTATTGAGGAGAAGGTCTCTTTGGTAGAGCGGCGCTCTCCCCAGACAGTGGCCGAGTATCGCGCCAAGCTGGAGGCCCGGATGAACGAGGTTTTGTCCAACACTCAGCTGGACCCTGGCCGTATCCTCACCGAAGCGGCGATTTTTGCCGACAAGGTGGCCGTGGACGAGGAGACTGTCCGCCTGCGCAGCCATGTGGCCCAGCTGCGGGAGATGCTTTCCAGGGGCGGCGCCACAGGACGGAAGTTGGACTTCCTCATCCAGGAATTCAACCGTGAGGCCAACACCATCGGCTCAAAATGCAGCGACATCGAAATTGCCGGCCAGGTGGTGGACATTAAGGCCGAAATTGAGAAAATCCGGGAGCAGGTTCAGAATATTGAGTGATCCTATTCAGGACGGCCCGATGAGAGCATCGGGCCCTGCGGAGCAGAAGCAAGTATGCAGGGCCCGGTGTCCTCACCGGACCGCTGTGAGGAGGCTGTATCTTGAAGCTCATCAATATTGGGTTTGGCAATTTGGTGTCCGCCGGCAGGCTGGTGGCGGTGGTCAGTCCCGATTCTGCGCCTATCAAGCGGATGGTGCAGGAGGCCCGGGAGCGGGGGATTCTGATTGACGCCACCTATGGCAGGCGCACCAGGGCGGTTTTGATTATGGACAATGACCATGTGGTGCTGTCTGCGCTTTCCCCGGAGGCGATTGTCGGCCGGCTGGAGGGCAGGGAGCCCAGCGGCGGAGAGGAGGAGCCATGCAGCTGAAGAAGGAAAAGGGGCAGCTCATTGTACTGTCCGGACCGTCAGGGGTGGGGAAGAGCACCGTCATCGCCGAGCTGCTCAGCCAGAGGAAAAATGTCTATTTCTCGGTGTCCTACACCACCCGAAGCCCCCGGGTGGGAGAGCAGGACGGCGTGAATTACAACTTTGTGACCCGGGCAGAATTTGAGCGGATGATTGCCGCCAATGAGCTGCTGGAGTATGCCGAGTATGTGGACAACTACTACGGCACCTCCCTCAAGGCGATCCAGCAGCGGCTGGACGAGGGAACTGACGTGCTGCTGGATATTGAGGTGCAGGGCGCGGCCAAGGTCCGCCAGCGGTGCCCCGGCGCGCTGTTCATCTTTATTATCCCGCCCTCCTTTGAGGAGCTGTCCCGCCGCCTTCACCGCCGGAACACGGACAGCGAGGATGTGATCGCCGGCCGCCTGGAGAAGGCCAAGGTGGAGTTCAGGGAGATTCCCAATTACGACTACCTGGTCATCAACGACAAGGTGTCGGGAGCAGTGGCCGAGATTGAGGCGATTCTAACCGCCGCCGAGTGCCGGGTGGACAGCCGCAGGTCTATTCTGAGGCAGTTTGCGTAAGAATTTATAGCTCCGCGCAGGGGGCGGTAAAGCTCCGCCGGAGGCTGAAAGCAGCTTATGCGGAGCGAAAAAGTTTATGGAATAAGGAGTTTTTGCTATGATGCTGTATCCCGCAATGAAGGATCTGCTGGAAAAGGTGCCCAGCCGCTACGAGCTGGTGAATGTGGTAGCCTGTAAGGCCCGCCAGATTGCCCGTGAGGCCGAAATGGCCGGTGAGCCGCTGGACGAGAAGCCGGTTAGCATTGCCATTCAGGCTGTGGCTGACGGTAAGCTGAACGAGGAAAATGAGGGAGCGGAGCAGGCGGAAGCGTGACTTGCAGGGGGCGCCGCCCCCTGCATTTTTGAGGACGGTGACAGCCATTGAGCAGGAGAATAGCAAAGGTGGCTGTGGCCAGAGCGGTTTACGCCATTGACAAGCCCTATGACTACCTGGTGCCGGATGAGCTGGAGGAGCGGCTGCAGCCCGGGATACGGGTGCTGGTCCCTTTTGCCGCAGGCAATCGGGGGTCGGACGGGATTGTACTGTCTGTGTTTGAGGGCGCCTTCTCCGGACAGCCTCTGAAGTCCATTTTGGCTGTTTTGGACGAGGAGCCTGTCCTGAGCGGGAAGGCTGTCCAGCTGGCCCTCTGGATGCGGGAGCGGTATTTTTGCACCGTCTACGACTGTGTTAAGGCTATGCTTCCCGCGGGGCTGTATTTCTCTCTGCGGGACTGTGTGGCGATCCGGCAGGGGGTGGATCGAGAGCGGGCCTACGCTGCTGCGGAGGACCTTCCTGCGGCTGTGCAGCTGCTTGACCTGCTGTGGAGCTGGGGCGGCAAGGGAGATATGGAACAGATCCGCATGGCCTTTGGGGCCAGGGACCCCAACCCCTCCATCCGCCGCTTGGTTGAGAGGGGGGTGGCCTGTCTGGAGACTGCCGCCCAGCGGGCAGTGGGGGACAAGACGGAGAAGCTGGCTGTGCTGGCTATGCCGGCCGAGGACGCCATGGCGATGGTTTCGCCCCGGCGGAAAACCGCTCCCCTGCGGTATGCGGTGACCGAGCTGCTGTGCGCCTTGGGCGCCGCTTCCGCCAAGGAGCTGTGCTACTTCACCGGGGCCTCCCCGGCCACGCTCAAGTCCCTGGAAAAGAGCGGTGTGCTTACCCTGGAGAAGCAGGAGGTACTGCGCTCATCCACGCTGGCAGAGACGGAGCCAGCCCCGCCCCCGGTTTTAAATGAGGAGCAGCAGGCTGCGCTGGAGGGGCTGGATGCTCTGGCCCGGCAGGGCAGGCCCGCCGCCGCCCTCCTCTATGGGGTGACGGGGAGCGGAAAGACGCAGGTGTACATCCGCCTGATTCAGGAGACCCTGGCCCGGGGGCGCGCCGCTCTGGTGCTGGTGCCGGAGATTGTGCTGACACCCCAGCTGCTGCGGATATTTGCCGCTCACTTCGGCCCGCAGGTGGCGGTGCTCCACAGCTCTTTGCGGGCAGGGGAACGGTACGACGAGTGGAAGCGGGCGCGCCGGGGTCAGGCCCAGGTGGTGATTGGCACCCGGTCCGCAGTGTTTGCCCCCCTGGACAATTTGGGTCTCATCATTTTAGATGAGGAGCAGGAGAGCAGCTACAAGTCGGAAAACGTTCCGCGCTACCACGCCCGGGAGGTGGCAAAATACCGTTGCGTGCAGGACAACGCCCTGCTGGTGCTGGGCTCGGCCACCCCTTCCATTGAGACGATGTATCAGGCCAGGGAGGGGCAGATTGGGCTGTTCCGGTTGAGAACACGCTATAACCAGAAGGCGCTGCCCCAGGTGCTGATTGCCGATTTGAAGGAGGAGCTGCGTCAAGGCAACGATACCTCGGTCAGCTCGGTGCTGAAAAGGGAGCTGGAGGAAAATTTCAGGCGGGAGGAGCAGGCAATTTTGTTTCTCAACCGCCGGGGGGCGAGCCGGATGGTCTCCTGCGGGGAGTGCGGCGAGGTGCCCGAGTGCCCCCGGTGCTCGGTGAAGCTCACCTATCACTCGGCCAATAACCGCCTGATGTGCCACCACTGCGGCTTTTCCCAGCCGCTGCCTCCGGTGTGCCCCTCCTGCGGGGGACTGCTGAATTTTGTGGGCACCGGGACCCAGCGGGTCCAGGAGGAGCTGCGGGAGCTGTTCCCCTGGGCAGAGGTGCTGCGGATGGATACCGACACGATCTCCGCCGCCCACCCCCATGAGCAGCTGCTGGACCGGTTCCGCAGAGAGCGCATCCCCATTTTGGTGGGAACTCAGATGGTGGCTAAAGGGCTGGACTTTGAAAATGTGACGCTGGTAGGGGTGGTGGCCCCTGACCTGTCCCTCTATGTGGATGATTTCCGGGCAGGAGAGCGGACCTTTTCCCTCCTCACCCAAGTGGTGGGCCGGGCCGGCCGGGGAGAGAAGCGGGGGAGGGCGGTGATTCAAACCTTTACCCCGGACAACGATGTGATTCGATGTGCGGCCCGCCAGGACTATGACAGCTTTTATGAGCAGGAGATTGAGCTGCGCCGCCTGCGCCGGGACCCTCCCTTTGCCCAGCGGGTGGTGGTGACCGCCTCCGGACTGGAGGAGGGCGCGGTCCTGCGCTGCTGTGTCCGCCTGCGCCGGGCTCTGGAGCAGGCGCTGTCCAGGGTCCCGGACCAGTGGCAGCTGCTGGGTCCCGCTCCAGCGGCGGTGGCTAAGGTGAATAACCGGTACCGCTATCGGCTCACCCTCAATGGCCGGCCGGAAAAGGAGTTTCGTGCGCTGCTGGCCCATCTGCTGAAAGCGGCCCAGAAGGATAAGGAAAATAAGGGCATCACCGTCTATGCGGATGTGGACCCCTATAACGGATAAGAAAATAACGAAAAAGCCCGAAGGAGAAGAGAGTATGGCAATCAGGACGATTTTGACCCAGGGAGACCCGGCACTGAGCAAGATGTGTCATCCGGTTACAAGGTTTGATGAGAAGCTGGCAAACCTGCTGGACGATCTGAAAGAGACGCTGGACAACGCAAAGGGGATGGGGCTGGCGGCACCCCAGGTGGGGATCCTCCGCCGGGCGGTGATTGTAGTTCTGGAGGACAACAGTATGCTGGAGCTGGTCAATCCGGAGATTCTGGCCCAGGAGGGGGAGCAGGCAGGCTGGGAGGGCTGTCTCTCTCTGCCCGGTATGTGGGGCAATGTGAAGCGGCCCGCATGGGTGAGGGTCAGGGCCCAAAACCGGAGAGGAGAGTGGTTCGAGGTGGAGGGCACTGATCTCACCGCTCGCTGCTTCTGCCATGAGCTGGGCCATTTGGACGGCCAGATGTATGACGAGCTCACCGACCGGCTGTATACCTCCGAGGAGCTGGACGAGATTTTGTCCAGGGAGGAGGACGAATGAGAATTGTCTTTATGGGCACCCCCGATTTTGCCGTCCCCTCTTTAGAGGCGCTGGTGAGGGCGGGCCATGAGGTGGCAGGGGTGTTCAGTCAGCCGGACAAGCCCGTGGGCCGGCACCAGAATAAGCTCCAGCCAACTCCGGTGAAGGTGTGCGCCCAGTCTCACAATATTCCGGTGTTCCAGCCGGAGAGGCTGCGGGACGGGACGGTGCTGTCCCTCCTCCGGAGGCTGGAGCCGGAGCTGATTGTGGCGGCGGCCTATGGACGCTTTCTGCCTGACGATATACTGGCCCTGCCCTCCAAGGGGTGCATTAACGTCCACTCCTCTCTGCTGCCCAAATACCGGGGGGCCGCCCCCATCAACTGGGCTATTCTGAAGGGGGAGAGGGAGAGCGGCGTCACCATTATGGATATGGCCCACGATATGGATACGGGGGACATTATCCTTCAGCGGGCCACCCCGATTGGAGAGACGGAGGATGCTGCTACCCTCTATGACCGCCTGGCCGCCATGGGCGGAGAGCTGCTGGTGGAGGCAGTGGCCCGGATTGAGGCCGGGACAGCCTCCCGCATCCCCCAGGACCATGCAGAGGCCACCCTGGCCCCCATGCTGTCCAAGGCTCTGTCTCCCGTGGACTGGACCCGGAGCGCACAGGAGATTTTCAACCAGGTTCGGGGTCTGTACCCTTGGCCAGTGGCCACGACTGATGTAATTTCCGGCGAGCCCATCAAGCTCTGGGTGGCTCAGGTGGCGGAAAAGCGTACCGCCGCCCTCCCGGGGACCGTCGTTGCCGCGGATAAACAGGGGATTGATGTGGCCTGCGGCGACGGGCAGGTCCTGCGTATCCTGGAGCTCCAGGCCCCCGGCAAAAAGAGGATGTCCGCCGCCGCCTACCTGGCGGGGCACCCGATCCAGGTGTGATGCAATGTATGACTTTACCGGTTATGACCGGATTTTAGATGCGAAATGGCTCATCGAACGATTTCAGGACCGCTATGTGGACCGGAAGCGGTTCAGAAAGGTCGGACTAAGGAGAGGAAAGGCCGGTGAAGAAGCATGGACGCCCGGGAAGTGGCGCTGTTAGCACTGAATGACTGCCAGCGGCAGGGGGGATGGTCAGACACTGTTTTGAAAAAGCGGCTGGCTTCCGCGGGGCTGAACAGCCGGGATGGGGCTCTGACCACCCAGCTGTGCTTCGGCGTGCTCCAAAACCAGCTGCTGCTGGACTTCTACCTCTCCCGGTTCTCCAATCTGCCCCTGAAGCGGATGGAGGGGAAGGTGGTGGAGGCTTTGCGGCTGGGGGCCTACCAAATGCTGTTTCTGGACAAGGTTCCACACAGTGCGGCGGTGAATGTCTCAGTGGAACTGACCCGAAAGCACTGCAAAAACCCCCGGGCGGCGGGGATGACCAACGGTATTCTGCGCAGTCTGGAGCGGAATCTGGAGCAGCTGCCCGCCATCCCCCAGACCGACCCGGCCTGCTATTTATCCACCCTCTACTCCCACCCGGAGTGGTTGGTGAGGGAGCTCCTCGCCGCCCTGGGCAGCGAGGAGACGGCCAGACTGCTGGCTGCCAACAACGGCCGGGTTCCCATTACAGCTATGGCCAACACCGTCAAGATTACAGTGGAGGAGCTGGCGAAGTCGCTGGAGGAGGAGGGGGCGGCGGTCCAGTTCCACCCCTGGCTGGCCGACTGCCTGATTCTGGAGAGGACCGGAGATCTGAGCCGGCTGGCCGCCTTTCAGGAGGGACTGTTTTACGTTCAGGACCCGGCCAGCAAGCTGGCCGCCCTGGCTCTGGACCCCAAGCCGGGGATGAAGGTGCTGGACTGCTGCGCGGCCCCCGGCGGAAAGAGCTTTGCCTGTGCCATCCAGATGGAGGGCAAGGGAGAGGTCCTCTCCTGTGACCTTCATCCCCACAAGAAAAAGCTGATTCAGGCTGGAGCCAGCCGGCTGGGCCTGACCAATATCACCCCCATGACTGCCGATGGAAAGGTGTTCTGCCCGGACTGGGAAAATACCTTCGACCGGGTGCTGGTGGACGCCCCCTGCTCCGGCTTGGGCGTCATTCGGAAGAAGCCGGACATCCGCTACAAGGACCCCGCCTCTCTGGACGGTCTTCCTGGAGTTCAGCGGGCCATCCTGGACAACGCGGCCCGATACGTCCGGCCCGGCGGCGTGCTGGTCTACTCCACCTGCACCCTTCTGTGCCGGGAAAATGAGGAGGTGGCCCTGGGCTTTCTGACTGCCCACCCCCAGTATCGGATGGAGGGCTTCCCGCTGCCCGAATGTGTGGGGGATGCCAGGAGGGGGATGCTCACCCTCTGGCCTCACAGGCAGGGGACGGACGGATTTTTTATATGCAAATTCCGCAAAGAGGAGTGAACTCTTTGGTTGACATAAAATCAATGACCCTGGAGGAGCTCTCCGGCTGGTTCAGGAAGCTGGGAGAGCCGGCCTTCCGGGCCAGGCAGGTTTTTCAGTGGCTGTACCGGGGGGTGACCTCCTTCGAGGAGATGACCAACCTCCCCAAAGCTCTGCGGCAGAGGCTGGCGGAGACGGCTCTGCTCACCCCGCCCGCTGTGGCCCGGAAGCAGGTGTCTCAGCAGGATGGCACCATCAAATATCTGTGGCAGCTGGCGGACGGCAACTGCGTGGAATCGGTGCTCATGTGCTATCAGCACGGCAATACGGTGTGCATCTCCTGCCAGGTGGGGTGCAGGATGGGGTGTGCCTTCTGCGCCTCCACTCTGGCCGGCAAGGTGCGGGACCTGACGCCGGCGGAAATGATTGACCAGGTTTTGTTTACGCAGACAGACAGTGGAGTACCCGTCTCCAACATCGTTTTGATGGGAATTGGGGAGCCGCTGGACAATTTTGACACGGTTTTGCGCTTTTTATCCCTGGTAAACTGCCCTGATGGGCTGAATATCGGGATGCGCCATATCTCGCTGTCCACCTGTGGTTTAACGGAGAAAATTGACAAACTGGCCCAGTATGGGTTACAATTAACTCTATCGGTTTCTCTCCACGCACCTGACGACGAGACCCGGTCCAAAATTATGCCGGTGAACCAGGGGGTAGGGGTGGAGAAGCTGATGGAGACCTGCCGCCGGTATTTTGAAAAAACCGGCCGGCGCATCTCCTATGAGTATGCCATGATCGACGGGGTGAATGATTCAGACTGGCAGGCGGATCTGTTGGCCAGACGCCTGCGGGGCGCCCCGGCCCATGTGAATCTCATCCCACTCAATGAGGTGGAAGAGAGTCCCTTAAAGCCCAGCCGCCGGGTGGCGGCGTTTCAGAACCGGCTGGAGGCTCAGGGAGTCACGGTTACTGTACGGCGGAAGCTGGGGGGAGACATTGATGCCTCCTGCGGCCAGCTGCGCCGCAAAGCGATGAAGCACAGCGCCGGAAGTCCGGCAGAAACGAGGTAAAACACTATGCAGGTATGGGGAGTGACCGACCGCGGTGCGGTGCGGCAGCAAAATCAAGACTCCTTTGCCGCCCGAACGCTGAAGGATGGACGGGTGCTTGCCCTGGTGTGCGACGGTATGGGCGGCGCCCGGGCGGGAAATGTGGCCAGCACCATGGCTGTGGAGCTGTTTATGGAGCATTTCTTCAAGGGCAGCCCGGATGACACTGTGGAGGAGCGGATGGGACATGCCGCCTCTGTAGCCAACCAGGCTGTCTTTCAACGGTCGGTCAGCGACCCGGAGTGCGCCGGTATGGGCACCACCATAGTGGCGGTACTGGCCGGGGAGCGGGAGGCAGTTGTCCTCAACGAGGGGGACAGCCGGGCCTACCACATCAACAGTGAAGGGATTGTTCTGGTCACCCGGGACCACTCCCTGGTGGAGGATTTGGTGGAGCGGGGGGAGCTGACCCGGGAGCAGGCCCGCAACCACCCCCACAGAAATCTGATAACCCGGGCCTTGGGGGCGGAGCCCGTTCTGATGGCGGACTGCTTCCGCCAGTCTCTGGCCGAGGGGGACTATCTGCTGCTTTGCAGTGATGGACTGAGCAATGTAGTGAATGAACAGGAGATGCTCTATGAGGTGATACACGGCGGGGCGGCGGAGGACTGCTGCAAACGCCTGCTGGACATTGCGCTGAGCCGGGGGGCCCCGGACAATGTGACGGCGGTGCTGCTCAAACGCTGAATAATTAAGGAGGATATTTACCATGGATCCTTACATCGGTAAATTACTCGATAACCGATATGAGATACTGGAGCTGGTGGGGACCGGCGGGATGGCCAAGGTATACAAGGCCCGGTGCCACCGCCTCAACAGGCTGGTGGCCATCAAAATTCTGCGGGAAGACCTGTCTCAGGATGCGGAGTTCCGCCGCCGGTTCCATGACGAGTCTCAGGCCGTGGCCATGCTGTCCCACCCCAACATTGTGGCGGTATATGACGTGAGCCGCTCCTCAGAGCTGGAGTATATCGTTATGGAGCTGATTGACGGCATTACCCTGAAGCAGTACATGCAGAAAAAGGGCAATAAACTCAACTGGCGGGAGGCCCTGCATTTCATTACCCAGATTATCAAGGCCCTGGGCCATGCCCACAGCCGGGGAATTATCCACAGGGATATCAAGCCCCACAATGTGATGGTTCTGCGGGACGGCAGCGTGAAGGTGGCCGACTTCGGCATCGCCCGGGTGGCCTCCGGCGGGCACAGCACCCTGACCCAGGAGGCTCTGGGCTCGGTACACTATATTTCTCCGGAGCAGGCCAGGGGCAGCCACATCGACGCCCGGTCCGACCTGTATTCCGCCGGCGTTGTCCTCTACGAGATGATTACCGGCCGCCTTCCGTTTGAGGGGGACACCCCGGTGTCTGTGGCCATTCAGCATATCAACTCCATTCCTCTGTCGCCCCGGGAGCTGGATTCCACCATTCCCGAGGCCCTGGAGGTCATTACTATGCGGGCTATGGCCCCCAACCCGGACCAGCGGTATCTGTCTGCCGACGAGATGCTGGCCGACCTGGAGGAGTTCCGGAAGAACCCTAATATTAATTTTGACTACAGTGCCTCTGAATTTGACCCCGAGGACCCCATGGATGAGGATGGCTTTACTCAGGTGCGCCCCGTTCACACGGGGAGCGGCCGTGCTGCCGGGGAGCGGCGGTATGAGGAGGAGCGCACCCAGAACCGCAGCCGCCAGTATGAGGAGGAGTATGCCCAGCGCCGGGGACCCGGCCGGCGGTATGAGGAGGAGTCCTCCCGCCGGAGCCGCCGGTATGAGGAGGACGAGGAGGATATGCCCCGTCAGGGGCCGGTGTGGCCCATTGTTCTGGCTGCCGCAGCGGTGCTGCTCTTTGTGGTGCTGATGGTGTCTTTCCTCTGGAAAGCGGTTTTTGCCGGGTCTCTGACCCCGCCGAAGACCGATGAGGTTCCCAACTTGATCGGCAAGGTCTATGAGGAGATCAAGAATGATACAGAGCTTCTGGGCAGGTTTACCCTGGTGGCCGGAGATACAGTGGCCGACGAGGCTGAGCCGGGCACCATCATTGAACAGACCCCCGAGGCGGAGACCCAGGTGGAGGAGACTGTTACCGAGATTACCGTCACTATCAGCGGCGGGCCGGACACCGTCGCGATGCCCCGCATTGACAATATGGACTATCAGGAGGCGTGCCGTCTGCTGCGGGAGAAGGGCCTGAAGCCCGTGGTCCCGCCCAGGTATGAGCACGACGACACCGTGGAAGAGGGCCACGTCATCTCATACACCCCGCTGGAGGATGTGGAGCTGCCGCCCTCCACTGAGGTCTATATGGTGGTCAGCCTGGGCCCGGAGGAGCAAAAGATTGAAGTGCCCGATTTGCTGAACAAGACCGAATCGCTGGCCAAGAGCATGATCAGCAGCTACAACCTGGGCGACAAGGGCAGGACGGAGCACGAGTATGACGACACTGTAGAGGAGGGGAAGGTCATCAGCCAATACCCTGTTGCCGGAACCAAGGTGGACCCGGGAACCAATGTCAACCTGATTATCAGCCTGGGGCCCGATCCCAGCACCCAGACTCCGGATCCGCCTCCAGTGGTTGATCCGGACCCGGGCAATCAGAATAATCCCGACCCTGGAACCACAACAGACCCCACGCCGGTAACCAAGCATGTAAATGTCTCTCTGGTGGGCTATGAGGGCGAGGTTACCATACGCCTGCTTTTGGACGGCGTGGAGGTGGGCAGCGCCACTGCGGATGCCACCATGGACACCGCTGTGGATGTTCCGGTCCAGGGGAAGACCGGCATGGGAACCAGGGAAGTGGCGGTCTATATCAACGGCGTAGCCATTGGTACCATTCCGGTGAACTTTGACGCATGAGAGAGGGCATTATTTGCAAAGCCCTCAGCGGCTTCTACTATGTGGACGACGGACAGTCGGTTGTTGCCTGCCGGGCGCGGGGGAAGCACCGCCACGCGGGGCTCACCCCGCTGGTCGGAGACCGGGTGCGGTTTACCCCCCTGGAGGACGGCTCGGGGGCGCTGGATGAGCTGCTCCCCCGAAAGAATGAGTTTTACCGGCCCGCCGTGGCCAATATTGATCAGCTGGTGGTGGTGGCCTCCCAGGCAGCGCCTGTCACCGACCCTTTTCTCATCGACCGGGTGGCGGCTATTGCCGCCGCCCGGGGATGTGAGATCCTGATTTGTGTAAACAAGTGCGACCTGGAGCCGGGAGATAGCCTGGCCGGTATTTATGAACAGGCCGGTTTTTCCACCTTCCGGGTGAGCGCAGAGACCGGGGCGGGAATTGACGCGCTCCGTGAGGCCATTTCTGGGCGGGTGTGCGCCTTTACCGGCAACTCCGGGGTGGGCAAGTCCAGCCTGCTTAACGCCCTGGAGAGGGGAATGAGGCTTGCAACCGGTCAGGTCAGTGATAAGCTGGGCCGGGGACGGCACACCACCCGGCATGTGGAGCTGTTCCGTCTGTCTTGCGGGACTTTGGCGGCAGATACCCCCGGCTTTTCCTCCTTCGACGTGGACAGGATGGAGCTGGCCCGGAAGGAGGAGCTGCAGTATGCCTTCCGGGAGTTTGCCCCCTGGCTGGGCAGGTGCCAGTTTCAGAACTGTGCCCATGTGAAGGAGAAGGGATGCGCTGTACTGGCTGCGGTGAAGGCCGGGGAGATTCCTAAAACCCGCCACCAGAGCTACGTCCGTCTGTATGAGCAGGCGAAAGCCATTCCGGATTGGCAGAGGAAGGAAACGTAAGGGCGGCCTGCGGCCGCCCTGCAAACGCTGAATGGGGTGATTTGAATGAATGAAATGATTCTCCTCAAGCTGGGGGAGATGGTCCTGAAGGGGCTGAACCGCCGCAGCTTTGAGGACAAGCTTCAGGCTAATATCTACCGCCGGCTGAATAATCTGGGCCAGTTCAGGGTGTATACCCGTCAGTCCACCACCTATGTGGAGCCCATGACGGAGGAGTGTGATATGGACGGGGCCTGGGAGGCGCTGACAAAGGTGTTCGGCGTGGTGGGTCTCAGCCGGGCCCGGGCCTGCGGGAAGGACAAGGATGCCATTCTGGCCGCCGCCCGGGAGTATTTGGACGACAAGCTGTCCACTGCCCGCACCTTTAAGGTGGAGACCAAACGGGCGGACAAAACATTTCCTATGACTTCCATCCAGCTCAGTCAGTATGTGGGTGGAGAGCTGGATGAGCTCTATCCGGATTTGAAGGTGGATGTTCACAATCCTGAGCTCACTGTTCACATTGAGGTGCGGGACTATGCGGCCTTTGTTCACGCCGACCCGGAGTCGGGGGCAGGGGGGCTGCCTGTGGGCATCAATGGCCGGGCGGTGTCGCTGCTGTCCGGAGGGATTGACTCCCCTGTGGCCTCCTGGATGATTGCCAAGCGTGGAGTGTCTCTGGAGATGGTTCACTTCTTTTCCTACCCCTATACCTCCAATGAGGCCAAGGAGAAGGTTATTGATCTGGCCCGGATGCTGGCGCCCTGGTGCGGGCGGGTCACCGTGCATGTGGTTCCCTTTACCGCCATTCAGGAGGAGCTGCGCCGCTCCTGCCCCCAGGAATTGTTCACCTTGGTCATGCGGCGGTTTATGATGCGTATTTCCCAGCAGGTTGCCCGGCGGTGCGGGGCGAAGGCTCTGGTCACTGGTGAGTGCCTGGGTCAGGTGGCCAGCCAAACCATGGAGGCCATGGCTGTCACTGGTGCGGTGGTGGATCTGCCCATTCTCCGCCCTGTGGTGGGGATGGATAAGGAGGATATTGTCAGGATTGCCCGAAAAATCGGCACCTATGATATCTCCATCCTCCCCTATGAGGACTGCTGCACTGTCTTTACCCCCCGCCACCCCAGACTGCGTCCCACTCTGGAGGAGCTGGAGTATGCGGAGCAGAGCCTGGATATTGACGGAATGGTCCAGGCTGCTGTGGATGGGATTGAACGGATACAGGTATAAATTGGCGAAGGGCCCCGCTGAGAGCGGGGCCCTTCCTTTGTCTTAAAAACCATTCAAAATATCCTGAAGCCGGCGCTGGGGGAGGCGCTTGACAGGTATTACGGGACTTGGTTCTGGGGTATAGGGGCCAAGGGGCTTTTCGTACCAGAGCAGGTCGATCCACCTGCCGTTTTTGTATCCGGCCTTGTGCTGGACGCCCATGAGTTGAAAGCCGAGGCTCTGGTGCAGGCTCTCGCTGGCGGGATTGGGGCTGGCCACGAGACCGTAAACTGTTTTTACGCCCTGTTGACGAAGCAGCTCCATCAATGTTTGATACAGCCGCTTGCCCAGGCCCTGGCCGGCAGCGCCGGGATGGAGGTAGATGGAAAGCTCCGTGCCCCAGCCGTAGGCGGCCCGTTCCGCAATGGGGTGGGCGTAGGAGTAGCCGAGAATCCTTTGATTATCAACCAGAACCAAGTATGGGTATAC
Source organism: Lawsonibacter sp. (assembly GCA_022791075.1). Lineage (GTDB taxonomy): Bacteria > Bacillota > Clostridia > Oscillospirales > Oscillospiraceae > Lawsonibacter. The sequence goes on along the minus strand of JAAVYL010000060.1, from coordinate 12,012 downwards.
GGTTGAGACTTGGGCCACCCGGCGGGCAAATTCTGCCGGACTGGGCAGGGTGTACTCAAAGGTGACAGTAGTGGGGAGATAGTGGGCATAGATATCCAGCAGGGCGGAGACGTCCTCGGGAAGGGCAAAGCGCAGCTTCATGAGGCGCTCTCCTCCTTTCGGGCGGCGGGCAGAACTGCGGTGATTCGGGTACCCACGTCGGGACGGGACACCACCTCAAACCAGCCTCCATGGTGCTCCACAATCCATTTGGCGATGGAAAGTCCCAGCCCTGTCCCGCCGGTCTTTCGGTCCCGGGACTGATCCGTACGATAGAACCGCTCAAAAATGTGGGAGATTCCCTGGGGAGGGATACCCATTCCCTCATCCTGGACTGTGAGGCGTATATAATCTCCGGACCGGATGACCCGGAGGTAGATGCGCCCCTCCTCCGGACTGTACTTCAGGCTGTTGTCCATTAGGATCCGCAGCAGCTGTTTCATCAGCCCAGGGTCAGCATTGATGCTGACCTCTTCCTCCCCCCAGCGGGGGAGGAAGATACGTTCAGGATGAATCATCTCCTCCTCCCGCAGCACCTCACCGGCCAGGTCAGTCAGGTCGATACATTCCTTTTTGACGGGCTGAGAGTCGTTATCCCCCCGGGCCAGAAAGAGAAGCTGCTCCACCAGCCGCTCCATGGCAGCGGCCTCGCCGCGGATGGCGTCAATGGACTCCTGCAGCGCCTCCGGGTCGCTCTTGCCCCACCGGTCCAGCAGAGCGGCGTAGCCCTGGATCACGGCGATAGGGGTGCGCAGCTCGTGACTGGCATCAGAGACAAAGCGCATCTGAGCACTGTAGGCCTGGTTGACCCGGTCCATCAGCTGGTTGATGGACTGGGCCAGGGAGCGCAGCTCCTTCTGGGTGGGGGGCAGGTCAATACGGCTGTCCAGGTGGGCGGCGTCAATTTTGTCCAGTTCGCCGGCCAGACTTTCCAGTTCCCGTTTGGACATGTGGGTCATGGAGTTAAGCCGGGCCGCCGTGGCGGCCAGGTCTTGGATGGGCCGCAGCACCTTTTGAATGGAGCGGCTGCTGCGGAACAGGCTGGTCACCAGGGAGAGCCCCTGACAGACCAGAATTACCACGCCCGCCCAGTACAGGCCGGTGAAAATGCCGGACAGGTCCACTGTGACGGCGTAGGGCTGGCCGCTGTTGGGCATCTCAACGGTGTAAAACTCACTGAGGTTCCAGGAGCGCCGCCCCTCCTCGGTCTCCCACCGGCTGGGAAAAAACAGGGTGTGGCCAGTAGCAGTATCCTCTCCCAGGGGCTCCCGGTCCAGCTTTGCAATGGTGTAGTCACTGGCTTCCATCCAGGGGATCGCGTCCTCTGTGGGGACGCCTCGCTGGGCTACCAGGGATACCACGTCGGCACAGCGGTTCTCCGCATAGAAAAACATCCCAAAGCAGGCCATTGCCAGGAGAAGCAGGTCCATCACCAGAAAAATACCCAGCTGCCGCAGAAAAAAACCAATGTTCAGCCGCAGGGCCAGGGAAGAGTCCCGGGCAGCGGCGATGGGGTCCTCCGGCGGCGGGGTTCGGAATCTATGCCGGGGCTGTGCCACAGAGGTCACCTCCTGTCAGAAAAGTCCCGGGCTTCTATTGCTCTTTTATCCAGCCCCGAATGGCGGCCAGGTTCTCAAAGGCCACATAGCTGCCGCCGTGGAGCAGGAAGCTCAGCTGCCGGTCCTCCTCGGGGGTGCGGCGGCTGCCCTTGGCCCGCAGAGATTCCCGGGTGGATTTGGTGACCATATTCACCATGCGCCGTTTCAGCCAGCCCACTTTTTTGGGGGCCCAGCCCCCCTGAAGATAGAAGATGGGGGCGCCAGGGGCAAAGTTGGCTTTGGACAGGGTTTCCAGTGTCTGGCGGGAGGCGGGGGACATGCCCACGCCGCACACGCCCTTCACGCTGAATTTCTTTACTGCCTGGTCAAGGCCGGAGATGTGGCCTGCCATCAGGGGTCCCATATAGAAGACGGCCTCCTGAGGGAGTATTTTGTGTTCCGCCTCTGCTGCGCTGAAGACCTTGAGCTTTTCTGCTCTGCCCAGCATTTCGGCGTACTCCCGGGTAAATCCGGTGTTGGAACGGTATACAATGACCATAGGTCTCCCCCTCATTCCTCTTTGATGACATAGCCCACACCGCGAACGGTGTGGATCAGCTTCAGGCCGAACGCATCGTCGAGCTTGGAGCGCAGAAAGCGGATGTAGACGTCCACGGAGTTGGTTTCGCCCACGAAGTCAAAGCCCCACACAGCATCGAGGAGAGCTTCCCGAGACAGCACCCGCCCCTTGTTCTCCAGCAGGTGGTGGAGCAGGTCAAACTCCTTTTTGGTCAGCTCCACCCCCTGGCCCCGTACAGTGACCTGGTGGCGGTCCACATCCATCACCAGAGGCCCTACGGACAGAGGGACGGCCGGTCCGCCGCCCTTGCTGCGCAGTGCGGCCCGGATGCGGGCCAGCAGCTCCTCAATGGCAAAGGGCTTGGTGACATAGTCGTCAGCGCCGGAATCCAGGCCGGATACCTTGTCCACCACGCTGTCCCGGGCGGTGAGCATGATAACAGGAATCTGACTTTCCCGCCGCAGCCGGCGCAGGACCTCCATCCCGGACAGCTGGGGCAGCATAATATCCAGCAGCACCAGATCGAACCCGCCGCTCAGGGCCAGGTCCAGGCCGCTGCGTCCATTCAGGGCTTTCTCTACCTCATAGCCCTCGTACTTCAGCTCCATCTCCACCATCCGGGCCAGCTTTTCCTCGTCCTCTATCAACAGAATACGCTCAGACATTTCATTCACCTCATGGTTGCTCTACTTTTCGTCGGAGTGCCAGTCATGCTTCAGCTCTTCCATGACCTTGTGCCCCAGGTCGGCAGCCGTGTCCGCCACAGAGCCTATTACACTGTTCAGGCCGTCCCGGTCCAGGTCCGGGCCGGAGAATCTGTAGCGGAAGCCAAGGAAGAGTCCCAGCACCAAAACAGGGATGGTGAACCACGGGGCACAGAACACCAGCAGTACCAGGATCAGAACGGGCAGGGCGGTGATGGGCTGGTCCTTCCGCCAGATTTCCAGCTCGTTATCCACCAGCCAGCGGCGCAGGGTGTTGAAGAAACGCCTGGTGCCGGCGCGGCCGGCGTGGGGCTGTTTAGGGTACTTGGGAGCTTTCTGCTTTTTTGTCCCGGCAGGGAGCTGCACTGGCAGAGGTTCCGGCGCAGGCGGGGGAGAGGGCGCCTCGCTCTTGGTGGAGAAATAGGCTCCCTCCTCACGGGGGATGGCCCCCTTTTCCTCCAAATAGATCAGTGCGTCCAACAGGTTGCCGCCGCTGTACTCCAGGGCCTCCTTGGCTTGTCCGTAGCTGATATTGGCTTTTTCCTTCAAACGCTCAACCATTTCCAATGTAATATCCATACAGACGGCTCCTTTCTGCCAGGTCGCGACTTTGTTACGATGTCAGTGTATCACAGCCGGCTTGAAGGACTGTTTAGCTTTGATTAAAAATTTCTTAAATTTCCGCCGGACTTGCCCCGCCGGTTATTCTATGCTATAATAAACCAAACAACGAAAAATGTAAAGGGAGGGAGTCCCTGTGAAGGGAAAACGCCGTATTTTTTCTGCTGTACTGGCTGTTGTGCTGGCTGTGGGACTGTTCGCTCCCATGCCTGCGTCGGCGGCCACCCTGTATTTTACCGGCCTGAACGACAATGTGTCGTTTCTCCGCTCCAGCACGATGCCGTGCTGGTCGGGAGGGGTACTCTATGTACCCTACACTGTTTTTGACGCCAACCTCAATGACAACCACATTAACCTTGGACTGTATACCAGCTACAACCGCAGCAGCAATGTGGTCACGCTGTTTAATCTGCGGCAGATTCTGGTCTTTGATCTGAACGACGGCACCTGCCGGGACGACATGTCCGGCACCACCTACGACTCCCGGGCAATTATGCGCAACGGGAGGCCCTACCTGTCCCTGAGCATGGTGTGCTCCTTTTTCAACCTGGAGTACAGCTATATCAAGCTGCCTTACATCTCACAGGGCTACATGGTGCGGATTAAAAGCTCTGACGCGGTGCTGCCTGATGACAGATATATTGATGCGGCCCAGTGGCTGATTAACAACCGCCTGCGAGATTATACCCAGAGTCTCAACCCCGCTGCGGTCACCACGCCAAACGCCAGTGTCACAGACCCTCCCGGCACGGACCCGGGCAATAACGGCGGGGATGTCCCCAGTGTCAACCCCGGTACGGCAAACCCCACCAATCCCATTGTGATTCAGGAGCCGAACGAGACCCAAACTGCCGCCTATCTTGCCTTCTGCTGTGAGAGCGCCACAGAGATTGACAGAATCCTCGGCATCCTGGAAAGCGACCGGCGCTGCGGTGTGTTTTTCCTTACCCCGCAGCTGCTGGAGGAGGAGGGGGACCTGGTACGCCGTATTCTGGGCACCGGGCACAGCGTGGGTATTCTGCCCGAGGGGGAGGAGATATCCGCCCAGCTGGCCCGGGGCAACCTGGCGCTGGAGCGGGCCGCCCATACCAGAACAACCTTGGCCTATGTCTCCGCCGGGCAGCGGGCCGGCCTGGAGGACTCGGGCTGGGTATGCTGGAAGGAGACCCTCCTTCTGGAGCCGAGCAGCACTGTGGGCGCGGCGTCTTTTGCCAGCAGCGCCGTAAACCGTCTGGGCGCCCACCGCCGCACCGCTTATCTCACCTTGACCGGGAGCGAGGATACCGCACGGATTTTGCCTGCCCTGCTGCGGCAGCTGAACAGCAGCGATTATATTGTGTCCGTCCCCATTGAGACAAGACTGTAAGAAACGGCCTCCGCCTGTCCGGGCGGAGGCCTTCTGAATCATAGGCCGAAGGCTTGAACGGCCTGCTTCATGTTTTCCACAATGGGGACGGAGAAGGGACACCGGGCCTCACAGGACCCGCAGGCCACACACTCCCCGGCGTGATGGGAGAGGAGGGCGTAGTGCTCCCGCACCGTCTCGGGCACCTGCCCCTGGGCACGGGTGAGGTTGAGCAGCTTGGTCACCGCCGCCACATCGATGCCCTGGGGACAGGGGGCGCAGTGGCCGCAGTACATGCAGTGGCCCACCCAGCTGATTTTGGGCATGGCAGCAAATGCGGCGGCGTAGTCCTTCTCACTGTCGGGTGTGGAGCAGTAGGAGGCACAGGCCTCCAGCTCCTCCAGGGTATGGGCCCCGGCCATGACGCTGGCTACGCCGGGGCGGGTGAGGGCGTAGTGCAGGCACTGGAGAGGGGTGAGGGCGACTTGAGCCAAGGCGTTCCGGCCCAGCAGCTCCCCGCCAGCAAAGGCCTTCATTACGGTAATGCCCACCCCCTGACGCTGGCAGCTCTCATACAGAGCCTGCCGCTGGGGGTCCATATTTACCAGGGGCTTTTCATAGGCCGCATCCGCCCACAGCTGCTCCACATCCTCATTGGCGGGCTGGAGGTCGTAGCAGGGGTTGACGCTGAACATGAGCACGTCAATGAGCCCGCTGTCCACTGCCGCCTGTGCCACCTCCGGGTTGTGGCTGGACAGGCCGATGCAGCCGATCTTCCCGGCTTCTTTCAGCTCCCGGGCGTAGGCCATGACAGGCCCGTTGACGACCTCCTGCCAGTCTGCCACGGCGTCGACATAGTGGATCATGCCGATCTCGATGTGGTCGGTGTCCAGCCGGCGGAGCATGTCTTCAAAAGCGGCTTTTACCTTGCCGATGTCCCGGGTACGCAGATACTGGCCGTTTTCCCAGATGGAGCACAGGTGGGACTGCAGGACGAATTTATCCCGCCGGCCCCGCATCGCTTTGCCCAGGCTGGAGCGCATCTCCGGATTGGGGGAGTACAGGTCGATGCAGTTAATGCCCAGCTCCTCCATCCTGTCCACAAATTCCAGGACCTGTTCATAGCTTTTATCCACCAGCCCCTCGCAGCCCATGCCGATCTCGCTGACCTTCAGGCCGGTTCGGCCCAATGTACGGTAGTTCATACGCTTCCTCCTTGTTTTTGGTTGGAGCCATCTTACCACTTGAAGCTGGGTTTAAGTCAAGAGGGAGTTTCCTTGTTCGTTGACGTTTCAGGTTGGCGATGATATAATTAGAGTCATAAATCGGGCTTGGAGGAGGGCAAATAGTGGCATTTGCAATTTATTATGAGGCGGCAAGAAAAGAGCCTTTGACTGAACAGGAAAGAACAATTAGCAAAGAAATCTCAAAAAAGTATTGCTCTGGATATCCTTTTAAGCGAAAGGTAGAGGATTTCGGTATATATGAGAACTCAGAAGAACAGGACGATATTATTTTCAGCGGCTCTACAAAACTCCCAAGGAACAGCCCAAAAACACTATTCGAGGTTGCAAACTACTGGTTGAAATGTCTTACTGAAATAACTCATCTCTTGACAGGTGCTACATGGAATGTGACATTTGATAATGTGGACTTAATATTTGATTTGGACGAGGGCTGGCGGTTTCCGACAGACGAAGAATATAATAAACAGAAATTAAACTAATTCCAGTTTATTAAGGGGGGCTTCTCATGGACGAAAAACTTAAAACCTTACAGCAGTGGATTGACGAAAGCCAAAGGATAGTCTTTTTCGGCGGGGCAGGGGTATCTACTGAGAGTGGTATCCCGGACTTCCGCAGTGTGGACGGGCTGTACAACCAGAAGTACGCCTGGCCCCCGGAGCAAATCCTCAGCCGCACCTTTTTCGACGCCCGGCCTGAGGAGTTTTACCGCTTTTACAGGGATAAGATGCTCTGTCTGGACGCCCAGCCTAACGCCGCCCATAAAAAGCTGGCCGAGTTGGAGGCGGCGGGTAAGCTGCTCAGTGTGGTCACACAGAACATCGACAGTCTCCACCAGAAGGCCGGGTCCCAGCGGGTTTGGGAGCTCCACGGGTCGGTTCACCGCAACTACTGTATGAAGTGCCGTAAGCCCTGCACTGTGGAGGACATTAAAAACGGCCAGGGAGTGCCCAAATGCTCCTGCGGCGGCGTTATCAAGCCTGATGTGGTTCTCTATGAGGAGGGGCTGGACAGCGCCACGATTGAGGGGGCAGCGGCCGATATTCGGGCGGCCGACCTGCTCATGATCGGAGGCACCTCTCTGGCTGTCTACCCCGCCGCCGGGCTCATCAACTATTTTGGGGGCTCCAGGCTGGTGCTCATCAACAAGAGCCCCACCCCCTATGATGACCGGGCCGGCCTGGCCATCAACCTGCCCATTGGCCAGGTGCTGGGGCAGATCACGGTCCGATGAAAAACGGCCGTCTCTTTGAGATACTCTATCTTTTGATTGAAAAGAGGGCGGTTACGGCCGGGGAGCTGGCCCGGCGGCTGGAGGTGTCGGAACGTACCATCTATCGGGATGTGGATGCGCTGTCCGCCGCCGGAATTCCTGTCTACGCTCAGAAGGGCAAGGGGGGCGGCATCCGGCTGATGGACCAGTTTGTGCTGGACCGCTGCCTGCTGTCCCAGAAGCAGCAGGACGAGATTTTGTTTGCCCTTCAGGCCATCCTTTCCACTGGCGGCGCAGAGGAGGAGGGCACCTTGGCCCGGATGTCCGCCCTGTTTCACCGGGAGGGCGGCGAGTGGCTGGAGGTGGATTTTACCGACTGGGGCAGCGGAGCTGTGGAGCGGGAGAATTTTTCTCTGGTGAAGCGGTCTGTTCTGGAGCGCCGGCCCCTGTCCTTCACCTACTACAGCTCCGCCGGGGAGCGCAGCCGCCGCACCGCAGAGCCTGCCCGGCTGGTATTCAAAGCCGGGTGCTGGTATCTGCAGGCCTTCTGCCGCAGCAGACAGGACTGGCGCATTTTTCGCCTGGTCCGCATGGAGGAGCTCACCCTTGAGGAGGGGAGCTGTCCGTTTAGACAGCCTCCGGATCAGCTGGAGACGCCGCTCCCGGAGGGGTATCGGGGGGTAGAGCTGCGGCTGCTGTTCACCCCCTCCGCTGCATGGCGGGTCCGGGACTATTTTCATCCCAGAGAGATTGCTGTTCAGCCGGATGGCCGCCTGCTGGTAAGCTGTGCTTTTCCTGAGGACCAGTGGCTGCGGTCCTTCCTGCTGTCGTTCGGCGGCCAGCTGGAGGTGCTGTCCCCGGACTACTGGCGGGATATCCTGAAGGAGGAAATAAAAAAATCCTTGGCGGTTTATGAAACTGGACAGACCCTGTCAGGTTATGGGGTGTATCCTTGTGTCAGAGACGGGGGAACAGACCCCGTCCAACATAAGGAGGTTTTCCCAATGGAAGAAAGAAAGTTTTGTCAGTGCTGTGCCATGCCCCTGGACCGTCCCGAGGACCAGGGCACCGAGGCCGGCGGCGCCCTCAGCGGTGACTACTGCCGTTACTGCTATCAGAACGGGGCCTTTACCGCTCCAGAGGCCACTATGGACGATATGATTGCCTTCAACCTGAAGTTCAACGCTGAAAACGGCCATCCCTTCGGTCCCCAGGAGGAGGCGGAGAAGATGATGCGGGGGTGGTTCCCCACGCTGAAGCGGTGGAGGAAGGAATGACTGGCTTCGACTTGACAAGGGGCGTGCAGACGGATATAATAGATACAGAAGGGCGCTGTTACTGACGGTTAGCCCAAGTCAATTAGCTGACAAGACGTTAGCCGCTCGGGGCCATCCGGGCGGCTAACACGCATTTATGGACGACAGGCACATGAGTATTGCAAAACCTGCCAAAAAACAGATTACTTTAAAAATCCGTTTTTTCCACATCTGCACCACCTCCCCCTGTTTGGATTTGCGTAGGGGTTCAAAGGGTGGGCCAACCGCCTTTATGTAACAGCGCACTTTCCGTCCCATCTGACTGATGGGTGTTTTTATCATACCTCGCACGCCAAATTTTGTCAAATTATGCCGCCTGATTGGGAATTTTTAACTAAAAAGATGCTTGACTTTTTGTGTCACAGAGGGATAGTGGGCAGCAAAAGCGCGTTAACGTCTCAAATATTCCGGCGGCCGGTACTGTAAAGCTTCGGCCAGGTGGGTGGGCTGGATATCCCCGCCGCCGTCCAGGTCGGCGATGGTGCGGGCCACCCGGAGGATGCGGTCATAGCTCCGGGCAGTGAGGCCCATGCGGTCAAAGGCCCCCTTCATCAGCCGCTGGCAGCCCTCGTCCAGGGCGCAGAAGCGGTCCAGGCTCTCCCGGGTGAGCTGGGAATTGCAGGGCACGCCGGTGTCTTCCTGCCGCCGGGTCTGAAGGGCCCGGGCGGTATCCACCCGCTCCTTCACCTGAGCAGAGGTCTCCGCCCGCTCCCGATGGGCCAGCTCGTCGAATTCCAGAGGATCCGCCTCCACAAACAGGTCCAGCCGGTCCAGCAGGGGGCCTGACAGGCGGGAGAGGTACTTTTTCACTTCAGCCTCGGTACACCGGCACCGGCCGGAGGGGTGGCCATACCAGCCGCACTTGCAGGGGTTCATGGCACACACCAGCATGAAGCGGGCGGGGTAGGTGACAGTACCTGCCGCCCGGGAAATCTGCACCTGACCGTCCTCCAGCGGCTGACGCAGCACCTCCAGCACCTCCTTGGGAAACTCAGGCAGCTCGTCCAGGAAGAGAACTCCGTTGTGGGCCAGGGAGATTTCCCCCGGCCGGGGGTTGGAGCCGCCCCCAGCCATGCCAGTGGAGGAGACTGTGTGATGGGGAGAGCGGAAGGGGCGTACCGTAATCAGAGGCTGTACGGCACTGGTCTGGCCCATGATGGAGTGGATCTCGGTGCACTCCAGGGCCTCCTGCCGGGTCATGTTGGGCAGAATGCCGGGCAGGCGGCGGGCCAGCATGGACTTGCCCGTTCCCGGCGGACCGGACATGAGTACGCTGTGCCCCCCGGCGGCGGCGATCTCCAGGGCTCGTTTTACCTGCTCCTGGCCCTTTACCTCTGCCATATCGGGGCAATGGAAGGCGGAGGAGGAGGGGATCCAGGGTGGTGCGGGGGAGATGGGTTCCTCTCCGGTAAGATGGCGCTCCAGCTGCTGGACATCCCGGACGGGGTAAATGACAGGCCCCTCCGCCAAGGTGGCCTCGGCGGCGTTTTCCTCCGGGACATACAGAGACTCAATTCCTGCCCGTTTGGCGGCCAGTGCCATGGACAGCATACCAGCGCAGGGCCGAAGCTGCCCGGAAAGGGACAGCTCTCCAAGAAAGGCGCAGCTTTCTTTGGGCAGCCGCAGCTGTTTGCCGGCGGCCAGAATGCCCACCAGAATGGGCAGATCATACAGGGTTCCGATCTTTTTCAGGTGAGCGGGGGCCAGATTGACGGTAATCCGGCTGACAGGAAAGGTAAAACCGCAGTTTTTGATGGCGGCCCGGACCCGCTCCCGGGCTTCGCTGACGGCGGCGTCAGGCAGGCCCACAACCGTGAAGGCGGGCAGGCCGCCGGACAGATCACACTCGGCAGTCACCAGATAGCCGGTGACTCCATGCAGCCCCAGGGATTGGATGGAACGGACCATATTCCCACCTCCAAGATCGGAAAAATTTTATCCGTCTCTATTGTAACGGCTTCGCCGGGAAAAAGCAACACGCTTCGAACAAACATTAAGATTTCCTAAATTTCTAATTTTTTGGTTGATTTTTCAAACGGGCGCTTGTATAATAGCTTTCGCGGTCTGAGGACCGACTGTTGAAAAAGGAGTGACTTTAATGAAAACAATCCGTAGAATTCCCGCGCTGTTGCTGGCGATGCTCATGCTGTGCTCTGCAATGCTCACCAGCTGCGGCAAGAAGCAAGAAATTGCCCCTGCTGATCAGGTGGCCGTGGCTCTCTTTGACCTCATCCTGAAGGACGACGCCAAGGGCGCTGTGGAGCTGTTCGGCTATGCCGACGAGGCCGAGGCCCGGAAGGATATGGGCCTGGAGGAGGGCATCTATGACGATCTGGCCGACCAGATGGTTACCATGTTCGCCAGCCAGGGTGTCACCGCCACAGCTGAGGATGCCCAGAAGTTTGTGGATGCCTTCCTGACCATGTTCAAAAATGTAAAGCTTACCGCTAAGGTGAAAGAGGCTGACGAGAAAGCGGGGACTGCTGTGGTCACCTGCACCATCAACACCTTTGATTCCGGCGCAGTGACCAACGCCATGAACAGTATTGTTGAAGAACTTTACAATGATCCTGACGTATTGAACGGCGGCGATATGGATGCTGTATACAGCACCATGCTGAACAAGATGTCTGAGGCCATTGCCAATCTGACCCCCACGGAGAACACCAAGGACTTTGATGTGGACTTCGTGCTGGAGGAGCACACCATCAATGGCAAGAAGACCAAGGTCTGGCTGCCCAAGGACGCCAACGCTTTCGGTGCCGCCATCTCCACCAACGCCATGGGCGGCTGAGTACATAACCATACACTTTGGAAACCAGCCCCGCCGGCCAGAAAGCCGGCGGGGCTGGTTCATAAGCTGTTCAGTATCAAAAAACACAAATGGAATTTTGACATCCTTGGCAAAAAACCAGGTCTTTTTCCCCTAAATTTTGCAGGGAAAATTTCATCGGGAAAGTTTACAAACGGCCCAAAAAGTGATACACTACATCTGCATGAAAACCCAAGGCGCGTCTTGTCTGCCGGGACCGCTGCGGGCCTCTCCCGATATAACCATTTGGCTATGAAATCTATAACTGTTTCGGCGGTTGGTCAGATTGGGACAGGCCTGTCAAACAGAGCAGAGCACCTTTTTGGACGCGGATGCGTCTCTCCAGCAAATTTAGGAAGAAAGTAGGGAACCTCTATGGCAAGAAAATTCAAAACCATGGACGGCAACAACGCCGCTGCATATGTCAGCTACGCCTTTACCGAAGTAGCCGGCATCTACCCCATTACGCCGTCCAGCCCTATGGCCGACTATGTGGATCAGTGGGCCGCCCAGGGTCAGAAAAATATCTTCGGCACCACAGTAAAGGTCATCGAGATGCAGTCTGAGGCCGGCGCCGCCGGCACCGTCCACGGCTCTCTG